>NZ_CP021376.1:2217500-2307500 GCF_002157875.1 Oceanisphaera avium
AAATAGAGAAAAATGAGCTAACAGCTACCAGCAAGATTAATATCAAGAGGTTCTCAAACATGGTCATAGCAATACACCAATAGAAGTAAAGAAAAGCGTCTGGCGAGCAGCAGCGCAGACTACCATTATGTATGCTATTTCGAATTAGCTAAATAGTTGTTTTGCTTAACTAGGGGGCTAGCTCCCAAAAGAGAATAAATATCAGCTAACTCTTCGATAATTTTTTAAAACTTAAGGAGCGATAACAGCACTGCGTGCTTTGTTGCCTCACAGAGCCATTTTTATGCTAACTAAAAATTTGATACTGCTTAGCGGCTACTTATTGCTTTTTTTAAGTCAAAGTGTGGCGGCTAATCACTTAGAATACTGGTCATTGCAGGAGTACTTAACCTTGCACCCCGAGCAACAGGCATTATCGAAAGCCTTTGCTAAACGCGTTAGGCAAGAGGTACAGCCTTCAACTAAGAAGCTAGCTAAGCCATTGCGTATTGCTCTATTAACGCCAGATCAACAAGTATCTGACTATTGGAGCCGTAACCAACAAAGCCTAAGCAAACGCCTAACCGAGCTGGGTGTGAGCTTTAGCTTACAAAACTATTCATCTTTACCCGCTACCCACACCCGTGAGCAAGAGCAGTTACTAGCAAACGCTCTGCAAAGTGATCCCGATTATTTGATACTCACTCTTAACACGGCGCGAGAAGCGATCTTACTGGATAAATTGCTTACCCGAGATAAACCCAAAATAATAGTTATGAATATTACTACGCCATTAAAGCATCTCGGCGCTAAGCAGCCTTTCTTTTATGTAGGCTTTGATCATGAGCAAGGCACACAACTGCTGCAAAGAAAAATGAAAGAAATGACCGGTGGCCAAGCGAACTACTTAATGCTTTATGGAACTCGAGGCTATATTAGCCGAGTAAGAGGCGACTCTTTTATCCAACTTAACCAAAAAGAAGATAATATAAGCTTAAGCCAAGCCTTTTACACAGACGTAAAGCCTGAAAAAACAAAACAGGCGATATTTGAAGCGCTCACTGCTAAACCAAATATTAACCTTATTTATGCTTGTACCACAGATATAGCACTGGCAGCTGCAAAAGCACTTAAGGCTATGGGTAAACAAGAGAACACTATTATAAATGGCTGGGGAGGCGGTAGCGATGAGCTAGCAGCGCTAGTCGCAGGAGAGTTAGATCTTACCGTGATGCGGATGAATGACGATAATGGCATAGCCATTGCCGAAGCCATAATGCTTGATCAGTTAGGAAAAAAAGAGGCGGTGCCACAAGTTTATAATGGCGACTTTGTCCTTATCGACCAACATACTTCACCTGCCGCACTGGAGCGTTTTAAAAGCCATGCCTTTCGCTACTCAAACTAATTACCAGCGCCAGCGAGCCAAGTTAAAGCTGAGCTTAGTTATCTTATTACCGATATTATTCGCTCTCGCTTTTATAATGTTATTTTTAGCATGGCAAAGCACTCACAGCGTGATGAAAAGTAGTATTGATTATCAGCTACAAGAAACACAAAACAACGCCCAAAGCCGCCTAGAAAGCTATCTCAGTGGCTTAGATAACTTATTGTCTAGCCTAGCTGAAAATCCTAAGCTGGCTAATTATATTATTGAAGATAAGCGCCAAGACGCTAAAGCAATGTTAAGCAATACCTTAGAACATAACTATGGCGAATACTTAGATTTACTAGTTCTTAGCCGCCAAGGTAAATACTGGGCTAACATGAGCTCCCCTTTATATCTACTGGGTTCAGACTTAAATTCCACGATTGGCGATATTTCTTATTTTAATAAATGGTCGAGTGTTAATTTAACGCCTGATCCTAATGCACTTACCGCCATTATCCAGCGCTATCCCATCTTATCTAGTCACACCGGTATGGTAGTAGGAAGTGTTTTTGGCGGATTAATATTAAACGATAACTTAACGCTGTTAAGCTTACTAGGAAAAGACACGTCAGATAAAAGTTTACAACTTTTACTTGACGACCATCCCGTAGGACCGATTTTTAAAGAAGAAAAGCTAGATAGTAACTTAATTAATAAAATAATAACGAGCAAACAAACTAAAGGAAAAATAGAAGGCCACTACTTTAGTCGTAAACCTTTAAGCTTTGGTAATGATAAGCAGCGATTACAATTATTAGTTGTAGCCGATAGATCTTTATCACATTTATATACTTATACCTATCTTTACCACTTTTTATTACTGATGGTATTATTACTATTAGTATTAGCCACCTTATTATTAGCTAAATACAAAAAATAAAAAGTTAAGCATTTATTTTATTAAAAGCGTTATTCGACCGTGACTGATTTAGCAAGATTTCTAGGCTGATCCACATCCGTGCCTTTTATCAAAGCGACATAATAAGACAATAACTGCAGCGGCAGCGTATAGACAATAGGTGCGATAGCTGCCGGCACATGGGGCACTGGAAGCACCTGCATATTGGCGGCACTATTAAAGTCAGCGGCTCGGTCGGCAAACACATATAAGATGCCGCCTCGGGCGCGCACTTCTTCGATGTTAGATTTCAGCTTTTCTAATAAATCATTATCAGGCGCTATTACGATAATGGGCATCTCGGCGTCGATCAGCGCCAGCGGCCCGTGTTTTAGCTCGCCGGCGGCATAAGCTTCGGCATGAATATAGGAGATTTCTTTTAGCTTAAGTGCACCTTCCATGGCGATAGGGTATTGCTCGCCACGGCCCAAAAATAAACTGTGCTGTTTTTCGACAAAATCTTCCGCGAGCATTTCTATCTGATCCGCCAAGCCCAAAGTTTCGGCCAAATGGCCGGGCAGGGCGCGCAGCGCCTGTAGCAGTTCTAATTCAGTCTCGGCGCTCATGGTATTACGACAACGCCCCATAGCCATCACTAACATCAGTAAAGCCGCTAATTGAGTAGTAAACGCCTTAGTAGATGCCACGCCAATTTCGGCACCGGCGCGAGTCATAAAGGCGAGCTCTGATTCGCGCACCAACGAGGAGCTGGCCACATTACAAATAGCCAAGCTGCTCATAAAACCAAGCTCTTTGGCTAAGCGCAAGGCCGCGAGCGTATCGGCGGTTTCGCCACTTTGCGAAAGAGTAATAATCAAACTATTCGGCCGCATCACTGACTTGCGATAGCGAAATTCGGAAGCGATGTCGATATCACAAGCCACACCCGCCAGTGCCTCAAACCAATAACGCGCCACCATGCCTGCATGATAAGAGGTGCCACAAGCAATCAGCTGGATATGTTCAACTTTTTCAAAAATGCCGCGCGCGCTATTACCGAAGGCTTCTACCACTACGCCGCTATCGGTAAGGCGACCCTCTAAAGTGTCGGTAATGGCCTTGGGCTGCTGGTGAATTTCTTTCAGCATATGATGGCGATATTCACCTTTATCACCGGCATCATGCATAACATCAGACTGCAGTTCGCTACGCTCGACGCTCACCCCTTGCGCATCAAAGACACGCACCTCACGGCGGGTCACTTCAGCCACATCACCTTCTTCTAGATACAAGAAGCGGCGGGTCACTGGTAGTAGCGCCAGCTGATCCGAGGCAATAAAGTTTTCACCTACTCCTAAGCCAATCACTAGCGGTGAGCCAGAGCGGGCCACCACCAATAGCTCAGGATCTCTCGCATCCATAACCACGGTACCATAGGCGCCGCGCAGCGCTTTCAGCGTGGCTTGTACGGCGCTAAGTAAAGAGTCGGTGTGCTGGCGGTGATAATGCACTAAGTGAGCAATCACTTCGGTGTCGGTATCTGAGCTAAAGTGATAGCCCTTGGCTTGCATCTCTGAACGTAGACGTTCGTAATTTTCGATAATGCCGTTATGTACTACTACTATGTCGTCCGACACATGGGGATGAGCATTACGCTGGGAGGGTTCACCATGGGTAGCCCAGCGAGTATGAGCAATGCCAGTGCCACCGCTTAGCGGTTGAGCGGCTAGCGCATCCGCCAAGGCTTGGACCTTACCTAGCTCACGCAACCTATGTAACTGGCCTTCGCCGTTAACAATAGCTACCCCGGCCGAGTCATAGCCGCGATATTCGAGGCGCCGTAAACCTTCAATCAATATTTCTGCTACATCTCGCTGGGCTACAGCGCCGACTATGCCACACATGACTATCCCCTAAAAAATTAATTGCATGCTTTATATAATGAAATCCAGTGGCAGGGTTGCTACCCATTACTGACATAATTATAGGGTTGAGCAATAACGATAAGGTGGCGGTATCGCTAGGGTAAGCAAGCCAGAGTGATAATGAAGTGGAGCGTGAGACATAAAGTGCGAATATGTCGAATGGAAAGAAAATTTTACCAGAGTAAAAGAAAAGCGCGCAAGGAAAATGTGCGCACAATAGCAAAGGGAAACGGTAAGGAATGAGGTAGAAAATAGGGCGATTGGGAGGTTAATCCTCTCGCCTTACCTCTCATCCCTCACCACCAATTAATACTATTTTTTAGTAGGGCGTGGCCAGTTTTTAATGTGGCGCTGCGCCACACGTGTGATTACCAGCTCATCGGCGGCAACGTCTTTGGTCACCGTAGAGCCAGCCCCTAAGGTGGCATTTTTACCGATGCGCACCGGTGCTACTAACTGGGTATCGGAGCCGACGAATACGCCATCTTCGATGATAGTTTGAAACTTATTTACGCCATCGTAGTTACAGGTAATGGTACCGGCACCAATATTTACGCCCGCGCCAATCTCGGCGTCACCTAAGTAGCTTAAATGGCCGGCCTTGGAGCCGTTGCCTAACCGCGCTTTTTTTATTTCTACAAAATTTCCTACATGAGTATCGTCGCCCAATATCGCACCTGGGCGCAGGCGGGCGAAGGGGCCGGCGGAGCTGGCGCTACCGAGCTGGGCTTGCTCAATAATAGAGTAGGGCTTAACGATGGCGTCATCCTTAATCACGCAGTCTTTAAGGATGGCACCGGCGCCTAGGTGCACGCGATTACCTAAGGTGACCTTACCTTCGATGATCACGTTCACATCGATAGTCACTTCTTCGCCGACGGTGAGCTCGCCGCGCAAGTCAAAACGGGCTGGATCCAATAGGGTAACGCCTTCACGCATCAAGCGCTCGGCCTGCATCTTCTGATAGGCGCGCTCCAAACCGGCCAATTGCAATCGATCGTTGGCGCCTTCTACTTCGGCAGTGGAGGCAGGATGCACGGTGGCAATCTCGCAACCATCAGCATGGGCCATGGCGAAGATGTCGGTCAGGTAGTATTCACCTTGAGCATTATTGTTATTTAAGGCGCTCAACCAGCGCTTCAGTAAACCCGCTTCGGCCACCAGCACGCCGGTATTTACTTCATTAATCAGTAGTTGTTCGGCGTTGGCATCTTTTTGCTCGACTATGCCTACTACCTTGCCGTTATCGCGCACTATACGACCATAACCGGTGGGATTATCTAGCTTAACCGTCAGCAAGCCTACGCCGCCCTTTGGTTTGGCGGCCAGTAAGGCCTTTAGGGTATCTGGCTGTAATAGCGGCGTATCACCATATAAAACCAAGACATCATCAGTGTCATGGATGTCGGGTAGCGCTACCGCTACCGCATGACCGGTACCCAGTTGTTCCTGTTGATGAACCCAGCTTACATTGGCATCGGTAATGCGCGCTTTAAGTTGCTCGGCGCCGTGGCCATATACTAAATGAATACCGTCTACTGCACAGGCATGTGCCGCCGCTAGCACATGGCTGACCATGGGCTTAGCCGCAATAGGGTGCAGCACCTTAGGTAAAGAAGAACGCATGCGAGTGCCTTTACCCGCCGCTAGAATTACAGCCTGTGTCGTCATGAGAATGAATTACCTTATGTGAGACGTAAGTAGTAAGGAGTGAGGAGTAAATACATAACCGGCTTCTCTCTCACGCTTCACTCCTCACATCTCACTTTATATTAAATTATAAAAAAAAAGCGACCCTAAGGCCGCTTTTTTAGGCGCAAATAAACTGCACCTTATCTTTTTAGCAACTGCAACACGCGCAGTTTTGCCACAGCGCGAGCCAAATCGGCGGCCGCTTCGGCATAATCCACATCTTTTGCGGAGCTATGCAACTTAGCTTCTGCCGCGCGTTTAGCTTCCTCGGCCTTGGCTTTATCCAAGTCTTGGGCGCGAATAGCAGTGTCAGCTAAAACCTTAACACTGCTGTTCTGCACTTCTAGCATACCGCCAGAAATATACAGAACTTCTTGTTGACCAGACTCAGTAACATATTGCACTAAGCCTGGACGAATCGAGGTCAACAAGGGGGCATGTCCATAACGGATCCCCAATTCACCCTCAGAGCCGGAAACTGTCACCGCTTGCACAATGCCAGAGAACAAACGCTCTTCGGCACTAACAATGTCGAGATGAAAGCGAAAATTGCTCATCAGGTTCTCCTTCGCGGCTTACAGTTTCTTGGCTTTCTCGACGGCTTCGTCGATTGAACCAACCATGTAGAACGCCTGCTCTGGCAGCGAGTCGTAATCACCGTCTAAGATACCTTTAAAACCACTAATGGTATCTTTCAGTGACACGTACTTGCCCGGAGCACCGGTAAATACTTCTGCCACGAAGAAAGGCTGAGACAGGAAACGCTCAATTTTACGGGCGCGAGATACGGTTTGCTTGTCGTCTTCTGACAGCTCATCCATACCCAAGATGGCGATGATGTCTTTCAGCTCTTTATAGCGCTGTAATACAGTCTGTACGCCACGAGCAACAGTATAGTGCTCTTCACCTACTACCTGCGGGTCCAGCTGACGGCTGGTTGAGTCCAATGGATCAACGGCAGGGTAAATACCCAAAGCAGCAATCTGGCGGCTCAATACTACAGTTGCATCTAAGTGAGCAAAGGTAGTAGCAGGTGATGGATCCGTTAAGTCATCCGCAGGTACGTATACCGCTTGTACTGACGTAATAGAACCCGTCTTAGTAGAGGTAATACGCTCTTGCAAAATCCCCATCTCTTCAGCCAGTGTTGGCTGATAACCTACTGCTGAAGGCATACGGCCCAGCAGTGCAGATACTTCAGTACCGGCCAAGGTATAGCGATAGATGTTATCGACGAAGAACAGTACGTCACGGCCTTCATCACGGAATTTTTCCGCCATGGTCAAACCGGTCAGTGCTACACGCAAACGGTTTCCTGGTGGCTCGTTCATCTGGCCGTACACTAACGATACTTTATCGATAACGTTAGAGTCGGTCATTTCGTGGTAGAAGTCGTTACCTTCACGAGTACGCTCACCTACACCGGCAAACACAGAGAAACCACTGTGCTCAATCGCGATGTTACGGATAAGCTCCATCATGTTTACGGTTTTACCAACACCGGCACCACCGAACAGACCGACTTTACCGCCTTTAGCAAACGGACAAACTAAGTCGATAACCTTGATGCCAGTCTCGAGCAACTCAGAGCTGTTTGACTGCTCTTCGTAGCTAGGCGCAGAACGGTGGATAGACCAACGCTCTTCTTCGCCAATCGGACCTTTCTCATCGATAGGGTTACCCAGCACGTCCATAATACGACCCAAAGTCTGAGTACCGACCGGTACTTCGATTGGGTTGTTGGTGCGCTCGATTTCTAAACCACGGCGTAAACCGTCGGAAGAACCCATGACGATACAACGTACAACGCCACCGCCGATTTGCTGCTGCACTTCCAGAACGATGCCCTGGCTTTGGCCTTCAGTCGTGATCTTCAGCGCTTCATACACGCGAGGAACCGCATCTTGCGGAAATTCCACGTCTACTACGGCGCCGATGATTTGGACTATGATACCCTTACTCATGTCAAATCCTCTAAACCTTTGAATACCCTTGCCTTATACGGCACCGGCACCAGCCACTATCTCGCTCAGCTCTTGGGTAATCGCCGCCTGACGGGCTTTGTTATACACCAATTGCAATTCGTCGATTAAGTCACCGGCGTTATCGGTGGCGGCTTTCATTGCCACCATGCGTGCAGCCTGCTCACTGGCGAGGTTTTCTACCACACCTTGATACACTTGTGCTTCCACAAAGCGTACCAGTAGCTTATCTAACAGCACTTTAGGACTTGGTTCGTATATGTAGTCCCAGCTGTGGCTGGCCACGTTTTCTTCCGCTGCGGGTAAGGGCAACAGTTGATCGATTGTGGGTGCCTGTATCATGGTGTTTTCAAACTTGTTGTACACCAAAAACAGTCTATCTATCTCACCCGAGTTGTACGCCTCAAGCATGACGGTGACAGAGCCAATTAACTCGCTAAGGGATGGGTTATCACCCAAGCCACTCTTTGAGGCAATGACTTTGCCGCCGTAGCGGTTAAAGAAACTCACCGCTTTACCGCCGATCAAGCCTAGATCAATGTCTACGCCTTTATCGGACCATGCTTTCATGTCGGTCATGGCTTTTTTGAACAAGTTAATGTTCAAACCACCACATAGGCCACGGTCGGTTGAGATAATAATAAACCCAACGCGCTTAACCTCACGGTCTTCCATATAGGGGTGCTTGTATTCCAAGTTCCCTTGCGCGACGTTACCGATCACCTTGCGTATGGTTTCAGCGTATGGGCGGCTGTGGTCCATTCTCTCTTGCGCTCTGCGCATTTTAGAGGCGGCCACCATCTCCATAGCGCTGGTGATCTTTTGAGTGTTTTTAACACTCCCGATCTTGCTACGTATTTCTTTTGCGCCGGCCATGTCGCTTCTCCAATTCAGGTGGCAGCAAACGCTGCCACATGGTTACCAGGACTGGGTAGCTTTAAAGCTATCCAGCAACGCAGATAGCTGAGCCACAACATCTTTGTTGTAGTCGGCTTTCTGGTTGATGTCTGCCATGGTGGCAGCATGTTCTGAACTGGCATAAGCGAGCAGGGCAGCTTCAAACGTAGTGATTTGGCTTAACTCAACATCGTCTAAATAGCCGTTTTCAGCAGCAAACAAGACTAAACCTTGCTCAGCAACTGACATAGGACGGTACTGCTTTTGCTTCATCAACTCAGTTACTTTCTGGCCGTGATCCAGCTGCTTGCGCGTAGCGGCATCTAGGTCAGAAGAGAATTGAGCAAAGGCGGCCAGTTCACGATACTGAGCCAAAGCAGTACGAATACCACCTGAAACCTTTTTGATAAGCTTAGTTTGAGCCGCACCACCTACTCGAGATACAGAGATACCTGGGTCAACTGCCGGGCGAATGCCGGAGTTAAACAGCTCTGTAGTCAAGAAAATCTGACCATCAGTAATCGAGATTACGTTGGTCGGTACAAACGCCGATACGTCACCCGCTTGAGTTTCAATGATAGGCAACGCGGTCAAAGAACCGGTTTTACCTGTCACTTCACCCTTAGTGAAGCGCTCTACATACTCAACCGATACGCGAGAGGCACGCTCAAGCAAACGGGAGTGCAAGTAGAAAACGTCACCCGGATAAGCTTCACGACCTGGCGGACGACGTAACAGCAAAGAAATCTGACGATAAGCAACGGCTTGTTTAGACAAGTCATCGTATACGATCAGCGCATCTTCACCGCGGTCGCGGAAGAATTCACCCATGGCGCAACCAGAGTAAGGCGCCAAGTACTGCAGTGCTGCAGACTCAGAAGCAGAAGCCACTACTACGATAGTGTTGGCCAGTGCGCCATGCTCTTCTAACTTGCGAACTACGTTAGAGATAGTGGACGCTTTTTGGCCGATAGCCACGTACACACACTTAACGCCGGAGTCTTTTTGGTTGATGATGGCATCAACGGCTAAGGCAGTTTTACCTACCTGACGGTCACCGATGATCAGCTCACGCTGACCACGACCTACAGGGATCATGGCATCAACGGCTTTATAACCAGTTTGCAGTGGCTCATCTACCGATTGACGGTCGATAACACCTGGTGCAATCATTTCTACTGGTGAAAAAGTATCGGCAACAATGGCGCCTTTACCGTCGATGGGCTCACCCAAGGTGTTAACCACACGACCCAATAGATTACGACCTACTGGAACTTCCAGAATACGGCCGGTAGAGCGTACTTTCATGCCTTCGGCTAGATCCGTATAAGGACCCATTACCACGGCACCGACGGAGTCACGCTCTAAGTTCAATGCCAAGGCGTACAAACCACCTGGCAATTCGATCATTTCACCTTGCATGATATCAGCAAGGCCGTGAACACGGATAATACCGTCACTTACAGAGACGATAGTACCTTCGTTTCGTGCTTCACTGACAACGTTGAATTGCTCGATACGCTGTTTAATCAGCTCGGCAATTTCAGTTGAATTCAGTTGCATGCTCTATTCCCCAATCAAGATTGCAGCGTTTCAGCCAAGCGGGACAGCCTGCCCCGAACACTTCCGTCGATAACCAAGTCACCAGCTTTAATAATAATGCCAGCCATAAGTGCTTTATCGACACTGCAATTCAGCTTCACTTTGCGATCTAAGCGCTTTTCAAGTGAGGCCTGAATCTTGGCCATTTGTTGCTTAGTCAGTTTGGCAGCAGACACCACTTCGGCTTCTACTTCCCGGTCTAACTCTGCCTTTAAGGAGGCAAATTCTAAGACCACTGCAGGCAACACACTCAAGCGTCCGTTTACGGCCATTACCTTTATTAGGTTTTGGCCTTGCTCATCGAGCTGATCGCCACAGACAGCCAAAAATAAGTCGGCCATCTTTTCCGCGTTCAGATTGCTATTGATAAGGTCTTCTACTTGCGGATCGCTTGCTACTTGCGCAGCAAAACCCAGCATAGTTAACCATTTATCAACCGCTTTTTTCTCAACGGCAAAATCGAAAGCTGCTTTGGCATAGGGGCGAGCAATGGTAATCATGTCCATAGCTCTCTATCCCTTACAGTTCAGCTACTACTTTCTCAACAATGTCGCTATTAGCAGCGGCATCAATTTGACGCTCGAGGATTCTTTCTGCACCTACCAAGGCAAGAGCAGCAACCTGCTTGCGCAGTTCCTCTTTGACACGATTGCGTTCGGCTTCAACTTCAGCGTGAGCCTGTGTCAATATTTTCTCACGTTCAGCTTGTGCTTCACGTGTAGCATCCTCGACGATCTGAGCTTTGCGCTTATTAGCCAACTCAACAATTTGAGCAGACTGCAGCTTAGCTTCTTTCAGCTGTTCGGTTGCATGATCTTGCGCCAGAGCCAAATCTTTCTTGGCACGCTCCGCTGAAGATAATCCTTCGGCGATTTCTTTCTGACGAGCTTCGATAGCACCCATAAGCGGGGGCCATACATACTTCATACAAAACCAAACGAAGACTATAAAGGCGACCGTTTGACCGAGGATTGTTGCGTTCATATTCATCGCAACTCTCCTTTAAAATAGTTAACAGACTGATTGATCAAGCGTGGCATTAAGCAGCAACGGCGAAAATCAGATACAAAGCCATACCTACAGTGATCATTGGGATAGCATCAACCAGACCTACAACGATAAAGAAGTTAGTACGCAGAGCAGGCAACATGTCAGGCTGGCGAGCAGCACTTTCCATGAACTTACCACCCAGCATAGAAATACCGATAGATGCAGCGATTGCGGCGAAGCCCAGCATAACGGCGGCGGCGATGTAGATAATTTCCATTTTTATTCTCCAATTATTAGCGGTTTAAACGACTGCTTGTTAAAGTATTGTTATCTTTGTTATTAATGCTCTTCAGACGCCATTGATAAGTAAACAACGGTTAAGATCATGAAGATGAAAGCCTGCAAGGTGATTATCAGGATATGGAAAATCGCCCAAGGCACATTAAGGGCCCATTGAGACCACCATGGCAACAGACCTGCGATTAAGATGAAAATCATCTCACCCGCATACATGTTACCGAACAGTCGTAAACCTAGTGAGATAGGCTTAGCGACCAGTGATACAGTCTCAAGCACCAAGTTAACAGGGATCATTGACCAGTGATTTAGTGGTTGCAGTGTCAGCTCTTTAACAAAGCCAGACACGCCTTTCTCTCTGATACTAAAAATAATTATCAAAAAGAACACACCAATCGCCATGGACATGGTGATGTTAACATCGGCGGAAGGAACAACCCTCAGGTAAGGAACACCGAGCAATTGTGCGCCGTAAGGTAGTAAGTCGACGGGTAGTAAGTCCATTAAGTTCATCAAAAATACCCAAACAAAAATGGTTAGCGCCAACGGAGCCACTAACTTATTTTTTGCATGGAAGACGTCTTTAACGGCACCATCTACAAAGCCTACTAACAGCTCAACTGCACATTGCAACTTGCCTGGCACACCACTGGTTGCACGAGTAGCAACCTTGTGGAATAGCCACAAGAACAGCATTCCCAGGACAACGGAAACAAGCAAAGAATCGATATTTAACGCCCAAAAACCCGAACCAACCTGTAAATGAGTCAGGTGGTGTGAGATATAACCTTGGGAAGTTAAGACATCTCCTGTTGCAGCCATGTGTTTTCCTAGTAACGGTTGTTGAGAGTGAACGAAACAATCCACTGCATCAGCAATGCTGTGATGTAAGCCATAAACAGAGGTGCATGAAGCACATCCATAAATTTGAGCGCTACCGTGAACAACAAGATAGTGCTGCCAAACTTAATCCCAGCCCCGCTGTAAAAGTCCGCCAGTACGCTATTTGGCGTCGTATGCTTGGCTTTAAAAGCAAACACTCGCACGCTAAACAAACATTGGGGAACCCAGTAGATTCCGCCCCCCATAAGGGCAGAACGAGCAGCGGCCTCACCCTGTAAATAAAAGAACAGGGTGGCTACGGCCACTACCAGAAGTAATTGGCAACACAAACTCACCAGCGCCACTTGCTTGTCGCTCAGGTGCTGACTCATTTGGCTCACAAACACTCCTGATACAGTTAGGGGCTAACTGCCTACACCGAGGTGTTTCAGTTAAGCCCCAAAAAAGCAGGTCAAATTATACCCGTGCTTGGTATAAATGCAATTGCAGTAAGCGCCTTATTTTACTAGCTTTACTGGCCGTATTTAGCCATTACTCATGGATGTTAACTGTTTGTTTACATCCATTAACTTATACGTCTGGCTCGTCATTTATTCCGAAGAAATGGCTGATTTTATCCAACTCATTCAATGAGTTATAAGAGATAACCAGCTTACCTTGGTCCTTATTAGTGGACTTAATTTCTACCTTTGCACCTAGTTTGAGCCCTATTTCTTGTTCAAGTTGGCTCATTAACAAGGATCTAGGCTGAACAATCGGCTCTTTTTTCGGGTTTTGACTTTGTTTAACTAAGCGCTCAGTTTCGCGAACGGTGAGACCTTTTTGCGCAACTAAGCGTGCTAATTCAGTTTGCAGCTCGCCACTAATGCCTAACAAAGCGCGGGCATGGCCCATTTCTAGGGAGCCATGTTCAACTAATTGCTTCACTTCGTCATTCAATTGCGCCAAGCGCAGCAAGTTAGAAACTGCACTACGACTCTTACCTACGGCCTCTGCTACTGATAAGTGAGTAAAGCCAAATTCTTCAATTAAACGCGATAAAGCACGAGACTCTTCAATCACGTTTAAGTCCTCGCGCTGAATGTTCTCAATCAGGCCAATCGCCATGGCCTCTTGGTCTGCCACCTCTTTTACCAGACAAGGCACATGACTAAGGCCGGCAATACGCGCGGCTCGCCAGCGCCGCTCACCGGCTAATATTTCATAACCACCTTGCGTAATAGGGCGCACAATAATGGGCTGAATAATGCCTTGTTGGCGGATGGAAGTAGCCAATTCTTCGAGTGCGACCTGCGACATATCTCGGCGTGGCTGGTACTTACCTGGACGCAACTGGTTGAGGCTTAAGTTTTGTAACTGATCGTTAGCGCCAAGCTCAGAGTGGGTATCGGCGTGCTGTTGGCGCACATTGGCAGCCGAACTGGTGCTGAGCAACGCATCTAAGCCTTTGCCCAAACCGCGTCGTTTCATATTCATACTAATTGTTCCGAAGTTTCACTAGAGTCTGCAGAAAGTTCTTCACGGCGCAAAATTTCTCCGGCTAAGGCGAGGTAAGCCTTAGCGCCTAATGAAGATTTATCGTAATACATGGCTGGTTGGCCAAAGCTGGGCGCTTCGGCAAGGCGCACATTGCGCGGGATCACGGTGCGATACACTTTATCGCCAAAATGAGATTTTAGTTGGTCTGATACATCACTCGATAAGCGATTACGGTGATCGTACATGGTGCGTAAAATGCCCTCGATTTTTAAGTCCGGATTCACCACCGCCGCTAGTTTACTGATAGTGTCCACTAGGGCAGTTAATCCCTCCAGTGCAAAATATTCACACTGCATCGGCACTAACACCGAGTCAGCAGCAGACATGGCATTCACGGTAAGCAAGTTCAGAGAAGGCGGGCAATCAATAAAAATATAATCGTAGTAATCACGAACGCCAGAGAGCGCCGTACGCAAGCGAACTTCTCTGGCAAACACTTCCATTAGCTTAATTTCGGCGGCCGTTACATCACCATTACCGGCAATTAAGTCATAACCGCCGCTAGTTTCACGCTCGACTACCTGCTCAAAGGGCAGCTCATCGACGAGTAATTCATAGGCGGTATTGAGCACTTGGTATTTATCGATACCGCTGGCCATGGTGGCGTTACCTTGCGGATCCAGATCTATCACCAATACCTTGCGCTTGGTTGCAGCCATGGAGGCTGCCAAGTTCACACAGGTCGTAGTTTTACCCACGCCCCCTTTTTGGTTGGCAATGGCGATGACTTTTCCCACCGAACACCTCTATTAGCTGGCACAAGACGGCTATGTCTTATGCGAATAAGTTTTGCAAGATAGATCTTAATACAGCATGTACGTGACTATGTCAGCCTAAGCGCTGGCTTAGCACCACCAAATGGCGCTCGCCTTCTTGCTCAGGCACGATTAAGGGGTAAACCTTATCTAAGGTCAAGTGCTCAGGCAATACTTGTAATTCCGACTCAGGATATTGGCCTTTCAATGCTAGGAAGCGCCCCTTTGCACTGAGCAAATGCGCGCACCAGCTTACCATGTCATCTAAAGAAGCAAAGGCTCGGCTTAGCACACCATCAAACTTTTGTTCAGGCTGATAGGCCTCAACGCGACTTTCTACGGCGCTTACGTTGGTCAGTCCAAGATGATGAATGACCATGCGAATAAAGCGAATCCGCTTGCCAAGACTATCGAGCAGCACAAATTCCTTATCGGGATTAATAATGGCTAAGGGCAACCCCGGCAAACCAGGGCCCGTACCCACATCGATAAAACGTTGTCCTTCTAGGTAGGGACTGACAACTAGGCTATCGACAATATGACGACCCACCATGGCGTTTGGCTCGCGCACCGAAGTTAAATTAAAGGCTTTATTCCATTTATCGAGCAAGGTAACCAAGGTCACTAACTGGTCGCGCTGGTGCTCGTTTACATCTAGCTCGGTGTCAGCCAATAAGCGATTTAGAGTCGATACAAGTTGTTGTTTCATGTCAGCTGTTATTTATCCTAAATAGGCCGGCGTATTATGCTGACTTTCGCAGCAAACCTCGTTTTTTAAGGTGAACTAATAAAATCGAAATCGCCGCCGGCGTTACCCCAGGCGTACGCGAAGCAATCCCTAAGGTTTCAGGCTTAGCTAAATTTAACTTCACTATCACTTCACTAGAAAGCCCAGGCACTTCTTGATAATCCAAGTCTAATGGCAAATGAGTGTGTTCATTGCGCAAATGCTTTTCTATTTCGCTTTTTTGGCGCTCAATGTAACCGGCGTATTTAACTTGAATTTCAACTTGTTCTGCTGCTTGTTGATTGCTCACCCCAGGCCCTATGCCTTCGACTTGCATCAAAGTTTTATAATCCATCTCTGGGCGGCGTAAAACTTCTTCTAAGGTGTGCTCTTTGCTAAGGGGTGTTTTTAACAATTCGTTTAAATTGGCGGCCGAACTGTGTAAAGGATTGACCCAATTACTACGCAGGCGCTGCGTTTCGCTAGTGATCTGCTCCATTTTTTCACAAAACAATGCCCAACGATGATCATCGACTAAGCCCAGCTCACGCCCGGCTTCGGTTAAGCGCACATCGGCGTTGTCTTCTCGAAGCAATAAACGATATTCGGCACGACTAGTAAACATGCGATAAGGCTCTTTAGTACCGAGTGTGGAGAGATCGTCCATCATCACGCCCATGTAAGCTTGATCACGACGTGCCGACCAAGACTCTTTACCAAAGGCGCGCAAGGTGGCATTAAGGCCAGCTAACAGCCCTTGAGCCGCTGCTTCTTCGTAGCCGGTGGTGCCATTGATTTGTCCGGCAAAAAATAAGTTATGTAAGCACTTATTTTCCATGTTTATTTTTAAATCCCGAGGATCGAAGTAATCGTATTCAATGGCATAACCGGGGCGCATGATATGGGCATTTTCAAAGCCTTTGATGGATCGCACAATTTGTAGCTGTACATCAAAGGGCAGGCTAGTTGAAATACCATTGGGGTAAAGCTCGGTACTGGTTAGCCCCTCAGGTTCAACAAAAATCTGGTGCGAGGTTTTATCAGCAAAGCGCATGATCTTATCTTCGATTGAGGGGCAATAGCGCGGGCCTATACCTTCAATCACACCCGCATACATGGGGCTACGATCTAAGTTTTTACGGATAACATCATGGGTTTTTTCATTGGTATGGGTGATGTAACAAGGAATTTGTCGGGGCTGATCGTCACGGCTACCGATAAAAGAAAATACGGGAGTAGGGTTATCACCGGGCTGAGTTTGCATCACCGAAAAATCGACGCTATTGGCATCAATGCGGGGTGGAGTACCGGTTTTAAGCCTATCAATTCGCAGTGGTAACTCACGTAAGCGTTGTGCTAACGCGACCGAAGGCGGATCGCCTGCTCGGCCACCTTTGTAATGATCCATACCGATATGAATCAAGCCATTGAGGAAAGTGCCTACGGTTAATACCACTGTCTTAGCTCTAAAGCGCAAACCCGTTTGAGTGATGACGCCAACTACGGTATCTCCTTCCAAGATCAAATCATCACAGGCTTGTTGGAAGATCTTTAAATTGGGCTGATTTTCTAAACGAGTGCGAACAGCTTGGCGATAGAGTTGGCGATCCGCTTGAGCACGAGTGGCTCTTACCGCAGGTCCTTTAGAGGCATTGAGGGTGCGAAATTGAATGCCGGCGTTATCGGCAGCCATAGCCATGATCCCGCCTAAGGCGTCGATCTCTTTAACTAAATGGCCTTTGCCGATACCACCAATGGCGGGATTACATGACATCTGGCCCAAGGTATCAATGTTATGGGTCAATAAGAGGGTATTTGCCCCCATACGAGCGGCAGCAGCAGCAGCTTCGGTACCAGCATGGCCACCGCCAACCACGATGACATCAAACAATTCTTCATAGTGCATAACAAATACTCTTGAAACAACAGATGTAAGGATCCCGAAGGGTGATCATTTTAGCTGTTTTCCGAGCGAGATGGAAATGCGATCGAGAGGATCTTTGCTGTGCTTAATAGATCTTAGATCTCTAGAGATCTCTTCTGTTATGACTACTACTAAGGATCGACTTATCTGTGAGTAAGCCATTTTTGATCATAAAGATCATAAACTTAAGTGCGATCCATAGCTGTGTACAACCTTTAGTTAGATCCCCTTGGACCCGTGGGTAACTAGCCTAGTTATGCACAGGGCAGGGTAGTGAAATATTTAGTTAAGAGGATAACTATAGGTTTAACACCGGATCTAACCGTAGTTATTCACATACTAATACATGCTGTACGTAAATAGTAAGAGATAACTTGGGGAGAGATCTGTTGATAACTTGGTGGAAGAAATTATTTGCAGCCAGGGATCTGCGGGTGTTGAGATCCCCTTTTCTTAGCTAGGTTTATGATCTATTGCTGAGCGAGCCACCGATCGAGCCAAGTTTTAGCGATCACTTCGGGGGGATCCGCCCGGCTAACGTCTATCTTTAACGGATCGGCTAAGCGCTTAGCGCCTAATTTATTAAGCTGAAGATCCAATGTAACTATGGCTTGGCAGAAATCTTCGTAACTGGTGTCTCCTAATCCTATCGCCAAATAGGATACAGCGCTTAAGTCAGGTGCTTGCTTTAGTAAGTCATTATAAAAGGGTTGAATATTTTCCGGCAGATCGCCAGCGCCATGGGTAGAACAGATCAATAATAGAAGAGGACTGGGCTTGATCAAGATGTGATCAACTTGGGGAGAAGTGTGAATAACTGGGTGATAACTATTTGCTTGTAAGATCTCAGCTATCTCTTCAGCAAGATCTTCGGCTGCGCCTAACGTGGAGCCCACCAAGAGCGTGATCGGTTTCATAATGCGCCTTATTAATAAAAAGTGCCGATTTTACCACCATCACCATAAATAGTCGGTGTAAGATAGAACTTGGCCAGTCGACTTTAGTCTTATAACTGGCTTAGCCAAGGTGGTAAAAGCGGAATTATGGAGTGTTTTATGAAAAAAATTTCAAAAAATTCCGCTTTAAATACCTCCTCGGCATTGACCGAAAAGCCCATCCATATTCCAATAGCTGCGGGTCTCAACCAGCAATGGTCTCCTGAACAAAATGGTAGTAAAAATAACAAGGAAAATATTGTGACGTATATTCATAACACCATCACCAAACTCAAAAAGACCAGCCCAGCGCAAGCTGAGTTTTATCAGGCGGTAGAGGAGGTGCTGGAGTCGTTACAGCCCATCCTTGAAACTAACGAAGAGTACCAGCTTAACTCCATTATTGAACGCATGGTTGAGCCTGAGCGCCAAATTATGTTTCGCGTGCCTTGGGTTGATGACCAAGGAAAAGTTCAGGTAAATAAAGGGTATCGCATTGAATTTAACTCAGCTTTAGGTCCCTATAAAGGCGGGTTGCGCTTTCACCCTAGTGTAAATGCCAGCATCATTAAGTTTTTGGGCTTTGAACAGATTTTTAAAAATGCGCTTACCGGCTTGCCTATTGGCGGCGGTAAAGGTGGGGCTAACTTTGATCCTAAAGGGAAGTCAGACGGCGAAATTATGCGCTTTTGCCAATCTTTTATGAATGAACTATATCGCCACATTGGTCCTACCACAGACGTTCCTGCCGGCGATATAGGGGTAGGTGCCCGTGAAATTGGTTATATGTTTGGTCAATATAAGCGCTTAACCGGTCATTTTGATGGGGTATTTACCGGCAAAAGTTTATTGTGGGGCGGTTCGTTGGCGCGCAAAGAAGCGACCGGTTATGGCTGTGTGTACTTTGCTCAATACATGTTAGAAGACAAAGGCGAGAGCCTAGCGGGTAAACGTTGCTTAGTGTCAGGCGCGGGTAACGTGGCCATCTATACCATAGAAAAGCTGTACCAAATGGGGGCTACGCCTATTAGTTGTTCAGACTCTAGTGGAACCATATATCACGACTCGGGTGTTAATTTAGATACTTTAAAAGATCTAAAAGAAGTGCGCAAAGTACGATTAAATGAATATTTAACTGCTCACCCTGAAGCCAAATTTATCCCTATTGCCGATTACCCTGAAAACGGCAATGCGGTTTGGCACTTAGAAGGCGCACAGTTAGCTTTTCCGTGTGCGACCCAAAACGAGTTAAATGAAGTAGATGCTAAAGCGCTGGTGGCTAATGGCTGTATTGGCATTTCTGAGGGAGCTAATATGCCCTCTACTCAAGAAGCGGTAGAAGTCTTTTTAGATGCGCACATTTACTATGGCCCTGGTAAAGCGGCCAATGCTGGTGGCGTGGCTACCAGCCAATTAGAAATGGCACAAAACGCCAGTATGCAGCGCTGGAGCTTTGAAGAAGTCGATGAAAAGCTAAAAGTCATTATGAAAAATATTTATGTTAACGCCAGTGAAACTGCCGCCGAATTTGGTGAGCCCAATAATCTGGTGTTGGGTGCTAACATTGCCGGCTTTAGAAAAGTGGCCGACGCCATGATAGAGCAGGGTGTGGTTTAAAAAGCGGTACGTTATAGCTGTACGCCATACGTTAAAGAGCGTGCTCTTGCAGGCGAACGCTGGCTCTTTCATTTCGCCGAAGGCGGAACGGGTTAAAATATAAGAGCTAAATCGAGATCCTGACATGCACCAGGATGATGGCAATAAAAAAGCCCCGAGCCTAAAGGTTCGGGGCTTTTATTTGATTGGTGTGGAATATGTGAGTGGTTTATTCAATTGGTTATTAACGATCAGCGTATAGCGTTGTTCACGCTTATTTAACAGCTGCCGTTACGGCTATCTCCACTAGCAGTTCATTGCGTGCCATGGCACCTTCTACACAAGTGCGAGCGGGGGCATGGCCCTCTGGTACCCAAGCATCCCACACGGCATTCATTGCCGCAAAATCGTTCATAGTTTTTAGAAAGATAGTCACCGACAATAGATGCTCGCGACTAGAGCCGGCTTCTAACAACAGTGCGTCTACTTTATCTAACATAGTCGCGGTTTGATCACTAATGTCGGTGGTGGCATCTTTAGGAACTTGGCCACTTAAATAAACAACTCCGTTATGTTTCACAATGCGGCTCATACGCTCGCTAATGTGTAGACGTTCAATAGTCATTATGACTCCGGTTAATGAATTAACAGTTGCAGCGCAAGCGGTAAAGGGCAAATCGACGACTCAATCCGAGTTCTTAATAACTTCACTCTTTCTCTTTCACGCCGCACAATATAGCCAAACCTTACCTGCTGAGCGTGGCAAGTAAACCTTTAATTTTAAAAAGGATAGAAATAGTATGGCGGCGGTCACTCAACTTAACCTTTATCCCTTAAAGTCGGCAGCCGGCATTAGCGTAGAGCAGGCCTTTGTTTTTGATGAAGGGTTATTAGGTGATCGCCGCTTTATGGTGGCTAAACTTAATGGTGGCTTTATTAGTGCCCGTACGCATCCTCAACTACAACGCATTCATGTTAGCTGGGTGGCAGGGGGCCTTGATTTAAATACCAAAGGCTTAACCTTAAACGTTCGTTATACCGAGTTTTTAAAACGCCCCATGATGGCGACAGTTTGGGAAGATACCTTTAGCGCTTTTAGTACTCATCCTAGCTACGATGCTTGGTTTAGTGCGCTATTAGATGAGCCAGTACAACTACTCTGGCTAGGTGAAACCTCGGGCCGCTATCGAACCCAGCTTAATACGTCGGTCAGTTTTGCCGACGGTTATCCACTGTTACTTATTTCCACAGCTTCCTTAGCCGATGTTAATTTGCGTGCCGATGCTCAATTAGCGATGTCGCAATTTAGACCTAATATTGTGGTCTCTGCACAGCGCGCTTTTGAAGAAGATGGCTGGCAACGTATTCGTATTGGTGAAGTAGAGTTTGTAGTAGCTAAACCTTGTAGCCGCTGTGTCATGACCACAATTATCCCTGGTACTGAACAGTTTCATCAATTGAAAGAGCCGCTTGCTACCTTAGTTCGTTATCGTCGTGGTGAGGATGGGGAAGTGTATTTTGGCCAAAACTTAATAGCCCTTAACTCAGGCACTATTCAGCGTAACGATCCGGTGGAAGTGTTGGAGTATGCCAGCGCGCCTATTTACACCGATTTGGCGCCTAAGCGTCGCGAGCTCATTTGTGTTGCTCGAGAGGCGCTCACACCAGATATTGAAACCTACTGGTTTAAAGCTCGCGATAATAAGGCGCTAGCGAGCTACCTGGCGGGGCAACATTTACCCATAGCACTTGATATTAATGGGCAACGTTACCTGCGCTATTACAGTTTAAGTTCCAGTCCCACTCGACCTGAGTATTATGCTATTAGTGTGAAACGCCGCGCTCAAGGGGTGGTGTCTAACTGGTTAGCCGAGCATTTTAAACCTGGTCACTTTTTACTGGCTCATGACCCTAGTGGTGATTTTACGCTCCAACCTGCTCATCGCTATTTATTTATCTCTGCCGGCTCAGGAGTGACCCCTTTGCTGTCTATGGTGCGCGCGCTGGCCGATTTATCCCAGTTAAGCGATGTGTATTTTCTGCATGTCTGTAAAACGGCGGCAGATATTCCTGCGCCTGATGAGTTGGCTAAGTTAGCTGGACAAAATAGCGGCCTTAAAATTCAGTTTATTTTAAGCCAAGGTGAAAAAGGCGAGGGCAGTCGTCTAGATTTGGCTCACTTAGCGGCTATTACCGAGTTAGCACAACGGCAAACCTACTTGTGTGGCCCCGCCGGTTTTATGCAACAAGCTCGCGCTTGGTTGCTAGCATTGGGGCTGCCAAGTGGTCTTTTGCATCAAGAGTATTTTGCTAGTCCTCAGGTTTCAGATGTTCCACGTGAAACACAAACATTGACCATTGATATAAATGGCCATCGTTTTACAGGGAATAACCAAGTGGACTTGCTTACGCAGGCAGAGCAACAAGGACTAACTTTACCTTGGTCTTGCCGAGCGGGAATATGCGGTAGCTGTAAACAACAGTTAATCAGTGGTGAAGTTGAGCAACCGCCAGCACCGGCATTAACTTCTGCAGAGCAAGCTGCCGGTAAAGTTTTAGCCTGCTGCTGTGTGCCGCTAACAGATGTGACGTTATTGTAAGTTAGCTTACATCGACGCTACGTTTTGCTTTACGTAGCGCATATGGCTTAGGGCCTAGCGCGGCTTTGGGATACTTCATCTACTAGGTAAAGAATCGACTCGTAGTTAATTCCACTATGATGGCTTAAGCCTAACTCACAGGTGCGGCTATTACTAAAGCCGCGACTACAACTCTGCGGTACTTGAGCCTTAAGACTCGCCAGTGCACAGGCATTAAGCTCTGGTACCGTAAACCCTTTATCACCCGCAAAACCACAACAGCTAATATGCTCCGGCACTATCACCTTGGTTGCGCAGCGCTGGGCGAGCTGTAACATTTTTTCACTGAGCCCCAAGCGCTGACTGCTACAAGTAATGTGCAACATGACAGTTTCATCGAGCGGGTTAAGTGATAGCTTAGCTAACGCTTTATCTAAAATAAACTCCACCGGCTCATAAACCATAAGTGCTTGCTTATCGGTATGCTTAAGGCTGTCAATGCTTAATTTAGCACAGGGGCTAGTATCCATTAATACCGGCCAGCGGCCTTGCTCACTGACGTGCCAAAGATGATTAATAAGCTCTTGGTTTTTAGTTACATATTGTTGGTTAAGGCCTTTGCTGTGATAGGGCATGCCACAACATAACCTGCTTAAGTCGGCAGGAATAATAACTTCAAAGCCGGCTTTAGCTAATACGGACAGCGTTACCTCAGTTAACGGGCGCGGGTCTTGAGCTTGAGGTGATTGCCCTAATACACGGCTCGCGCAAGAGGGAAAATAAATGACCTTAGCTACTGACTTTTCTGGGCTGCTTAATTTGGGTTGGAGTGGCTGGTCTTTTATAAAATCCGATGCACCGCTACTGTAGCTCGGTGATTTATCGTGCTTGGCTAAGCCGTGGCTTGGTTCAAGGCGATGAGCATTTGCGGACGGAAGTTGAGGAAACCACATCGGTACCTTATTAGCCGTAACTTTACGTAGGGTGTTATTGATCTTACTTACTGCAGAGGTGCCTAATAGTGTGCGCGCGCCGTCTAAAGTAGTTAAGCCCAATCTTATGGTTTTGCTAGTACCGGCAAAGTGGTTCGCCGTCCAACGTGCAATAGGTGCAAATTTTTGATAGCGAGAAGAGCGCAGTTTGCGCATCATTTCACCGGTATTAATTCCTACCGGACATCGTTGCTCACACAGGCCAGTGGCTGCGCAAGTAGCGATACCTTGATATTCAAATACTTGCTTGAGGGTATCTGTATGCGATTCGTTATTTGCCTGTCGTCTTTGGAGTTCTCTATATAAGACGATGCGCTGGCGCGGTGTTAAGCTTAAATTTTTAGAAGGGCACACTGCTTCACAAAAACCACACTCAATGCATTTATCAATTAAGGGATCTGCCGCTGGTAAAGGTTTTAAGTGTTTAAGGTGAGCTTGAGCATCGTTGTTCACGATAACGCCTGGGTTTAAAATACCTTGCGGATCAAAGAGCGCTTTAATTTGTTGCACTAATTGGTAACCGTCTTTTCCCCATTCTAATTCCACAAAGGGCGCCATATTACGACCCGTACCGTGCTCGGCCTTTAGGGAGCCTTGATACTCAACCGCCACCAGTTGCGTAACGGCTGCCATAAATTGACCATAGCGCTGGCGCTCTGCTTCGCTGTCAAAACCCTGAGTAAACACAAAGTGTAAATTTCCAGCTAGCGCATGACCAAAGATAATGGCCTCGTCATAACCAAACTGTTCAAATAGCGCAGTAAGCTTGCGCACGGCAGCGGCTAAATGTTCCACGTGAAACGCTACATCTTCAATGACCACTGTGGTGCCTGTGTCACGTACCGCACCCACCGCCGGAAACATGCCTTTTCTCATGGCCCATAAATTAGCGCACAGCACCGCATCATGAGTAAAAGGGACTTCTTCAATTTTATTAAAGTCGGCCACTGCTGCCATAGCTTGTTGGCATTTTTGCTCAAGTTCATTTACATCTGCACCATGCACTTCTATTAATAAGGCGGCTGCTTCCAAGTCTAGGGCATGAATAAAACTTGGCATGCCTGTTAAGTGGGCGATAGAAGCTAGCGCTCGGCCATCCATTAACTCAACTGCTGACACCTCAGTCTTAGCCAGCTCGGTTACTGCTAAGCAGGTATCTTCTATATTGGCATATACCCATAAACAGGAAGCTTTATAAGGATGATCAGGGACGGTGTGGTAGCTAATATCATTAATAAAACCGAGTGTACCTTCAGAGCCAATCATTAAATGGCTTAACATATCGAAAGGATCACTAAAATCTACCAGGGCATTGAGGCTATAGCCGGTAGTATTTTTTAAGCGATATTTGTGACGAATACGCTCTTCTAACGCCGGCTGGTGTTTAATCTGTTGTTGAAGCTTAACTAAGCCTTGTAGAAGTTGCGGTTGTCGCTTAGCGAATTTAAGTTTACTTAATTCATTACGTGTATCGAGGTAGGTTCCGTCGGCCAACACTAAACTCATGCCCGCTAACGTACGATAAGAATTTTGCGCGGTACCACAACACATGCCCGACGCGTTGTTAGCCGCAATGCCACCAATTTTACAACTATTAATAGAAGCAGGATCGGGACCAATTTTACGATTAAAAGGCGCTAAGTATTTATTAGCGTCTGCTCCAATTACGCCAGGCTGTAAGGTAATGATTTCACCTAACTCAGATATCTCATAAGCACGCCAGTCATCCGTTAAAGTGATAAGTACCGAGTCGGAAATGGCTTGGCCAGATAAACTGGTGCCTGCAGCTCTAAAGGTACAGGCAATATTATGCTGGCTACAAAGCTCAAGGACGCGTATCACCTCTGCGGTATTGGCTAAGCGTAATACCATGCGCGGAATGAGCCGATAAAAACTCGCGTCTGTACCATAAGCAAGACACAGAGCAGGGTCGCGAATAACACGACTGCTAGGTAAAAAATCCGCTAGCTGGGTAAGCAATGCTTGATAATGAGAGTCCATTAACTGTCCTTGGTAAATGTGCCTAGCCATTAACTGCCCCTGTTACTTATAGCCAGTGTGCATTTTATAAGGTTAACATTATTAATACGTTAGGGCTGACCCGCATATTAATATAGCTAACTGCGAGGATGGCGCTAAGGAGTAGTGAGGATAAAAGAGAATAATGGGCCGCTCATTATTCGCTAAGCCAGCAGTAAAGAGGCTTAGGCAAGCACAATTAAGAGTGTAAGACCCAGCGTTTAGTTTATGGCAGTTACAAATAAGCAGTTTAGGTGAGCGACGACTGCCACAAGTTGGTAAAGTAGGGGGTATTTTCTCCCTTTAACCATATAGCCGTTGGCCTCTCCTTAAAATCAAGCGAGTGAACGAATGTATTCAGTCTTGCACGCTATATGGATATACAGCGTTACTTTTAACGAGGTTAAGTATGATTAAGACCGCTATTATTGGCTTTGGACAATCTGCCCGAATTTTTCACCTGCCTTTTATTAATAGCTTGGCGGATTTTGAGCTAGTCGCCATTAGTACTTCTAAGCCAGAACAAGCCGCGGCAGAGTGGCCAGAAGTAGCCGTTTATACCGATGTCGATACTATGTTGGCAGAGTCTGGCGCTGAGCTAGTCGTGATCACCGCGCCCAATGAGGTGCATTACGAGTTGGGCCGCAAGGCGCTAAGTATGGGGTTGCACGTAGTGATGGAAAACCCCACCGTTACTCAGCTACACCAAGGTGCTGAGCTAATGCGCTTAGCAGACAGTAAAAAGTTATGCTTAATTCCTTTTCATAATCGTCGGTGGGACAGTGACTTTTTAACGCTGCGTAAATTGCTAGCCGATAATACCCTAGGTCCAATCCATGGTTTTGAGTCGCACTTTGATCGCTTTCGCCCGCGAGTCAGAGTAGAAACACCCGGTGCCGGCGCCGGGATCTGGTTTGATTTAGGTGGGCATCTTGTAGATCAGGTGTTGGTATTATTTGGCAAGCCACAATCTATTACAGGGCGCTGTTTATCGATGCGCCCCGGCGCTAATGTCACGGATTATTTCCATGTGCAGCTGCATTACTGCGATAAAGAAGTGGTATTGCACTCCAGCCCTTATCATCCAGGCCCCACCTTGCGCTTTAAGCTACAAGGCGAGCTAGGTTGTTATATCAAGCGTGGTTTTGATCCCCAAGAAGAGCGATTACAAAATGGCATAGTGCCAGACTCGCCTTACTTGGCCAAAGAAGCTGAAGCGGATTATGGTGTTTTTTATTCGGATGATGATGCCCAAGTTATAGAGTCTGAAATAGGCGGTTATCGTTATTTTTATCAAGCCACCGCTAAAGCTATTCGCAATGAGGCGCCGCCACCGGTTTCCATGCAAGATGCCTTAGACGGGCTCAATATTATTAACTTAGCAGAAAAGAGTTCCGCCGAGGGACGAACGCTGCCCTTAACGGCGACCAGCTTTAGAGACTAAATCAAAGCGCCGCTTTGGGCTTTAGCCGTCTTACCGGGCTCGACCCGGTATCTCGTTTTGATGTTTTAGGTCTAAAAGCTAAACCGAGATCCTGACTTTCGTCAGGTTGACGGCTTTTTCAGTAGGGTGATGGCTAAGAGCAGCGCCGAGCACCAAGCTAAATCGAAGCGCCGCTTTGGCCCTTAGCCGTCTTATCGGGCTCGACCCAGTATCTCGTTTTATATTTAAAAGACCCATAAGCGGGAGCTTACTCGGCCTTGAGACTGGTATCAGGTTCAGCTTCGCCGCCGTGGCGGCGCTGTAGTGCTAGACCTTGTAGGAAGTTACGCAAAAACTGATCACCACAGGCTTTAAAATGTTTATGATCGGGCTTTCTAAATAACGAGGTGAGCTCCGGCTTTCTTACCACAAAGCCGGCTAAGCTAAGTAAGTTTAAAATATCTTCTTCTTTTAACTGCAGCGCGACTCTTAGCTTTTTAAATACTTGATTATTAATAGGTTCTGCTAGGTCAGCCTTAGGAGCTGGGCCACCTTGGCGCGGTCCTCTTTCTTGTAGTACTAAGCCATTTAAAAAGCCTAATAGTTGCTCGTTGCTGCAGCTGTGATAATTGTCATCTTCTTCTTTAGCAAGCAAAGCTAAAAGTTGTGCTTCATCAATCTTAATACCGCCTAAGCTAAAAATCGCTAATGACTGAGCATCTTTTAGATCAAGGGCGTAGCGTACTCGGCGTAAAATATCGTTATTAGTCATCTTATTTAGTTTCCGCAGCGTTAGGATCGGTCGGTTTATCTTCGGCTTTCTTTACTCGAATTTTTTCACCGTCTACTTCAATGCCATTTAAGCTTTTAATGGCCGCCTTGGCTTGGGCAGGATTAGGCATAAAAGCAAAGCCAAAACCCTTAGAGTTTTGCGTATTAGGATCCATAACTAAATGAAAATACTGTACTAAACCATAAGGCGTGAGCAGGGCGAGGATTTTTTCCTCAGTGGTAAGGCGAGATAAACCGCGGATTATGAGTTTCATGGGTTCTCCAAAAACTTAATGTTGTTGCATATCTATCAATGCAGGATAGGCCGAAAACAAAAAGGAGTGAATAAAAGGGGCGTAAATGAATGCGCTGGGCGCGCGAGTGTAGCAGTTTGTGTGGCTGTCGTCTGCCGTTTTAGTGGGCTGGGCTAAGCACAAAAAAGCCGACCCTAAGGGTCGGCTGTAATAAAGAGCGAGGTGAGGACTAATAAGCTATTAAATTAGCTTTCTAGGCTGCGAATACGCTGGCTAAGAATTGAAAAATCAAATACTTGGCGACTGGGTAGCATCATAAATAAGCCAGATACCATCACCGGCACTAAGCTTGCCAGTAAGAAAGATTCCAATAAAAATTCAATCTCAGCTGCTGGGGCGGGGAAGAGCCACAAGCCAGCAACTAAGCCGGCCGCTGTACTGAGTACCGCATTATAGGCTTGATAGCGGGCGCTATAAAAACCAAAGAACACCGGGAAAGCGGCGGCACAACATAAGAGATCGGCAAACAAAAACAGGTATAAAACACTAAAGCCCTGGGATGCTACCACCAGCACCGGAATTGAAATTAACACAATCGCCCAGCGGGAAAGGCCTAATAAGCGATTAGCGCTTACCTCGGGTAGCATACGGCGTAAGTCTACTACTAGCATGCTAGAAATACCGCTAATGGTAGAGTCGGCGCTACTCATTATTAAGGCCAAGCCAAAGGGCAGTAAGCCAATGACAAACCACATCGGCACATTGGCTAGCAGCACATCAAACACTGCCACCGAGCCATCACCTGGCAAATCTAGGCCAACAAAGGCTAAGCCAAATAACCCTAAGATAAAGATAAAAATAAAGCTCATCACACCACTTACAATAAAACCGTTGCGAATGGCTCTGTTGTTTTGGGCGGCAAAGATACGCTGCCAGGTGCCTTGCGAAAAAAGGCCGGTAAGCACCACGGCAATAAAGAAAGTGAGTCCAGATTTAAAGCCATTTAGATCAAAGGGATTAAGTAGCTCGGGTGCTTTTTCTTTTAAACCGGCAATGGTGGGTCCCATGCCACCTACGGCAAACCAGCCAAACATGATCAGCAATAATAAAAACGGCAGTATCACTATCATCTGTAAACGGTCGGTAAAAATAGTAACACGCAAGCCCCCATATAGCGTGTAAAGCAAGGTGGCCACCATCACTATGGTGGCGGTCGTCCATAGGGGCACAGGCGCGATTAAATTAACCATTTTAGCAATGGCAGTTAAGCCTGCGGTGAGTGAAATAAACATATAAAACAGCATAATCACTAACACAAAGCCGTACATGGTTTTGCCATAGCGGTGCAATACAAACTCAGTGAGTGTATGACCTTCTGGAATGAGCTCACGTAAGCGTTTACCCAAGGGGATCATCATAAAACGGGGCGCAAGTGAGCCCAGTGCATAACCGGTGACCGCGCCTATGCCACCCCAAGTGGCGGCTTCAGCTGGGCCAAATAATATCCAAGTGCCTAAGGTAGTTGCTAGCAGAGTTAGCATAGTGGCCATGCCATTTTGGCTATTACGCGCTACAACAAAGTCTTCAATTTTATCTTGTTGGCGGCGAGCGTAAAGCATGCCAGGAATGGCGAAAATAGCGGCAAATAAACACAGCCAAAACAGGGCTTGAGTGGTGGACAGTAGCATGAATTCTCCCTTTGCCTATGGTTAGGCAAGCATACGTCGATCGTCAGTCATTGACGAAATATGCCGGGTAAAGACGGGCGCACAGGTGGGGAGTGAGGATCAGTCAGTTCCTTCCCTTCGCCGGCATTATCCGGATCAGGTTCTAAGGGTTACCGCAGCACATTGCGGAATCTCAGCCAAATGGGGTGCATATTTCGCACCTTAGGCTCCCCCAGGAATGGTGATGAGAGTAAGAATAAATGTGGCGCTTGTCAAACCTCGGTCAAACCGTTTACTCGCGGCTATCGCGATCGAAAGTATTTAACGGCAGTGCGCTTGGCGCCGTTAGGCTGGTTGATGCTGTAACCTTGGTGGTGCGCTGTAGTTGCCAAGTCGCTAAGCAGGATATCAGTATGCCTGGCCAGAGTACTGCAGCGATCGGCGCACCGATAAATAGCCAAGGCAATATGGTGACTGCAGCGGGGTTGAGATAGGTGTAAGCCATGACTTTTTGCGGGCCAAGTTGAATGCTGCCAGATTGATAGAGATACACGCTGCCTAGGGTGGCGCAAACTACTAGATAGGCCATTGCCAGTCGATCATTTGGTCCTAGGTTTTGCCACTGTAGCGGAATATCGACTAGCCAGACGGCCAGCCCCATCCAAAAAGCGCCCCCTATTAAAATGGCACAGGTCAGCACGCCGATTGAGTCACCGCGATAGAGCAACTTCATACTCAATGAATAGGCACACATGCTGAGCACGCCCAGCAGAAATATTTTGTCGCCCTGATTAAGTTGTAGTGCCAGCGCTCGGCTTGGATTGCCTTCGAAGATCACCCAGAGTGCACCTAATATACCCAGTAAATAACTGCATGCCTGAGGGCGCCTGATAGGGGTATGTAATAGCCAAATCCCTAATACGCTGGTGATCAGGGGTACTAAGGTAAATAAGGTACTGGTGTTAAGGGCGGTAGTGGTATGCAACGCTTCAAACAGGCAGATAAAAAAAAGTGAATAGAAGAGGCTAATAATCAGCCCACGTGGCAGTGCTTGTAGCAGTTTTCGCCGTCGTTCGGCATTGATCAATATCCATGGCAGCATCAAGATTGCGGCCAGCAAAAAACGCAGTAGCGTCAGGGAGGCGGCTGGTGCTACGGGTGCCAGCTGCGCCGAAACGATAAAAGAGCCTGCAATAAATAAGGTAGCGAGTAGCACGCGTAGATGGGCGTGCCAGGTTTGCATAAACATGTTTATCTCCCGTCGAGCAGATTGCCGGATTAGCGCTGGAAACGGTCCAGCACTCTCACGTTTTCCAATGAGAGTTGTCCGGGTTTAGGCCAAGCCTCTTTGTCCGCTTTTCCTATGGTCAGCATCATGCCGATCACATGATCGTCGGGTAGCTGAATAAGCTCGCTAACACGCTGGGTATCAAAACCTATCATGGGGCAGCTGTCGTAACCCATGGCTTTGGCTGCCAACATGGCAGTTTGCGCGACCATACCAATCGAGCGGATTGCTTCGTCACGTTGTAGCTGTGGCTGATTTTCATAGAAGCCGTGAATCATCGACAGCATAAGATCTTGAGTGTTGATGGGCGCATGGCGCCAGCAATGTGCAGGGTTACGCTGCCAAGCTTGAGTATCGGCACACAGCACCAGTAATAGCGATGCATCGGTGACCTGAGCTTGATCTCCTGCGGCTTTACGCATTTCGGCGCGTAATTGTCGATCCTCAACCTGCACGAAGCGCCAATGTTGTAGATTAAAGGCTGTGGGAGCCTGCAGCATGCAGTGAAACAATTGTTTAATATCGGCTTCAGGCATGATGAAGGCCGCATCATATTGTTTGACTGCGCGGCGAGTCGTGATGGCGTCGAGAGTGTGCATTATATATTTCCTTTGATTTGTTCAACTTGGTGGTCAGTATTTCATATGCAAAAATGAAGAAAAATAGAATGGAAGCAGAGATTATGTGCACAAATGCACAGGTGGATGACTGGCACGAGATCTATATTGCTTATCAGGTAGCCAGATTGGGCTCGTTAAGTGCGGCTGCCCTACAGCTTGATGTGCATCACAGCACGGTATTACGCCGCATTAATGCGCTGGAAACTAAGCTAGGTACTCGTCTATTTCACCGCCATGCGCGTGGTTATGTTGCGACCGAAGCAGGGCAAGCCTTATTGGCCGCCGCCGCGCAGGCCGAAGAGACTTTTAGCCGGATGCGCGCCCAAGTTGGCGAGAGTGAAGCCCTCGCGGGCACGCTGATCCTCACCTCAGTCAATAATCTGGTTCCCTACATAACACCACTGCTGGCGGAGTTTCAGCGGCAACACCCGAATATACGCCTGGAATACTCCGCCGATCGCCGAGTGTATCGGCTAGAGCATGGTGAGGCGCATGTCGGCATACGGTCGGGATCTCGACCGCAAGAGCTGGATTATGTTGTTCAGCACCTTACTCGGGCTGCAGGAACTTTATATGCCAGTCGTGAATATGTACGCCGTTATGGCTGTATTACTTCGCTCGAGGACATCGCTGGGCATCGTTTTATCGGCACCACTAGCCCACGTCCTGGCAGTTTATTTATGCGCTGGATGGAGAAGAAGGTGTTACCGGAGCAGATTTTTTATCGGGTGCAGGATTTCACCGGTTTTATTCCAGCTCTGGAGGCGGGAATGGGTTGTGGCCCTTTGAGTTGTTGGCAGGCAAGTTTGGCTTCTGGGCTGCAGCCCTTGTTGCCACCACCGGAAAGTTGGACCCATGATCTGTGGTTAACAAGCCACGGTGATCTGCATAGCACCGCTAAGGTGCAGGCCTTTACGCAGTTTATCAAAAGCAGCATTGCCGAGCGCCAGAGTGACTTTATACCGGTTTAAACAGCAATAAAAAACGCGACCTTGAAGGCCGCGTTTTTGTTGCTTGCTTGATAAGCGCAGGTTGCTTACTTCACCATCCAGCTGATGGTTTCACCGGCACGAATTGGCACCAGCTCTTCACCACCTAACGGCAGAGTGGCAGGCACAGACCAAGTTTCTTTGACCAAGGTGATGGTGTCGGCGTTGCGTGGCAGGCCGTAGAAGTCGGGGCCGTTATGGCTAGTAAACGCTTCTAACTTATCCAGTGCACCGGCTTCTTCAAACACTTCGGCATACAGCTCAACGGCCGCATGAGAGGTGTAAGCACCGGCACAGCCACAGGCAGTTTCTTTATTTTTCTTAAAATGTGGTGCTGAGTCAGTCCCCATAAAGAACTTTTTACTGCCGCTAGTGGCGGCTTTTACTAGCGCTTGTTGGTGAGTGTTGCGCTTTAAAATAGGTAAGCAGTAATAGTGGGGGCGAATTCCACCTACTAACATATGGTTACGGTTATAAAGTAAATGATGCACAGTAATAGTAGCGGCCACATTATCACCGGCTTGCTCAACAAACTTCACTGCATGCTCGGTAGTAATGTGCTCAAGGACGATTTTAAGATCAGGAAAGTCACGCACTACATTGGGTAAAATGGTCTCTAAAAAGACTTTCTCGCGGTCAAAAATATCTATATTAGCATCAGTTACTTCGCCGTGTACCAGTAGCAAAATGCCCAGCTCCTGCATCACCTCCAATACCGCGTAAATATTTTTTACGTCAGTTACGCCAGAGTCGGAGTTGGTAGTGGCACCCGCAGGATATAACTTACAGGCCACAATTTTACCGCAAGCTTTAGCGCGGCGAATTTCTTGGGGATCGGTTTTATCGGTGAGATACAAGCTCATTAAAGGCTCAAACTGACTGCCGTCTGGGCGCACCGCGGTGATCTTATCGTAATAAGCCAGCGCCAGTTCGGTGGTGGTTGCCGGTGGTAACAAATTTGGCATAACCAAGGCGCGGCCTAAATAACGGCTGGCATCGCGCACCGTATCGCTAAGTTGTGCGCCGTCGCGCAGGTGCAAATGCCAATCATCGGGGCGAGTAATGGTTAGGCTAGTCGGTTGTGTGCTCATTAAGGCTTAATCTCCATTGCATCAAGGCCACCATTATCTACTGCTGGCGCCAATTAACCAAATTTCCCTAAGGCAAGAGTGAAGGGCAAAGAGAGGTGTGTAACCAAGATAGCTCGCCCTAGTTCATGATTATCAGCTCACACCTTGCTCTTTTTATGTTATGGTCTAGGCCGTGACACGGGGTGTCTGGCAGCACATCTGCCTGGCTGAGATAACACCCGTCGAACCTGATCCAGTTCATACTGGCGAAGGGATGTCAGCCTTTCGGCTCACGGCAATCTTGCCCATCTGCCTTCGCCTCTGACTTTTAGAGGTAGCCATGCAACAGCATCATATTCATACCCCCTCAGCCCCAACATTTGACCAACAAGTGGTATTAGTCACCGGCGGCGCGCGCGGCCTAGGCGAGCATTTAGTACGCGCCTTTTTGCGTGAAGGCGCCAAAGTCGTAATTAACTATCTTAAAAGCGCCCAAGCTGCTGAGCAATTAGCAAACGACTATCCAAATCAAGCGCTGGCATTGCAAGCGGATGTCACTGATGCCGATGCGGTAGGGGCATTATTTGCTAAAGCCCATGCCCATTTTGGGCAGCCTATTACTACTGTGATTAATAATGCCCTTCCGGCTTTTTCCTTTAACGGTGATGCTCGTGAAAATGCTGAGCAGTTAAGCTGGAATAATGTACACCAGCAGTTTGAAGGTATCGTAAAAGGTGCGCTAAACACCACACAGGCCGCATTGTCAGGCATGCGTGAAGCCGGTTTTGGCCGCATTGTTAACGTGGGCACTAACTTATTCCAAAACCCAGTGGTGCCGTATCACGACTACACTGCTGCTAAAGCGGCGTTACTCTCGTTAACGCGCACGCTGTCTCAAGACTTAGGCCCTGATCAAATTACCGTAAATATGGTATCTGGTGGTTTATTACGCACCACAGATGCCTCGGCTGCCACCCCAGAAGCGGTGTTTGATTACATTGCCGCTAATACACCGCTGCGCCGTGTAACCACACCTGCAGAGTTTGCTGATGCGATTTTATTTTTTGCCTCTCCTTGGTCGCGTTCCGTAACTGGCCAAAACTTGGTAGTAGATGGCGGCTTGGTGAAAAACTAATGGCAGCTAACAATCAAGCATCACGCATGATGCACCTTAATTTATTTTTAATGGGGTGCGGTCATCATAAAGGCGCTTGGCGCCATCCTAAGTCGGCGGTAGAGCGCTTAGGAGACATTGATTATTACGAAGAAATGGCGCAAATCGCCGAGCGCGGTAAGTTAGATGCCGTCTTTTTTGCCGACGGCCAAGCGGCAGTAAACGTAGCTGACGGCACGCCTTTTTTCCTTGAGCCATTAACCGCCATGGCGGCCATGAGCCGGGCTACTGAAAAAATTGGCTTTATTAGTACCGTTTCTAGTACCTTTTACACTCCCTTTCATGCCGCGCGTATGGTGGCGTCTTTAGACCATATTTCTAAGGGACGTATGGGCTGGAACGTTGTAACTTCTATGTTTGATATGGAAGCGCGTAACCATAACTATGAAGCAATGCCGGTGCATGCCGAGCGCTATCGCCGAGCCGATGAGTTTGTAGATGCGGTATTAAAGCTATGGGACTCGTGGGATGCAGATGCGCTTACCCTAGATAGATTTGGCCATTATGCCGATCCTGCTAAAGTGAAGGCCATTAACCACCATGGCGAATTCTTCTTAGTAGATGGCCCCTTAAATGTGCCGCGCCCGCCCCAAGGGCATCCGGTATTATTTCAAGCAGGAGCCTCTGATCAAGGGCGAGAGCTCGCCGCACGCCGCGCCGAAGCTATTTATGCCGTAGCCTATGATCTCACCGCCGCCCAAGAGTACTACCGAGATATTAAGCGTCGAGTAAAAGCTGCCGGTCGCGATGTTGACGTGCCCATTATGCCCGGCTTAGTAACCTATGTTGCTGCCACCGAAGAAGAAGCAAAAGCTAAGCAACGTGAGCTAGATGAAATGCTGCCCGTGGCCGCTTCTTTGCGTCAATTGGGGTTATTTATTGAGCGCGACTGCTCCGATTGGGATCTGGATTCGCCCATGCCAGCGTTGCCGCCGCTTGCAGAGTTTACTGGGCCTAAAGGGCGCTATGCCACTATTTTGCGCATTATTGAAACCGAGCAACCCACGGTGCGCGAATTATTGGGTCGCTTAGCCGCTGGGGGTGGCCATTGCACTATGGTCGGTACACCAACACAAATTGCCGACCAAATGGAGCTGTGGTTTAACAACGAAGGTGCCGATGGTTTTAATTTAATGCCGCCTTCGCTGCCTTATAGCTTAAATGATTTTGTAGAGCAGGTTGTGCCTGAGCTACAGCGCCGCGGTCTGTTTCGCCAAGACTATGAAACCGACACCCTGCGCGGTCACTTAGGCCTAGCTAAGCCCTAATCGCCTAGCTCATTATTTGTAACTTAAGCCCATCACTTTAGTGATGGGCTTTTTTATTGTGGCGAGTTTTTATTACTGTCTCTTTATTAAGACGTGGCGACTGGCTGAGCGTTTCTTCTAGCGCAGTGATCAACTAGGCTAACAATGTTGCCATTATGAAGGAGCCAAGATGAAAATTTTAATGATCATGACCTCACACGCCAAGCTGGGAGATACCGGTAAAGATACCGGCCTGTGGTTAGAGGAATTTGCCGCGCCTTATTATGTATTTAAAGATGCGGGCGCCAAGCTTACACTCGCTACCCCAAAAGGCGGTAGACCACCTGTGGATCCCAATAGCTTAGGCCCTGATGCGCTAACACCCGCTACCGAGCGCTTAGCGCAAGATGCAGCGGCGAACGCCGAGTTTTCCAATACCTTGGCACTAAACAGTGTGTCAGCTAACGATTTTGATGGCATTTTTTACCCCGGTGGGCACGGCCCGTTATGGGATTTAGCCAATAACCCCGACTCGGCGCGGTTAATCTCCCAGATGTTAAGCCAACATAAGCCAGTGGCCGCGGTATGTCATGGGCCAGGAGTATTTCGCCAAGTTAACAATGCGCAAGGCCAGTCTTGGGTACTGGGTAAACGAGTTACGGGTTTTAGTAACAGTGAAGAAGCCGCGGCAGGCTTAACTGAAGTGGTGCCGTTTTTAGTAGAAGATATGCTTAAAGAGCAGGGCGGTCATTATTATAAAAGTGACGACTGGCAACCGCATGTAGAAACAGATGGCTTGCTTATTACTGGGCAAAACCCTGCTTCTTCTGCTGCCACAGCGCAGGCGCTATTAGATAAACTGGGTGCTAAGTCTTAATTTTGGTAACAGGCGAGTAATCAAAAAAGGGCGCAGCCGCGTCTTTTTATAGTCTAAAGCTTGGGTACATGATTTTAATATATTCATAACAGCATAAGAAAAACGGTCAGATGTGCGGCCTGTTGCAAAATGCTGCAAATTTGGTTTTTTAATAGAGTTTTCTGCTATAAAGTCGTTAAATCGTAACAGGGTAGGATGGACTTCCACCATTGAGGGATAACTATGAACCAAAGCCAACCTTTATTACTACGCTTAACCAATAGCGTTAGTTTAGTAACGCAAATCGTCATTGGTATTATTGTTGGTGCACTATTGGCCGTGTTTTGGCCCAGTGCTGCCCAAGCTGTGGGCTTATTGGGTAGCTTGTTTGTTAGTGCCTTAAAAGCGGTTGCCCCCATCTTGGTATTTGTGTTGGTGTTATCTTCTATTGCTAATCATCGCCACGGCAGCCAAACCAGTATTAAACCTATTTTAGCGCTGTATTTTATTGGTACCTTTGTGGCCGCGGTAACGGCCGTTATCATGAGCTTTATATTTCCTACTACCTTAGTGCTGGCGCTAGATGCTGCAGAGGCCACGCCGCCCGAGGGCATAGCAGAAGTATTGCATACCTTATTATTCCAAGTCGTTGATAACCCAATTAATGCGCTACTTACGGGTAATTTTATTGGTATTTTAGCCTGGGCCATCGGGCTTGGCTTAGTGTTGCGCCACGGTGCCGAGTCTAGCAAACATGTGTTTCGTGATATCTCCGAGGGGGTTTCTAATATAGTGCGCTTTGTGATCCGCTTAGCGCCCTTAGGTATTTTTGGTTTAGTGGCCAGTACCATAGCCGCGACGGGCTTTGAGGTGTTATGGGGTTATGCGCGCCTACTGGCGGTATTAATTGGCTCTATGCTCATTATCGCCTTAGTGATGAACCCGCTCATTGTGTACTTTAAAATTCGCCGCAATCCGTACCCACTGGTATTTAAGTGCTTGCGCGAAAGTGGCGTAACCGCGTTTTTTACTCGTAGCTCAGCCGCTAATATTCCCGTGAACATGGACTTATGTAAGCGTTTAAACCTACATGAAGACACTTACTCTGTTTCTATTCCGCTAGGCGCCACCATTAATATGGGCGGTGCCGCCATCACTATTACTGTGCTCACCCTAGCGGCAGTAAATACCTTAGGTATTGAAGTCGACTTTGCTACTGCGCTGTTACTGAGTGTGATTGCCTCGGTTTCTGCCTGTGGAGCCTCTGGGGTGGCAGGTGGCTCTTTATTGTTGATACCGCTGGCCTGTAGCTTATTTGGCATCTCTAATGAAGTAGCGATGCAAGTCGTGGCCATTGGTTTTATTATTGGCGTATTACAAGACTCAGCAGAAACGGGGCTTAATAGCTCTACCGATGTGCTGTTTACTGCTGCGGCCTGCCAAGCAGAAGAAACTAAAGCAAGCTTAGTGCATTAAGCGCTAGGTAATTTAAAGCCCCTATACGGGGCTTTTTTTATGGCAACGGCTTATTCATGTGTTGCAGACATAATTCAATAAAATGGCTGAGTGAGGCCGAGTGATATTTTTGCTTGTGCCATACCAACTTAAAAGTACGACTCAGCATTCTATCGAGCGGTACTACTTTTAATCGACCGGTGCTAATACGCTCACCCGCGGCGCGGCGTGACACAAAGGCTAGTCCTAAGCCATGCTCTGCTGCCTGCATAATCGACTCTATGGTATTAAGCTCTAACACTTGACCTAGTGGTGCCAGTTTTGGGGCTAATTGCTGCTCAAATTGCTGGCGAATACCCGATTCTCGCTCTCTTAACACCCATGCTTGGTTAGCTAATTGCGCTAATTTCAACGGGGTAGTGACAAGTTGCTCGCCATAACGTTTAAACAGCTCGTGCTGCGGGTTAGCAACCACTAATAATTCATCTGTTAGCCAGTCTTGGCTAATTAAAGGGGGAGGGAAATGCTCGCCCTCCACCAATGCTAAATCCAGCTCAAAGCGCAGTATCTTCTCGCACAAGGCTTGGGTATGCGTGATCTGTACCTTATGTAATTGCGGTTGCTGAGCCAATATGGCGGGCAGCACATAATTACCAATGGTTTGACTGGCACCCAAGCGCAAGCTGCCCGTGGGCGTGCCTTGCTCAGCAAATAAATGCTCAACATCCATCACTCGGCTTAATATTTCTTCTGCTAGCGGCTGCAGCTGGCGGCCTTGCTCATTAAGCTGCAAACGCGGATGCACTCTATCAAACAGCACTTGGCCAAGCTGGCGCTCTAATTGCGCCAGCGACTGAGAAAGAGCGCCTTTACTTAGAAAAAGCTCGTTAGCGGCAGTACTTAAATTGCCATAGCGAGCAATGCTAGTGAAGGCTTGCAGCTGCTTTAAACTGATCATGCACCGCCCCTTAAGTTATAAGCGTATAGAAATACTAAACATAAAGTTTAAATCATTTAAATATCTTGAGCAGAGGAGTTTTTTTATTATAGAGGTTGGTGAGTTAAGGAGAGAGTTATGTGGTTGAGTACCCGCCAACGATTTGCTAATGCCCCCACGCCCATGGCGGGCTTAGCACTAGGTATTGCAAGCCTAGGTTGGTGCTGGGAAAACTTAGGGGTATTTAATGGTCATGCTCAGTTTATGGGAGCCCTATTAGCCGGCTTATTATTAGTAATATTAACGAGCAAGTTTATTCTACACCCTCAGTTATTAGCTCAAGACTTAGCGCATCCGGTGGTGGGCAGCGTAGTGCCTACTTTTGCCATGACCACTATGGTGATTGCTAAGGCGGTGGGTGGCCAGCTAAGTAGTGGCTTATGGCTGCTTGCCATTGCCTTACACTTATGGTTTTTAGTGACCTTTGCCTGGCATCGTTTTAAGCATTTTGAATTGCATCATATGCTGCCAAGCTGGTTTGTGCCGCCCATTGGCATAGTGGTGGCCGACGTTACTAGCCCAGGTGGGGTCTTTGAGAGCCTAGCGCAGGGCTTATTGTGGTTTGGCTTAGTGTGCTACGCCGTTATGCTGCCTATGATGTTATACCGCTTAGTTTTTTGCCCGCCCTTGCCCGACGGTGCCCAAGCTACACTGGCGGTAATGGCGGCGCCAGGTAGCTTGTGTTTAGCCGGCTATTTAACGGTGACGCCAGACCCTAATTTATTGCTAGTCGCCGTGCTATTAGGAATAGCAGTAGTGATGACTTTAATTATTTATCTGGCTTTTATTAAGCTGTTGCGCCTGCCGTTTAGCCCAGGCTACGCCGCCTTTACCTTTCCGCTAGTTATCGGCGCCGCAGCGTTATTTAAAGTGGCGCGCTTAGCCCGCGAGCTGGGTTGGGATGAGACCAGTGTTAGCCAGTTAACGTGGTTAGCAGAAGGGGAGTTAATTATCGCTACTCTGATCGTGAGCTATGTGGCATTACGCTTTGCCCTACACTTTAATCCACTGCGCAAAGCGCTAGCTGAGCTTGCTTAGTCTTATATTCAAGTGATTAGCCTAATAAAGAACATCGAGCCAATGCTATAAAGCTATTTCTGCCACGGAATACACAGAAGAACACGGAAAAAATAGAAATCAGATCTAAAAAGGGCTTTTATACCAATAATAACAGCTGAAAGCCGGCTCTATTGTAGCCAGCATTTAGCTGTTGAAGTTGGGTGTTAGGATAGTTTTTAAATCTCACCCAACGAGATTGGCAGTTAAAACGTCAGACTACAAAGAGCATGCCAAAATCATAAAAGAGTGTTTATCTAATAAAATGTTTTTCAGATTTTATCTCTATTTTTCTGGGGATTCCGTGTTCTTCCGTGGCAAAAACAGGGTTAAGTCTTGTGATTCCTCAATCCCCAATCACTTATCACACCTCACTTGTCACTCTGGCTTGCTTTTGCGTGGCGTAAATAAAGGCGCCAATAAAGAACAAGGTGAGTAGCAGCACTATGGTGGGTGCCGGTGCGCTGTCGATAAAAAATGACAGGTACACGCCAAAGAAGGCGCCTACTACCGCAATCACCACCGATAGCACTAACATGGTGCTAAATTTATTGGTCAGTAAGAAGGCAATGGCACCGGGGGCAATGAGCAGCGAAATCGCCAAAATTAAGCCTACCGATTTTAATGCCGCCACTATGGTTAGCGCGATTAAACACAGCAAGCTGTAGTGCAATACATTGACTCTTAAGCCGATGGCTTGGGCATGCGCGGGATCGAAGGCGTGCAGCAAAAAATCGCGCCATTTACCGCCTAAAATCACCACCGTAATTAAGGCGATAATGGCCGTTTCTAAAATGTCACCCCAGACGACCCCCAACATATCGCCAAACAAAATATGATCTAAGTGCACATCGGAATTAATTTTTACATACAACAATAAACCTAAGCCAAACATGCCCGAAAACACGATGCCCATAATGGTGTCTTGTTTTATACGACTATTGTTTTTTAAAAAACCAATAGATAGCGCGCACACCATGCCAGCAAGAAAAGCGCCAATAGTAAAAGGCGCCCCTATTATGTAAGCGATCACTACCCCCGGAAACACCGCGTGGCTCATGGCATCTCCCATGAGCGCCCAGCCTTTAAGTACTAAAAAGCAGGACAGCAAGGCAGTAGGCACAGCGATAAGCACCGAAATAAGCAGCGCATTAACCATAAAGCTAAATTGAAAAGGGGCCATTAAGGTATCTATCATGCGATCACCTCTAGCGCTTGTGCGGCACGACGGCGAGCGGCAAAATAACCGTGCTTAGGTGCAAAGAAAAAGGCTAATAAAAACAATAAGGTTTGCAGTACCACAATAATGCCACCGGTAGCGCCATCAAGATAATAACTGGCATAAGCGCCAATAAAGCAGCTAATGGTGCCAATGCTAATGGCGATGGCTAATAAACGCGGAAAACGGTCGGTCAGCAAATAGGCGGTCGCCCCGGGAGTGACCACTAAACAGATCACCAAAAAAGCGCCCACGGTTTGTAGCGCGGCCACCGTAGAAGCGGCGAGCAGCGTAAAAAATAACAACTTAATTTTACTGGGACTAATGCCAATAGAGCGGGCGTGGTTCTCATCAAAAAACACCACTAAAATATCTTTCCACTTCACCACTAATATGGCCAAAGTGACGAGACTGATCAGTACCAGCTGCAAAATATCATAAGGATCTATGGCTAAAATATTACCCAAGACAATAGTTTTAATATTTACCGCCGTAGGCTTAAGCGACACCATAAATAAGCCCAGCGCAAAAAAGCTGGAGAAAATAAGGCCAATGATAACATCTTCTTTTAGCTTACTGCGCTGGTTTAAAAACAACATAGTGCCCGCCGCTAACCCGCCGGCAAAAAAAGCGCCCAGCGAAAACGGCAAGCCCAGCATATAAGCGCCCGCTACCCCAGGCACAATAGAGTGGGAAAGGGCATCGCCAATCAGCGACCAACCTTTAAGCATTAAATAACAAGATAAAAACGCACACACACCGCCCACCAAAGACGATACCCACATGGCATTAATCATGTACTGATAGCTAAAAGGCTCAAGCAGTAGGCTCATTATTGTTATCCTCCCACTGCGTTTGTGCCTCGCGGCTATGTACTTGACCGGCCTTAATAATAAGCGGGCGCTCATCATCACTAATAATGCCAATAGCATGAGGGCGACCATGCTTATTTTCATTTAAGACGAAGTGGCGCAACACGCCGCCAAAGGCCAGCTCTAGATTATCTTGCGTAAAGGTTTCTTGCGTGGTGCCGTGAGCTAACACAGTCCCTTTAATTAACACAGTACGATCACAAAATTCGGGCACCGAGCCTAAGTTGTGAGTAGACACTAACATGACGCGGCCTTCTTCACGCAGCTCACGCAATAAATTAATAATTTGATCTTCTGTTTTAACGTCTACGCCGGTAAAAGGCTCATCGAGCAAAATAATTTGGCCGTTTTGCGCTAAGGCTCGCGCTAAAAACACCCGTTTTTTTTGCCCGCCGGACAGCTCCCCAATTTGGCGCTTGCGAAATTCGGTCATGTTTACCCGCGCCAGTGCTTGAGAAACTGCTTCGTGGTCGGCTTTTTTAGGGCGGCGCAGCCAGCCCATATGGCCATAACGGCCCATCATCACTACATCTTCTACTAATACCGGAAAGTTCCAGTCTACTTCTTCTGATTGCGGCACATAAGCCACTAAATTTTGGCGCAAAGCAGCATCCACACTCATGCCCAGCACGCTTATTTCCCCTTTCGCTAAGCGCACAAAGCCCATAATGGCTTTAAATAAGGTGGACTTTCCTGAGCCGTTAACCCCTACCAGTGCCGCAATAGTGCCAGTAGGAATAGCAAAGCTGGCATCGCGCAGCGCCGTATGGCCATTACGATAAGTCACAGTTACCTCGCTAACCTTAAGGCCAGAGTCTAAGGCGCGAGTGGGGGTGGGAGTAGTTTGTTGCTGCAAACTCATTTAGCCGATCCTTTATTTGCCGCCGCTTGTTTTTTTAAACCCTCATGAATGCCCTCAACTATGGTGCGCGAGGTAACCCGTAATAGCTCCAAATAGCTGGGCACTGGGCCGTCTAATTCACTGAGTGAGTCTACATATAATACGCCGCCATAATGGCTACCCGTTTCGCGCGCCACTTGCTGAGCGGGTTTAGCAGAAATGGTACTTTCGCTAAATACGGCTGGAATGCGCTCTTTGCGCACCGTATCCACCACTTTACGCACCTGTTGAGGTGTGCCTTGCTGGTCGGCATTTATCGGCCATAAAAACAGCTCTTTTAAGCCAAAATCGCGAGCTAAGTAAGAAAACGCGCCTTCACTAGAAACTAACCAGCGCTTATCTTCGGGTAAATCGTCGATTAATTGCTGAATAGGCGCTATCTCTGCTTCGATCTTCGCTTTATAAGCTTGAGCGTTGTCTTTATAGCCCTGAGCGTTACTAGGATCGTATTTCACAAAAGCATCGCGAATATTATCCACATAAATCACCGCGTTTTTCGGAGACATCCAAGCATGAGGGTTAGGCTTGCCTTCATAAGGACCGGCCACGACACCCATGGGCTCTATGCCCTCAGACACCACCACTTCGGGCATGTCTTTCATGTTTTGATAGAATTTTTTAAACCACAATTCTAAATTTAAGCCGTTAGAGAAAATAAGCTGGGCATCGTGAGCCCGAATAATATCACCAGGCGTAGGCTGATATTCATGAATTTCTGCACCGGGCTTAGTGATCGACTCCACAATGGCTAAGTCTCCGGCTACGTTTTGCGCCATATCGGAGATCACCGTAAAAGTGGTCACGGCTTTAAATTTATCGGCAGCCAAGGCAGGCTGCATGGTTAATAGGGCGGCCAAAGCCAATCCTACTCTTTTAGACATCATTCGGTGTCAACTCCTTATGGCGGCGATTATCCAGTGAAAAAAGGGCACCTTGGCGCCCTAAGTGATTAATCATACTGGCTATTCATACCATAGGGGAATGTGATTTATATCTCAAACGTACCAGCCTAGTGCCAATACGAAAATGAGTGGTGCAGCGTGGCTCGAAACTTAAAGCAGCTAAAAAAAGGCCAGTAAGCGCTGGCCTAAAAACTCTGGAAATAATGCCTGCCTTTAAAAACCTGCCTCTGTATAACCCAGTTAGGAAGGCTCTTTGAAAGTGAGCATTGCTGCAGACATTTAAGATAAACAGTATTAATAATTAGCTGGATATCGGCTGTTGTTCGGGGCACTAAGAACAAGCGATCTGCTCTTAGAGGGTATTAATAATCACGAACAGTGATGTTGATGGACGCATTTGATAGTTACTCACTCAACAATAAGTCACCTAACAAAGCCCCATGCCAAATGAGGCTTTATTAGGTAAGATAAATTTATATAAGAATGAGCTGTAATGAACAGCGTCCTGCCATGGAAATATAATGACTAACACCGAAGAACAAACCTTTTTGCATGGGCTAGAGAAAAAACTCTGGACCAGTGCTAACAAGCTTTTACCGTCACTCGATGCCAGCCAGTACAAGCACGTGGTGTTAGGGCTGGTGTTTTTAAAATACGTATCTGATGCCTTTGATATGCGCCGCCAGCAGCTGATGGCGCAATTTCAAAACCCTGAGCACATGTACTTCTTAGATCCAGAAGACTTTGACGGCGGTGGCGAAGGTGCCGATTACCAAGCAGAAATTAGCGAAGAGCTAGAACAGCGCGATTATTACACCGAAGCTAACGTGTTTTGGGTGCCGCCAGCGGCGCGTTGGGAGTTTATTCAAAACCAGAACAAAGTCGTGATCACCGGCGAAATTAACATTAATGATAAAACCATTCGCAGCGTCGGCCAACTGATAGACTACGCCTTAGAGCGCATAGAAATAGATAACCCCAAGCTAAAAGGCGTACTCAACAAGCGCTACACCCAGCTGCAAATTGAGCAAAGTAAACTGGGCGAGTTAATCGATCTTATTTCTACTATTCCTTTTACGCACGCCACGCTAAGCAGCAAAGATATTTTAGGCCATGTATACGAATACTTTTTAGGCCAGTTTGCCCTTGCCGAAGGTAAAAAAGGCGGCCAGTTCTACACGCCCAAATCCATTGTCACCTTAATCGTACAAATGCTCGAACCCTTTAAAGGCCGCGTTTACGATCCTGCCATGGGCAGTGGCGGTTTTTTTGTGCAATCAGAAAAATTTATTACCGAACATCAGGGCAAGATAGGCGACGTGTCTATCTATGGCCAAGAAGCCAACCACACCACCTGGCAACTGGCCGCCATGAACATGGTGATCCGTGGCATCGACTTTAACTTTGGCAAACAACCGGCCAGCACCTATACCCACAATCAGCATCCTGACTTGCGCGCCGACTTCGTGATGGCCAACCCGCCCTTTAATATGAAGGAATGGGACACCGGCGTAGACGACAATGATCCGCGCTGGCAACACGGCAAGCCGCCTTCTGGCAACGCCAACTTTGCGTGGCTGCAACACATGCTCTATCACACCGCACCCAATGGCAGTCTTGGCTTATTGCTCGCCAACGGCTCCATGAGTTCTAACACCTCCGGTGAGGGCGATATTCGCAAAGCGTTAATTGAAGCCGACTTAGTAGAATGCATGGTCGCCTTACCGGGCCAGTTATTTACTAACACTCAAATCCCTGCCTGTATTTGGTTTTTAACCAAAAACAAAGGCGCACGCACTGCGGCGTCCGGCAGAAAGCTGCGCGATAGGAGCGGTGAGATTTTATTTATCGACGCTCGCCAACTCGGCTTTATGAAAGACCGCGTACTGCGCGACTTTAGCGACGACGATCTAAAACAAGTGAGCGACACCTTCCATCATTGGCAAAGCGCTCCTTGTCATTCCGCACTTGATGCGGAATCTAGCCATGTTTATAGCGACCAAGCAGGCTTTTGTCGCAGTGCCAGCTTGGCTGAAGTTCAAAAGCACGATTATGTGCTTACTCCCGGCCGTTACGTAGGCGCCGCCGCCGAAGCAGATGATGGCGAACCCTTCGCCGACAAAATGGCTCGCTTCACCAGCACCTTAAAAGAACAGTTTGTTGAATCTGAGCGCTTAGCAGCCGAGATCAAAAACAACTTAGCGGGGCTGGGTTATGAGCTATAACGGCAGGCAGTAATTATGGGACGTTACGATACTTCGAACAGCGAAGGTGAATGTCAGCCTGGCTCAAATAATCAAGTACTGAGCAATATGCTGGATATTACCGATCCTGCTGAAATGAGCGTTGCCGAAACTGAATTGCTAGCGCAGTTATATTTTTATGTGTTTGACGATTTTCCCCAAGCGCTATCATTCCCAATGCTCAGTTTTTGGCATCGAGCTTGGCTAGGTAATCTATACCCTTGGGCGGGTCAGTATCGTAGTGTTGATATGTCGAAGCCGAATATTCGCTTTGCTTCACCGCTACAAATAGCAAAGCTAGCACAGAGTTTTGAAGCACAGTATCTAGCTCGCTTTAATGAGCTGCCCACGTTCAATGATCAGCAGTTGGTAGCCTTTTTAGCTGAAGCGCATGTTGAATTTATTCTGCTTCACCCTTTTAGAGAAGGGAATGGCCGTATATCTAGGCTGCTTTTAGATGTCATGGCGGTAAAAGCAGGCGCGCAGCCGCTAGATTACAGCTTGTGGGACGAGCACAAAGATTTTTATTTTAAGGCAATACAGGCAGGCTTAGCTAGAGATTATCAGCACCTTGAGCGGCTGATCAGAGATGTGTTAGAGGGCCAAAGATAGGTTTGCAAAGTGGCGTTTTTGTGAGTTTAGGCGCTGTTCAATCACTAAGGTACGCTCATTGGTTTCAATCGCGCTAGAGCTCGCCACTGAACGCACAATCTGGCTACGAGACACCTTCACTTTAGTGGACTGAGACTGACGAACCATAATGATGCTCCAAAGCAAGTGATGACTTGAATCTAGGATCGATATTATAGCACCCGCCACACGCTTAGCCAAAAGAGTTAAGCAGCTAGCCAAGCGGCGTCAGAAACATAAAAAGGTTATAACAGTATGAAATATAAGCAGAAATTGACCAAGCAGTTATTTGCGCAACTAGAAGAGACTCACCGCTTAGCAGCCGAGACTAAAAACAACTTAGCGGGGTTGGGTTATGAGTGCTGATTGGCCGTTACATTCATTATCCGAGTTTATAGGCATAAAACACGGTTTTGCCTTTAAAGGCGAGTTTTTTCAAAGCGAGGAATCAAGTGATTTTCTAGTAACGCCTGGTAATTTTTCTGTAGGTGGTGGTTTTAAATCAGATAAATTCAAATATTACGACGGGCCCGTTCCAGAAGATTACGTTCTTAAAGAAGGTGATCTTGTAGTAACAATGACTGATTTAAGTAAGCAGGCAGATACTTTGGGCTATTCGGCTTTAATTCCTACAATTAATGGTCATCGTTTACTGCACAATCAGCGTGTAGGGTTGGTTGAGTATAAAAATAATGAACTAGATAAAAATTACTTATATTTTCTGTTGCGTTCCACAGAGTATAGAAATCACGTGCTTGGTGGTGTCACTGGTACAACAGTAAAGCATACATCCCCTACAAAAATTCTATCGTATGAATTTAGAAAACCTCCTTTTGAAACCCAGGTTGAAATAGGCAGAAAACTAATCACATTAGAATATAAAGTCGATCTCAACCGCCAAACTAACCAAACTCTAGAACAAATCGCGCAGGCTATTTTTAAAAGTTGGTTTGTCGACTTTGAGCCCACTCGCGCCAAAATTATCGCCAAAGCACAAGGTGCCGATCCTGCTACTCAAGAGCTCGCCGCCCAAGCCATCATCTGCGGCGCCATCACCTTAGAACAGCTGGCAGAGCTTGAACAAAGCCTAAGCACCACTCTACAAGCCGCCATTAATCAAAAGCTTAGCCAACAAAGCTCCACATCTATCAGCGCCGACCAACTCATCGCCACCGCAGCGTTATTCCCCAACGAGTTGGTTGAGTCTAACTTGACTTATAAACCGTATGGTTGGAATGTTGGAAAGATACAAGATTGCTGTAAACGCGTTGAAAGTGGTGGCACACCTAAACGAAGTGAAAGTGCATATTGGAGTGGAGATATTAAATGGCTTTCTTCTGGTGAGGTTAGGGATGTAATTGTTTTAGATACAAAAGAAAAAATAACTAAACTTGGATTGGATAAAAGCAGTGCCAAACTTTGGCCTCAAGGAACAACTGTTGTAGCCATGTATGGTGCAACTGCAGGTCAAGTATGTTTGCTAGCAGATGAAATGACAGCAAACCAAGCATGCTGTGCTTTAATACCTAAAGAAAACTATATGTCTTATGTTTTTTTGGCCGCTAGACGTTCCATAGAAGATTTAGCAGGTAAGGCTTCTGGCTCAGCACAACAAAACCTTAATAAAACACTGGTTTCAGAGCATGAGTTATTGCTGCCATCAGTATGTATACTAGAAAAATTTGAACTGGTTATGTCTAGTTTAATTAAAAAGTGGATATATAACTGTAAAGAAAATATTGAGCTCTCTGAAGTTAGAGATACGCTTCTACCCAAGCTCCTTTCCGGTGAGTTAACGTTCGAAGCTGCTGAATAAATAACAGGAATTAAAAGTATGATCAAAACCCGCGTGCAGATGATTATCGAAACCCTAAAAGATAATCCGACTCGAAAATTTACCGCGCGGGAGTTGGCGATAGAGTTGATAGCCCGTTATCCGGCTAAAATTGCTGAGCAGCAAAGCGTGTGGAATAAATAACGAGAGGCTGCATTATGGCTAACCAACAAGTTCAGATTTTTATGACTGCCGACGGCCAAGCACAGCTGCAAGTTGCGCTTGAGCAAGAGACCGTTTGGTTAAGCCAAGCGCAGATGGGACAGCTGTTTAATACCAGTCCTGAGAACGTGCTTATGCACCTGCAAAACATCTTCAAAGACGATGAGTTGGAAGAGTCGGCAACTACTAAGGAATTCTTAGTAGTTCGTCAAGAAGGAAAGCGACAGGTTCGCCGCCGTATTAAACACTACAACTTGGACGCCATTATTTCAGTGGGCTACAGAGTCAGCTCGAAGCGAGCGACCCAGTTTCGGCAGTGGGCGACAAAAACCTTAAAAGAGCATTTGGTCCAAGGCTACACCCTTAATCAGCAACGCTTACAAGAGCGTGGCATTGAGTTTGAACAGGCTATTAACTTGCTTAGCCGTACATTAAGCAACCAAGGCTTGGTCTCGGTAGCAGGCGAGGCGGTGACTCACGTTATTAGCGATTATGCGCGCAGTTGGAGCTTGTTGCAGGGTTATGATGAGCAGCAGCTGGCAGAACTTCATACCAAACAAACAGATATGCAGCCCTTGGTATATGAGCAGGCAATTAAGGCGATTAACCAATTAAAACACACCTTAATTGCTAAGGGCGAGGCAACTGAACTGTTTGCGCAAATTAGAGGTGAGGGTTTAGCTTCTGCGCTGGCAACCATTGAACAAGGGTTTGGTGATGAGTTTTTCTACCCTAATATCGCGTCACGAGCTGCGCACTTACTGTATTTTGTCATAAAAAATCATCCGCTCGCTGATGGCAACAAACGTTGCGGCTCATTTTTATTTTTATGGTATTTGCGAGTTAATCAGCATTTATTAGCCAAACCAGTAGAGCAGTTAATTAATGACAATACCTTGGTGGCGTTGGCCTTGTTAGTTGCAGAGAGCTTGCCAGAACAAAAAGCATTAATGATACGTTTGACCGAGCATTTTATTTTATTAACAGAAAATGCTCATAAGGAGTCGCAGTGATCACCGAAGACCAATTAGAACAACTTTGCTTGAGTTGGTTTGCAGAAACCGGTTATGAGGTGGTGTCTGGCTACGATATTGCGCCCGATGGGCCGGCGCCTGAGCGCATCGATTACCGCCAAGTAACGCTGCAAGGGCGCTTGCTGCAACAGCTTGCGCTAATTAATCCTGATATTCCCGCTGCTACGCTCGAGCAAGTGGCGCTACAAATAGCGCAGCCAGAAACGCCGGTGTTGATGATCAATAACAAGCTGTTGCATCAGCAATTATTACAAGGCGTTAAGGTTGATTTTAAAGATAAGCACGGCCAAGAAAAAACCGATTATGTGCAGCTGGTGGATTTTTCTAACACCCATAACAATCAGTTTTTAGTGGTTAAGCAGTTCACTATCACCGGCACTAAGGGCGCTCGCCGGCCCGATATTATCGTGTTTATTAATGGTTTGCCGCTGGCGGTGATTGAGCTTAAAAACCCTGCCGATCACAGTGCCGATGTGTGGCAGGCTTATCAGCAGCTGCAAACTTATAAAGACGAAATCCCCGATCTGTTTATGTTTAACGAAGCGCTGGTGGTGAGCGATGGTTTTGATGCCCGCGTGGGTTCGCTAACCGCCAATAAAGAGCGCTTTATGCCGTGGCGAGTGGTGAACAGCGAACAGGATAAACCGCTGTTTGAGTACTTTTTAGAAACCATGGTCAGAGGCTTTTTTAAGCCAGACCTGCTGTTAGATTATCTGCGTTACTTTATTTTATTTGAGCAAGACGGCGGTTCTTCTCATGCCGGTGCCACCATTAAAAAAATTGCCGGTTATCATCAGTTTCATGCGGTGCGAGAGGCGGTAAAAGCCACCATTATTGCCGCACAGTCGGCAGAGCAAGTGGCCGCGGCCGAACCCGCTGCGACTTATACGGCGGATGCACATGGCCATGCTGATAAACAGCTAAGCCAAGTTAAACCGGGTTCAGGAAAAGCGGGAGTGGTGTGGCACACTCAAGGCTCCGGTAAGTCGATTTCTATGGTGTGCTATGCCGGCAAGTTATTAGCGCAACCGGCCATGAACAACCCCACCATAGTGGTGGTGACGGATCGTAATGACTTAGACGGTCAGCTATTTAATACCTTTGCCATGGCCTCAGAAACCCTCAACCAAACGCCGGTGCAGGCGGCAGACCGCGATGACTTGCGGGATATTTTAGCCTCGCGCCAAGCCGGTGGCATTATCTTTACTACTATCCAAAAGTTCGCCTTATTAACAGGCGAGCTGGCTCATCCGGTGTTAAGTAATCGCCATAACATAGTGGTGGTCAGTGACGAGGCTCACCGCAGCCAATACGGCGATAAAGCCAAGCTGAATAAAGACACCGGCCAATACACCTTTGGTTATTCTAAGCACCTGCGTGACTCCTTGCCGCAAGCCTCATTTATTGGCTTTACAGGTACGCCTATTGATAGCGCGGACAAAGACACTCGCGCCGTGTTTGGCGATTATGTGTCTATTTATGATATTCAAGATGCGGTAGAAGATGGCGCTACCGTACCGATTTATTATGAGTCGCGCTTAGCCAAGTTAGATATCAACGCCGCCGATATTGAAGTGTTAAACGAAGACGTTGACGACATAATTGAAGATGAAGAAGACCTCGCCACCCGCGAAAGCACTAAGTCAAAGTGGGCAGCCTTAGAAAAGCTGGTGGGCAGCCAACCTCGGGTGCAACAAATAGCCCAAGACTTAGTGAGCCACTTTGAAAACCGACTTAGCACCATGGACGGCACGGCACTCATCGTGTGTATGAGTCGTGAGATCTGCGTCGATATGTATGAGGCGATAGTGGCCTTAAAGCCCGAATGGCATGACGAGGACACCAGTAAGGGTGCCATTAAGGTGGTAATGACTGGCTCGGCCTCAGACAAGAGTAAACTGCAGCCGCATATCTACAATAAAGACACCAGAAAACTCTTTGAAAAGCGCTTTAAAGACGTGAACGATCCACTGCAATTAGTGATAGTGCGCGATATGTGGCTGACCGGCTTTGATGCACCCAACTGCCATACCATGTATATCGATAAGCCGATGAAAGGCCACAATCTAATGCAGGCCATTGCCCGCGTTAACCGGGTATTTAAAGATAAGCCCGGTGGCTTAGTGGTGGATTACATTGGTATTGCTAACGAGCTTAAAGCCGCGTTAAAAACCTATACCAACTCTCAAGGTAAAGGCCAACCCGCCGTTGATGCCCATGAAGCCTTTGCCTTGTTGCAAGAGCACATGGACAAGCTGCATGGCCTTATGCACGGCTGTGACTATCGCGATTATGAAAGCCATGCTTTGATGCTGCTGCCGAAAGTGATGAACCATATTGTGGGTTTGGCTAATCCGACCAGTAAGGAGCTGGACGGTAAAAAGCGCTTCTTAGATATTATGGCCAGCATTCGCGCCGCCTATACCCTGTGTGGCACCTTGGATGCAGCCAAGGTTTATGCTAAAGAAATTGCGTTTTTTGGTGCGGTAAAAAATGCTATTACCAAGTTCACTACCGTAGATAAACGCCGCGACGATGAAGCTAAAAACTCGGCCTTAAAGCAAATTATTGATAACGCCATTATTGCCCAAGGCGTCGACGATATTTTTGCCATGGTTGGCTTAGATAAACCCAACGTAGGCTTGCTGTCGGCTGAGTTTTTAGAAGACGTGGCTAATATGAAAGAAAAGAACTTAGCCGTCGACTTGTTAGAGCGCTTATTACGTGACGAAGTTAAACATCGCATGAAAACCGATGTGGTATCGGAGAAAAAATACTCAGACCGGATTATGGAAACTTTGCGTAAATACCATAACCGCGCCATTGAAACCGCACAGGTGATTGAAGAGCTGATTAAGATGGCCAAAGACATGGCTGATGATGCGGAGTTGGCTGCAAAGTCTGGACTCAACACCGACGAAATCGCCTTTTACCGGGCGCTGATCCAAAACGAGTCCGCAGTAAAAGAGCTGGGCGATAACAATTTACGCCAGCTGGCGAAATACGTGACCGAGCAACTTAGAAAAAGTACCACCGTTGATTGGCAAGTGCGCGACAGCGTGCGAGCTAAATTACGCAACCTAGTGCGCCGCGCCTTGCGTAAGTGGAAATACCCACCTGATAAAGCCGATGCAGCCATCGAGCTGTGTTTACAACAGGCCGAGGCGCTAAGCCAAAGCTGGGTTTAAGTGAATGATTGCTAAAAATCGCGAGTACCACTCAACAAAAGGGCGCAAGTGCGCCCTTTTTGATCGGTGATGCTGGTATATGTGTGACTAGCTTATTTCATCCGTACCAACACGCACTACCAACTTGCCGAAGTTCTCGCCTTGTAATAAGCCGATAAAAGCTTGAGGCGCGTTTGCTAAGCCGTCGACGATTTGCTCACGGTAATGGAGTTGGCCTTGTTGTAACCAGCTGGCCATTTGTTCGGCAAATTCGGGGTAGCGGTGGCCATAATCATCAAAAATGATAAAGCCTTTTACCGTCATGCGCTTGGTTAAGATAGTACCCATTAGCTGACCTAAGCGGTCGGGGCCGTCTGGCAAGGCGGTGGCATTGTATTGGGAAATTAAGCCGCATACCGGAATGCGCGCACCGGTATTGAGTAGCGGAAACACCGCATCAAATACCTTGCCACCGACGCTTTCAAAATATACATCTATGCCGGCAGGACAGGCCTTAGCTAACTGCTCGGCAAAGTCGGCAGCTTTATGATTGATACAGGCATCGACGCCCAGCTTATCGAGTGCATAAGCGCACTTTTCTGCTCCGCCGGCGATGGCGACCACGCGGCAACCTTTAAGCTTGCCGATTTGCGCCACCATGGCGCCCACGGCACCGGTGGCCGCGGCCACCACTAGGGTTTCACCGGTCTTAGGCTGGCCAATATCTAATAAGCCCATATAGGCGGTAAAGCCTGGCATGCCTAATACTCCTAACGCGTAGGAGGGCGGCACTTGTTGTGGATCGAGTTTAATTAAGCCCTCGCCGTTAGACAGGCCATAGTCTTGCCAGCCTTGATAGCTAAGTACCCAATCACCCACCTTAAAATCCGGATGTTTGCTTGCGTGCACGCGGCTAACGGTGCCGCCGACCATGGTTTGGCCAATAGCCACCGGATCCGCATAAGACTTGGCATCGCTCATGCGACCACGCATATAAGGATCCAAGCTTAAAAATACCGTGCGCAGCAGCACTTCGCCTGTGGCGGGCGTAGGTATGGCCCTTGCTTGTAGCGTAAAGTCACTGAGTTGAGGCGCGCCTTTAGGGCGGGCGGCTAGGGTGACTTGGCGGTTAGTGTCTTGAGTTTGAGCGTGTGTCTGAGTCATAAATCCTCCTTTTAGCGCGGTAAATTAAATGCTGGCCAGTAGAATTTGGCGACAATGTTCAGGGGTTACATCATTGTGCTCACCCAGTTTAGTCATGCCGTGGTTAGTGAGGCTGTCGATGATGTTGTCGATATGCTCGGCGCCTAAACCATAGTCGCTGAGGCGGGTTTTTACGCCCACCGCCTCAAAGAAGTCGCGTGTGCACTCGATGGCGGTTTCGGCTTTGTCATCGTCGCTACCGGTATCAATATTCCAAACACGCTCGGCGTATTGCACTAATTTGCCCAGCTTGGCGGCTTTACGCTGGCGCAGCATCTCGGGCAGGATAATGGCTAGCGTTTGCGCATGATCTAAGCCGTGCAGCGCCGTTAATTCATGGCCCAACATGTGAGTGGCCCAATCTTGGGGCACGCCTGAGCCAATTAAGCCATTAAGCGCGAGTGTGGCGGTCCACATTAAGCTGGCGCGGGTTTGATAATCTTCTGGATTGGCCAAGGCTTTGGGGCCGACTTCAATTAGGGTTTGCAATAAGCCTTCGGCGAATCTGTCTTGCACCGGCGCCTCTGCGGGATAGGTCAGGTACTGCTCAATCACGTGCATAAAGGCATCTACCACGCCGTTGGCAATTTGGCGTGGCGGCAAGGTGTAAGTTTTAACGGGATCTAAAATTGAAAACTGCGGATAGACATGCTCGCTGGCAAAGGGCAGTTTTGCTGCCAAAGATTTACGGGTGATAACCGAGCCTTTATTCATCTCAGAACCAGTAGCAGGCAGCGTAAGTACCGAGCCAAAGGGCAGGGCAGAAGTTACATTTTGGCCGCCTTGCAGCAAGATATCCCAAGCATCACCGTTAAAGAGTGCGGCGGCGGCCACAAACTTGGTGCCATCTATTACCGAGCCGCCGCCCACTGCCAGAAGATAATCTAACTGCTGCTCGCGCACCTGATCTACGGCTTTCATCAGAGTTTCAAAGCTGGGGTTAGGCTCTATGCCATTGAAGACTTGTACTTCACGCTCACCGAGTGCGGTCAGCACTTCATCTAAGGTGCCGGAGCGGCGGGCACTCTCGCCACCTAACAGCACTAACACGCGAGCATTTGCCGGCACGAGTGCATCTAAACGCGCGATTTTACCGGCGCCAAATTCGATGCGGGTGGGGTTGTAAAAGCTAAAATCTTGCATAGTTAAGTACCCTTTTTATGGTTGAATTAGACCGGTCGTCTAGTTGAGGCTGGTAAAAAAGCTCGCCATCGGCGAGCCTGATAAATGGTTAACTTACTGCTCGCCGAGCAGTTGACGAGTCAGTTGCATGGCTATGTCCATATGGCTGTGATCACGATTGAGCTTAGTAAGTAAGCTGGCGCCTAGCCATAATTGGTACAAGCTGCTGGCTAAAAAGTCGGGCGCGGCGTTTGGCTGAGCATTAGATAAAGAACCATCAGCTACGCCTTTGGCAATGCAGCCACTGATGCGGGTAATTACCTGATTGGTGCCGACTTTTAACGCCAAGCGCATCGGCTCGGAAAGATCCGCCACTTCGGCACTCAGCTTCACCACCAAACAATCGCTGCGGCTATTAGGGCCACAGTATCGCAACTGCCATTCTTGCCAGTAGCTCATTAATTGCTGGCGGCCATTGAGATTTGGCTGACTGAATAGTTGGTCTAACTCGCTTAAATAAAAATCGAAATAGTCTTCAAGCAGCGCCTCACCAAATTGCTCTTTAGATTTAAAATAGTGATAGAAAGAGCCTTTAGGAATACCCGCCTGTTGTAACAGAGCACTTAAGCCAACCGAGCTAAAGCCGCGAGCGGCGAGCACTTCGCGGCCGGTGTCTAATAAATGTTGGCGAGTATCTTGATATTTTATATTCATGGTCTGCACCTTAATCTTTATTAGACCAGTCGTCTAGTGATTTTTGCCAAACCAATGCGTGCTTAGTTTGGTGCACTTTAAGCGCACGCCATACGCGATATGCTTTACGATTATTTCTTTACCCATTGTTGGGAATAGAGAATTGTTTAAACCAGCGCCGAACGCTAGTCCCCAATCCCTAGTCTAGGCTCTATAGCCGTCATCCTGACGCACGTCAGGATCTCGTTTTAGGATTAAGATTTAATAAGTGCGAGATACCGAGGCAAGCTCGGTATGACGATAGGTTTAGGATTTGTAGTACGCTTGTCCCCTTCGCTATTTACTCTTCACCCAAAACCTATCGCCCATGAGGCCGGTCTAAATCAAGCTCAGGCCCGACAGGTACAATGCCGGTGGGATTGATGGTGTTATGACTACGATAATAATGCTGCTTAATGTGTGAAAAATTGATGGTGTCTTTAATGCCTGGCCATTGATACAGCTCACGCAGATAGCCCGATAAGTGTTCATAGTCGGCAATGCGCTTAATGTTGCACTTAAAGTGGCCGTAATACACGGCATCAAAGCGGATCAAGGTAGTAAATAGGCGCCAATCGGCTTCGGTAATTTGCGTGCCCACTAAATAGCGCTGCTTAGCTAAGCGCTCGTCTAGTTTATCGAGGGTAGTAAATAAGGGAATGACGGCTTGTTCATAGGCGCGCTGGGTGGTGGCAAAGCCGGCTTTGTAAACACCGTTATTTACATTGGGATAAATCAGCGCGTTAAGCTCATCTATCTCGGCACGCAAAGTGGCTGGGTAATAATCACCCGGCAATGCGCCTATGTCATCAAAAGCGCTATTTAACATGCGAATTAGCTCGCCCGACTCATTATTAACGATACAGCCTTGCTGCTTGTCCCACAGCACAGGAATGGTCACGCGACCAGAATAATTGGGGTCGGTAGCGGTATAAATCTGGTACATGTAGCGAGCATTAATGATGGGATCGGACACCACCCCAGGTGCTTCTTCAAAGGTCCAGCCATGCTCGGCCATCAGTGGATTCAACACCGACACCGAGATCATCGACTCTAAGCCCTTAAGTTTTCTAAAAATAAGCACTCGATGCGCCCACGGGCAGGCCATAGCCACATAAAGATGATAGCGACCCGCCTCGGCTTTAAAGCCCGCTTTGCCGCTGGGGCCAGCACTGCCATCCTTAGTAACCCAGTTGCGAATTTGTGACTCGCTGCGGGCAAACTCGCCGTCGTTGCTCTTGGTGTCATACCATTGATCGTGCCATTCGCCTTTTACTAATAAACCCACAAGTATTCTCCTGCTTAACGTGCCTGTCGTTATCTTAGCTTAGTGAAAAATTTATAAAGCAAACGGTACTTTTTTAGTGAGCTGCTAAGGTGTAATAACAGCTAATTTTAGGGGGGACTGTATGTCAGCGAGTAAAAAAAGTGCTGTTTTATATCGCATGGTGATGAAGAAGCACCTTTGCCCTTTTGGTCTTAAGTCTAAAGATGCGCTAGAGCGCCATGGTTATCAAGTAGATGATCGTTGGCTCACTAGCCGTGAGCAAACCGATGCTTTTAAGGCCGAGCATAATGTAGATACCACGCCGCAAACCTTTATTAATGGCGAGCGTATTGGTGGCTTTGATGAGCTAGCCATTTTTTTAGGCGAAAAAAAGCCGAAAGCTGAGCAAAGTGATACATCTTATCAGCCGGTGATCGCTATCTTTGCGATGGCGGCGCTGCTGGCGATGGCCGTGGGCTGGTATCATTTTCATGAATTATTGAATGTGCGGATTGTTCAGTGGTTTATTGCCTGTGCTATGTGCTTATTGGCGGTACAAAAACTGCAGGATCTCGAATCTTTTTCTACTATGTTTCTTAATTACGATTTATTAGCGCAGCGCTGGGTACGCTATGGCAAGATTTACCCTTTTGCTGAAGCAGTGGCTGGGGTGCTGATGGTGGCAGGGGCTCTGTTGTGGCTAGCTGCACCTATTGCCATTGTCATTGGTGCCATTGGTTTCGCATCTGTCATTAAAGCGGTATATGTGGATAAGCGTGAGCTTAAATGCGCTTGCGTGGGTGGCAATAGCCGAGTGCCTTTAGGGTTTGTTTCGTTAACAGAAAACTTCATGATGCTAATTATGGGCATGTGGATGCTATAAAGCATTAACAAGAAAAAATAAGCCGAACCTTTGAGGAGTTCGGCTTATTTTTTAGTTACTTACCAATACAAAAGCTGGAGAAAATCTCACCCAGTAAATCATCAGATGTAAAAGCACCGGTAATGTGGCTTAAACACTCTTGCGCTAAGCGCAGCTCTTCTGCTACTAGCTCGCCCGCTTGGTAAACCTCGAGTTGCTCTTTAGCCATCTGTAAGTGCTGGTCGGCATTATCTAGCGCGTCTAAGTGGCGGCGGCGGGCACTAAAGCTGCCCTCGGTGCCGCCCTGAAAGCCCATGCAGTCTTTTAAATGTTCTTTTAGCGCCTCAACCCCTTGGCCGGTCATGGCAGAAATAGGATACACCGCATGCTCGCCATCACTGACGACGGTGAGTGCTTCACCACTTAAGTCAGCTTTATTGCGGATCACGGTCAGACCAATGTGGGCAGGTAGGCGATCGATAAAGTCTGGCCAAATATCTTTAGGGTGGCGGGCTTGGGTAGTGGTGCCATCCACCATAAACAGGATGCGATCCGCTTGTTCTATTTCAGCCCATGCGCGCTCTATGCCAATGCGCTCCACTGCATCGGTGGCTTCGCGCAAACCCGCGGTATCAATAATATGCAGCGGCATGCCATCAAGATGAATAAATTCTCGCAACACATCACGGGTGGTGCCCGCAATGTCGGTGACGATGGCCGAGTCTTTGCCTGCTAGCGCATTCAGCAAACTCGACTTACCGGCGTTAGGGCGACCCGCTATCACCACTTTCATGCCCTCGCGCATAATGGCGCCTTGGCGGGCTTGGCGTTGTACTTCGCTTAAGTTATCGATAATGGCATATAAACCCGCGGCAATTTTACCGTCTGATAAAAAATCCACTTCTTCTTCAGGAAAATCAATCGCCGCTTCTACATAAATGCGCAGGTTAATGAGTGCCTGTACTAAGGCGTGTACATGATTAGAAAACTCACCTTGCAGCGAGTGCAGTGCCGAGCGCGCGGCTTGCTCACTTGAGGCTTCTATTAAGTCGGCAATGGCTTCGGCTTGAGCAAGGTCTAATTTATCATTAAGAAAAGCGCGTTCGCTAAACTCACCGGCCTTGGCGGGGCGAAGATTTGGCAGCATTAAAATACGCTTTATTAGCATGTCTAGCACCACAGGGCCGCCGTGGCCTTGCAGCTCTAATACATCTTCGCCGGTAAAGCTATTAGGGCCTTTAAATAGCAGTGCTATGCCTTGGTCTAATACTTGGTTGGTGTGGTCTTTAAAGGGCAGATACTCTGCATAACGTACTTTAGGCACTTTGCCTAACACGGCTCGCGCTACTGCCTCGGCATCGGGGCCGGAAACTCGGATGATGCCCACCCCGCCGCGGCCAGGGGCGGTGGCTTGAGCGACTATGGTATCTAATGGCATTGTTAGTACTCCACTGCACAAGGCTTTTGCATTAAAAAGGCGACCCTTAGGTCGCCTTTAGTCTATTGATTTGGGCGGTGTTCAGCCAGTAAGTTATTAGGCAGCGGGTTTACCGTGTAAGCCTTTTTTCTCAAGCTGGCGGAAAATATACCACTGCTGAGTGATGGTCACTATGTTACTCACCAACCAGTACAGTGTGAGACCGGCAGGGAACCATAAGAAGAAGAAGGTAAAGATAATCGGCATAAACTGCATCACTTTTTGCTGCAGCGGATCCGTGACCGTAGTCGGGCTCATCTTCTGAATGAGGAACATACTGATACCCATGAGGATAGGCAGCACGAAGTAGGGGTCTTTTACCGATAAGTCGTTAATCCATAAGATGAAAGGCGCGTGGCGCAGTTCCACAGACTCCATCAGTACCCAGTATAGGGAGATGAAGATCGGCATTTGTACCAAAATCGGTAAGCAACCGCCTAGTGGATTAACTTTCTCTTTCTTATACAGCTCCATCATGCCTTGAGACATTTTCTGGCGATCATCGCCATAGCGCTCTTTGAGTGCCGCCAATTTAGGCTGCAGCATGCGCATCTTAGCCATGGAGGTGTACTGAGCTTTAGTTAAGGGATACATCACACCGCGCACCACAAAGGTGGTTAAGATAATGGCTAGGCCCCAGTTCACGGCAAAGCTTTGTAAAAAGTGCAGTAATTTAAACAGTGGCTGGGCGATAAACCATAACCAGCCATAGTCGACGGTTAAGTCGAGGTTATCAGCAGCAGCGGCCATTTTCTTTTGTAGCTTAGGGCCTAACCACAGCTCGGCAGACAAAGTCTGCTCACTGTTAGGCGCCACTGTAATAGGTTGCGCTTTAAAGCCAATAATGGCTTGATTACGGCTATTTAAGAAGCTGCTATAAATTTGATTACCGTCTTCTTGAGGCGCAATCCAAGCTGACACAAAGTAGTGTTGCAGCATGGCCACCCAGCCATTGCTGGTGGTTTGCGCTAAGTTAGCTTCTTTGGTTTTCTTAAAGTCATACTTGGTGTAGCGAGTTTCATCGCTGGAATAAGCAGGGCCACGATAGGCAGACGCCATCAGCATGTTGCCGCTTTTGTCAGTAGTTACCGCTTCCACACTTTGTTTTAGCTGACCATAAAGCTGAGCTTGTACTGGCTCTTCGCTTTTATTATCAATTTGGTAGCTGACTTTAACCAGGTGGCTGTCACGGGTTAACGTGAAAATCTTGGTAAAGACCACGCCCTTATCATTAGTAAAGGTGAGCGGTACGCTTAAGGTATCTTGACCTTCGGCCAGTGCATAATCTTGCTGTTCGGTTTGATAAACAGGGCGCCCTTTACTATTAGCATCGGGTCCATCGCGACCAATTAGGCCGCTTTGCGCGATATTAACGAAGTTGTCGGTGTCGCTGAGCAGCACAAATTTTTCATCTGAGTCTAAGCGCTCATCGTGCTCTAGTAATTCGGTACCTACAATGTCGCCACCTCGAGTATCTATGGTGAGCTTTAAGGTATCTGAAATAAGCGTAATGCGATTAGGGCTAGCAGCAGGTGTTTGCGCATCGGTAGGAATTTCACCTTCAGCAGCCACGCTATCAGACTCAGGAACGAAATTTTCGTCATCTAAGTTTGGGTTAGCCGTGGTTTGGCTGGTTTGCTGGACTACAGGCTCGGGATTTTTATGCTCATCCCACTTTTGCCAGATGAGAAAACTCACCAGCAGCAGAGCGACTATCAGTAAATTGCGTTGAGATTCCATAGTTTTCTTATCTTCGCTTTGTCGGGACCGGATCGTGGCCACTAGGACCTAAAGGATGGCATTTTAGTAGACGTTTGACTGTTAACCAACCGCCTTTTAAAAAGCCGTGGAGCCGGATGGCTTCAATGGCGTATTGCGAACAGGTGGGGGTAAAGCGACACCTGGGCCCAAGCAATGGACTGATGACCACTTGGTATAGGCGAATAATGCCTACGCTGAGTCGTTGCAGCGGCGAGAAAGCGTGCGCCATAATCTATCCAGCAGTTCGAACAGCTCGTCGTTGGGTACCTCTCCAACACCACGTTTAGCGATCACCACGATATCGACACTGGGTAATTGATGTTGCTTTAAACGAAAACTTTCGCGGGCAACACGCTTTATCCTGTTGCGCCAAACGGCACGTTTGAGTGCTTTTTTAGGTACAGCTAATCCCAGTCTGGGATGACCTAGTTCATTTGGTTTAGCAAGAAGAGTGAGATATGGAGATGCGGCTCGGACGGGGTTGTCGAAGACGTTTTTAAAATGGGCGGGAGTTAACAAACGTAACTCCCGTGTAAAGGTGTGTCTGGCCATTAGGCGCTCAGACGGACACGACCCTTGGCGCGACGAGCAGCCAATACTTTGCGACCACCAACAGTGGCCTTGCGAGCACGGAAACCGTGGCTGCGTTTGCGCTTCAAATTTGAAGGTTGAAAAGTGCGTTTCATAGTAGTTATTACCGCTGTGTCAGTTAGCTATACAGTTGGCCATGTCCACGATTGACGCATAAGCATCACCGAGACGGCCTCACCAAAGAGGCCGAATTCTAAACAGTTCTGTTTATGACGTCAATCAACATGCCGTTGATTGGTGACCAATAACGAAACAATCGCTGTTTCTTCAGGTCGATCCCAAGATCCTTAACGATCGCGGGGGCTGGAATTATACAGAGCCCTTAAGTGTTAGCAACAAAAACTGCTATTGAGTTGTGCCAGAGCCACTAAAAAATAGCTAACCATATAAATCTTAATGCAAGTGATAGTAATTACTATTTAGATCTATTAATGTAAGGCGCCAATTAACCCCCAATATGGAACTAAGGGAATATCCATGTCCAGCCGTACACTTTTATCTGCCTCTATTGCTTTGGCCTTTTCACCGCCGCTATTTAGCCAATCCTTATCTTTTTTAGATGAAACCGTGGTGTCGGCAACGCGCCACGAGCAACTTAAAAAAGAGGTGTCTTCTTCAATCGCCACCGCCACTCGTCAAGAGATGGATACTAACTTGGTACACACCATAGGTGAGGCGCTTAAGTATACGCCGGGGGTCGCCGCGACGGGCAGCGGACGCTTTGGATTGTCAGGATTTAATATTCGTGGTGTAGAAGGCAGTCGCATTAAAACCATGATCGATGGCGTACAACAACCTGTACCTTATAACCCCGGCGCTAATGAACAGCGCAGTTATCCTAATGCCATTGAGATAGATACCTTACAAACTATAGAGGTAAATAAAGGACCTGCTTCTACCTTGTATGGCTCTGATGCCATTGGCGGGGCCGTATTATTAAAAACTAAAGATCCCAGTGATGTACTGCGTAGCAAAGACAATGAACAGCGCTTTGGCATTAAGAGCAGTTATGCCTCGGTGAATGAAGAGTTTAAAAACACTGCCACTTGGGCGCTGCGCCAAGGGGCATGGGAGAGCTTAGTGATGGCCACCTATGCCAATGGCCATGAAACAAACGCCCACGGCAGTGGGTTAGACGTGGAAGGGCCGATGCGAGGGTTAGCGAACCCAGCGGATGCTCAGTTAGGTAATCTATTAGCTAAGGCCTATTACCAAGTGAATGAGCATCATAAAGTGGGTGCCACGGTAGAGTACTATCAAAAGCAATATGATGAACAAGAGCTTAATTATAATGGCTATAGCATTATGCCCGGCTTTACCTACACGGATAATTACAATAAAGATAAGCGAGAGCGTTTACGCCTTGGCCTCAGTCATCAATGGCAGCTAGCAGCGCCTCTAGCCGATCGCCTTGATTGGTCCCTTAATATGCAAGACTCACGCTCTTTATATAAAAATTACGACACTACAGACGCCAATGGTCGCCGCCAGCGAGCGCGCAGTGCCCAAGATAAAGCGATACAAGTTGATGCCGCGTTTCCTAAACTTGCCGGTGCTGAGCAAGCTCACCTGCTCACCTATGGCGCCAGCTTTATTCATAATGACTTTCAACTGGATAACACTGATTTTAAGTTAGACACCAATAGTGTCGCCCCAGGAAATACTGGCTTACCGGATGCAACGCTTCGCCAATGGGGCGCCTTTCTTCAAGATCAGTGGTTTTTAATGGACGATCGCTTGATTGTAACCGCCGGTGCCCGCTTTGATAATTATGAAGCCAAGCCGGGCTCAGATGCGGGTTATAGCAATGACTTTGCGAGCAACCAAGATCATGCACTGACTCTTAAGTTGGGCTCGGTTTATCATTTAGATGATACTTGGTCGGTATTTGGCCAAGTGAGCCAAGGCTTTAAGGCGCCTACCGTCGAAGATCTTTATTATGTATATGACACAGGAGCCGTATTTAATCCAAACCCTAATCTTAAAGCCGAGAAGAGCCTGGCTTATGAGCTAGGCCTAAGAGTGCAAAACGAACATATTAGTGGCGAGCTCACCACTTTTTATACGGAATATAAAGATTTTATCGCAGATGTAATAATCGGCTCGGCACCTGGTCCTCGTGGGCCACGAGATATCGTCACTAAGAAAAACTTAGATGACGTTACTATTTACGGCGCCGAGTTGAGTAGCACACTTCATTTAGACTCAGCGCTTGGCGCAGCACCGGGCACTTACGCTAAAGCCAGTCTTGCTTATGCCCAAGGGGAAAATAAGCAAACCGGCCGTCGGTTAAATGAAGTCGCGCCTCTTACGGGCGTGGTAGGAGTGGGGATTAATAAAGAGCATTATGGCGGCGCGCTTAATCTCACTATGGTGGCCAGTAAAAATAAATGGCAAGAAGAAAATCATAGTGATGTTAAGGGTTACGGGGTAGTAGATATTACCACTTATTATAAGCCCACTGCAGATCTCACGCTGAGTGCGGGTTTATTTAATGCGCTTGATAAGAAGTATTGGAGTTATCAAGATGCAACCAGTACTGGCCACGGCGTAGGCGGGGCGGATCGTGATAGCCAACCGGGTCGAAACTGGGGACTAACGCTCGATTACCAGTTTTAATAAAAGGTAGCCTGCTCGCTTGGCGGTGTCTTGTTAACACGCCGCCAAGCTTTTCACTTTCTTTGTTTCGATGTTAGTTACGACGTGGGTAATACCTTGCGTAAAAAAGCCCGGGTGCGCGGATCACTGGGGTTAGTTAGTATTTGCTCTGGCGGCCCTTGCTCCACAATATGCCCACCATCCATAAAGATCACTCTATCGGCCACTTCTCGCGCAAAGCTCATTTCATGAGTCACGACCACCATGGTTTGGTGCGCCTGGGCCAGCTTTTTCATTAAGCCTAACACTTCATCTACCCACTCGGGATCGAGCGCCGAAGTGGGCTCATCAAATAACATTACCTTGGCATGGCTCACCATGGCGCGGGCAATACCAATACGCTGCTGCTGGCCACCGGATAAGGAAGAGGGATAAACATCCGCTTTATCGGCTAAACCAATATCTTCTAGCATCGCCAGAGCTTCGCTATGGGCTTGGGCTTTAGGTTTTTTCCAGACCGTAATCAACCCTTCGGCGATATTATCGCGCGCCGTTTTATTAGCGAATAATGCATAGTTTTGAAAAACAAACGCCGTGCGTTTTCTCAGCTCGATGGCGTCTTTGGCTGCATGTTTAGCGAGATTAATGGAGAAGTCACCAATCTTTAGCTGACCTACTTCGGGCGTTTCTAATAAATTAAGACAGCGTAATAGGGTGGATTTTCCGGTGCCCGACGGCCCTAAAATCACTACAATTTCGCCTTGTTTAATATCTAGGCTGATGTCGTTTAATACTTTTTGACCATGATAAATCTTGGTGAGGTTGCGCAAGCTAAGCATAGCTCTCCTAATAAGCCGCGTTGAGCTTGCGCTCAAGTAAGGTCTGTAAATAGGTGAAGACCACCACCACCGCCCAGTAGATAAGAGCCACTGCAATAAAAGACTCAAAAAACTTAAAACTGCTGGACGCCTCTTTTTGAGCGGAGGACATAATCTCGGCTACGCCTAAGGTAAATGCCAAGGAGGTACTTTTTATCATATCGATGAAATAATTCATTAAGGAAGGAGTCGCGATGCGTGCCGCTTGGGGCAAAATAATGCGTCTCATGGCTTGGCCGCGCGTCATACCGATACTTAGCGCCGCTTCGGTTTGGCTTTTATCCACACTGATAATGGCGGCGCGAATTGATTCCGCCATATAAGCACTGAAGTGCAGCGTTAGGCCAATTACCGCGGCGCTAAAACCATTAATACCAATAAAAATAGGCATAATTTGCGGCAGGCCGTAATAAAGCAAAAACAGCTGGACGAGCAGTGGGGTGCCACGGAAAAAAGAAATAAACAGGGTGGCCAGCGCATTTAAGCCGATAATTTTAAAGGTACGAATAACCGCCAGTACCACAGCAATGAGTAGCGCAAAGATAAAGCCCAGCAGCGCCATTTCCATGGTCGTTCCCAAATAGCGGAACAAGATCGGAAATAGCGCTAGCGTGTAATCTAGATCAAATACCATATTATTTATTACTAATATCAGTGCCTAACCATTGCTCTGCAAGGTCGGTTAAGGTGCCATCTTCGCGCATCTCGGCTAGGGCTTGGTTAACTTCATCGCGTAATTTAGTTTGGCTTGGCGTTTTTAAAAAAGGAAAAGCATTTTCTAAAGTCGAGAATGGCTTGCCTGCTAATTGCAGCGGCAAACCGGCTTCTTTAATTAACTGTGCCGAGCCAACCCTGTCCATGACAAAGGCATCGGTACGCCCCAGAGCTACATCTTGCTCTAAGTTAGTTTCGTAGGTCACGATGTTTATTTTATGCTCAGTGTCATGCTCACGAATTAATTGCTCAAAGTTAGAGCCTAAGTTAACCGCGACTTTCTTGCCTTTAAGATCGTCTAAGCCCTGAATACTGTCATTGCCTTTGCGCACGACAATTTGTGCACCGTCGTAAACATAAGGTGTAGAAAAGTTATATTTTTCTAAGCGCTCAGGCGTAATAGTAATCTGATTGGCGATGGTGTCGATACGGGCAGTTTCTAACATGCCAAATAAGCCCGAGAAACTGGAAGTTACAAACTCCACGTCTCGATTAAGACGCTGGGCAATTTCATTCCATACGTCTACTTCGAACCCTTGTAGCTTATCTTGCTTAACAAAGGTGAAAGGATAATAGCCGCCTGACATTCCTACCTTAACCGCATCTGCTGCCGTGGCAGGGCTAAGCAAGAGGGTGCATAAAGCCAGTGCACCGCTTACACGTTTCATCGTTTTTAACATGATTTTTCCTCTTAAGTTGTGCACCACTTTTATTAAGGACAGCTTTGCCAAGGGTTAAGGTGTTAATTAAACAACAATAAAACCGACAAAAGCACAGTGCTATAACAAGCATAAGGGATGATAGGGGCATCAAGCTAGTTGGGATTAGATTAAGAGTGCAAATGAAGAGCGTAAAACGAGGGCAGAGAAGGGGAGTAAAAATAAAAAGGTGCCCCTAAGGGCACCTAATAGAGGCTTATTCAGTAATGCTGAAAGTGCCTTTCATTACACCAATGTGACCTGGGAATGAACAGAAGAAGCTATAATCGCCATCTGCATCCAAATCTTTGGTGCTAAAAGTGATAGTGTCGCTTTCGCCACCACCAATCAAGGCTGTGTGGGCAATGATACGGTCGTCATCTTCTTTAACGTAATCATTGTCTGCACCAGCAGACATACCATCAGTTGCGATTTCTGGCATGTCGTCAGTGGTACTTAACACCCAGTTGTGGCCCATGGCTGACTTAGGCATTGAACCTGTGTGGTGCAGCGTCAAGGTCACTTCTTCACAGCTCGCAGGAACGCTCAGCTCAGTTTGGTCAAACTGCATAGCATCGTTACTGTTGATTTCTAAGGTACAGTCATCATCAGCAGCAAATGCAGGCATTGCAGCCGTTGCTGACATCAGTACTAGGCCTGCTAAATAAGTTGTCTTCTTCATGAATGTCTCCTCAAAGTTTTTTAGGGCATGAGTCATACAAGAAAACGCTACATATGTTGACCCAGCTCAACTAACACTAACATAAATTTTGCTAATACATAGTAGTAACAAAAAGTAGTGCGACAATTATGCACACTTCTATATCTGCAAAACATGATCCAGATCTCATTGTGGGATCTACGGAAGGTTGAGCTGTGGGTAATTTGTTTATAACGACAAGGATCCTGTGCATGAGTCATAAGTTATACACAGATGTCAAGGATCATATTTTTAGCGGATCAACACGATCGCGCTAGAGATCCTGACGCTGGATCAGTAGAATACCTACCCCCTTAGATTGATCCCTTTGTTTCAGGAGTTCTGATGAGCGCTACGCTTTGGCAGCAGTGTCTTAACCGGCTACAAGATGAATTGCCCTCGGCAGAATTCAGTATGTGGATCCGGCCGCTGCAAGCGGAGTTGGATAATAATACCCTTACCTTATCGGCACCGAACCGTTTTGTGCTGGACTGGGTTAGAGATAAGTATTTATTGCGGATCAATAATTTACTAAGTGAGTTTTGTGGCAGTAATTGTCCACAAATGAAGTTTGAAGTAGGTAAGAAGCGCCCGCCAGTTAATTTAATGGCCAGCACTAGCGCCGAGCCTACTAGCGCGCCTCAAGCCAGTAATAGCCCCAGTGCTGCACCAGAAACGCTCACTCCTTCTTGGATTGAGCGCGCCGAAGATAAGCCTCAGCTCACTTATAAGAGCAATGTAAACACCAACTATACCTTTGATAATTTTGTTGAAGGTAAGTCGAACCAATTAGCGCGTGCCGCGGCACAACAAGTCTCGGAAAACCCAGGTGGTGCTTATAATCCGTTATTTTTATATGGCGGTACCGGTTTAGGTAAGACCCACTTATTACATGCGGTAGCTAACGGCATTCGCGCGCGTAAAGCCGATGCTAAAGTCATTTATATGCATTCTGAGCGCTTTGTGCAGGACATGGTGAAGGCATTACAAAATAATGCCATTGAAGAGTTTAAGCGCTATTACCGCAGCGTCGATGCGCTACTAATTGATGACATTCAATTTTTTGCTAATAAAGAGCGCTCTCAAGAGGAATTCTTTCATACCTTTAATGCTTTGCTTGAAGGTAATCAGCAGATCATTCTTACCTCTGATCGCTACCCCAAAGAAATTAACGGCGTGGAAGATCGTCTTAAATCGCGCTTTGGTTGGGGCTTAACCGTGGCCATAGAGCCGCCTGAGCTAGAAACGCGGGTGGCTATTTTAATGCGCAAAGCCGATGAAAATAAAATGCGCCTGCCCCATGAGGTGGCCTTTTTTATTGCTAAACGACTGCGCTCAAATGTGCGGGAATTAGAAGGCGCGCTGAATCGAGTGATGGCCAATGCCAACTTTACCGGCCGCGCAATTAATATCGATTTTGTCCGCGAAGCGCTGCGCGACCTGCTGGCTTTACAAGAAAAGCTAGTCACTATGGATAATATCCAGAAAACCGTCGCCGAATACTATAAAATAAAGCTGTCTGATATTTTATCTAAGCGTCGTTCACGCTCGGTAGCCAGGCCTCGGCAAGTGGCCATGGCGTTAGCAAAAGAGCTAACCAACCACTCGTTACCTGAAATTGGCGATGCCTTTGGTGGGCGAGACCACACTACTGTGTTGCATGCTTGTCGTAAGATCGCGCAGTTGCGCGAAGAAAGTCATGATATAAAGGAAGATTACTCTAATCTTATCCGCACCTTGTCTTCCTGAATCGGAGAAATCCATGCAGTTTTCTATCAGCCGCGAAGCTTTATTGCGCCCCTTGCAACTGGTGTCCAGTGCGTTAGGCGGGCGCCCTAATCTGCCGATCTTAAATAATATCTTGCTAAGTGTGAGTGAGCATTCACTCTCGATGACCGGCACCGATACTGAAGTGGAAATGATTGCTCGCGTTGATTTGCAAGGTGAGGTCACCGACGGACGTACCACGGTACCGGCACGCAAAATGTTAGACTTATGCCGCGGCCTGCCAGAGGGTGCCGAGTTAAAATTTACTCAAGAAGATGAGCGCCTTATTTTACGCTCGGGGCGCAGTCGCTTTAATTTGGCGACTCTAGCTGCGGAGGACTTTCCAAATATTGAAGAGTGGAGCTCTGAGCTGGAGTTTGATATTAACCAGCTGGCGCTAAAGAAGTTGATTGAGTCCACTCAGTTTTCCATGGCCGTGCAAGACGTACGCTATTACTTAAACGGCATGTTATTTGAAACCGACGGCCAATTACTGCGCACTGTGGCTACTGACGGCCACCGCTTAGCTACCTGTCAGCGAGAGTTACTCACCGAAGCGTTACCGGCTCAGCAAGTAATAGTACCGCGCAAAGGCGTATTAGAGCTGGTGAAACTGCTCGAGCATGATGAGCAAGATGTGCGCTTACAAATTGGCAATAATAATATTCGCGCCGTGACTCCGGGCTTTATTTTTACTTCTAAATTGGTGGACGGACGTTTTCCTGATTATCGACGTGTCTTGCCTAGAGAGTGTGATAAAACCTTAATTTGTGGCCGTGAAGAATTGCGCCAAGCGTTTTCTCGCGCCGCGATTTTATCGAATGAGAAATTTCGTGGCGTGCGCTTAAATATGCAAAGCCAGTTATTGAAAATTACGGCTAATAACCCAGAGCAAGAAGAAGCTGAAGAAGTATTGGACGTAGATTATCAGGGTGAAGATTTAGAAATCGGCTTCAACGTCTCTTATGTGTTAGATGTGCTGGGTACTTTGAAGTCTGATAAAGTAAAAGTCAGCTTAAAAGATGCCAGTAGCAGTGGGCTTATTGAGGCAGAAGATAGCAATGATGCGCTGTATGTAGTGATGCCGATGCGACTCTAAGCATGGCGCTGCTTAATTTACAGTTAAAAGATTTTCGCAATATTGCTCATGGGCGCTTAGTGCCAGCGCCGGGTATTAATGTCCTCATTGGCCCGAATGGCAGCGGTAAAACCAGTATTTTAGAGGCTATCCATTACCTAGGCGTGGGGCGCTCGTTTCGTACTCATTTAACGGGGCGGGTGATCCATCAAGGTGAGACCGCCTTTACGTTATTTGCCCGCCTTAAGCGGGAACAAGATAGCTTAAGTATTGGCCTTAGTAAAAACCGGGCGGGCGCGACTCGATTAAAAGTGGGGGGAAAGGTGGCTGAGCGCTTAGCAGACTTAGCACACATTCTCCCCATTCAGTTGATCCACCCAGAAGGGTATAATCTCCTAACTGGCGGCCCAAAATTGCGCCGAGCGTATTTAGATTGGGGACTGTTTTACTCTAATGCGCAGTTTTTTTCGGTGTGGGGGCAATATCGGCGGTTGTTAAAACAGCGCAACGCCTTATTGCGTCGCCAGCGTCCCGCAAGTGAATTTCGCTTTTGGGATCAACAACTGGTGAAGGTCGCCGAAGATTTGAGTCTATTCAGGCAGCAATATGCCGCGGCCATTGAGCCGGTTATTGCCGATATTGCGGCAGATTTTCTGCCTGAGTATGATTTTAGTTTTGATTTTTTTCGCGGTTGGGATCGCCAATTAGAGCTGACCCAAGTGCTAGAGCAAGGTTTAGAGCGAGATTTAGGTTTAGGCTACACCCATTCTGGGCCCCATAAAGCTGAAATTCGTATTAAAGCGCGCAACATGCCGGTGCAAGATTTATTGTCCCGCGGCCAGCTTAAGCTGCTGGTGTGTGCCATGCGCCTTGCTCAAGGTCTGTATTTAAAAACACACGCAGACCAAGACTGTATTTTTTTAATTGACGATTTTGCGTCTGAGTTGGATGAGCACAAACGAGCATTACTGGCACACAGGTTAAACGATCTGGGTGCTCAAGTTTTTGTGTCGGCCATTGATGTGGCCCAACTTAGTCAGATGATCACACGGGATAACAGCAAGCTGTTTCATGTGAAACAGGGTGAAATCACCGAAACCCAGGAGTGCGAGTAAGCCAATGAGTGAACACACTTACGACTCTTCGAGTATTAAGGTATTAAAAGGTCTGGATGCCGTGCGTAAACGTCCGGGAATGTACATCGGCGATACCGATGATGGCACAGGTCTGCACCACATGGTGTTTGAGGTGGTGGATAACTCGATAGATGAGTCCTTAGCCGGACACTGTAAAGACATTGTGGTTATCATTCATGCGGACGGCTCGGTATCGGTTTCTGATGATGGCCGCGGTATTCCAGTCGGTATCCATGAAGAAGAAGGCCGCTCCGCCGCTGAAGTCATTATGACGGTATTGCATGCCGGGGGTAAGTTTGACGATAACTCTTATAAAGTATCGGGCGGCTTGCACGGCGTTGGTGTGTCAGTGGTAAACGCTTTATCTGAAAAGTTGCAACTGACTATTTGGCGAGACGGCAAAGTACATGAGCAAACTTATCGCCATGGTGTACCGCAGGCGCCATTAACGGTAAAAGGCGATACGGAAAAATCCGGTACTCTTATTCGCTTTTGGCCAAGCCATGACACCTTTACCAATACTCAATATCACTTTGAGATATTGGCAAAGCGCTTGCGTGAGCTGTCGTTTCTTAACTCGGGTATTTCCATTAAGTTAACCGATGAGCAAACCGATAAAGAAGCTCACTTTGAATATGAAGGCGGCATTAGCGCCTTTGTGGAATACCTAAACCAAAATAAAACGCCGATTCATCCCAAAGCGTTTCACTTTGTGAGTGAAGAAGAAGGCGGTATTACCGTCGAAGTGGCGATGCAATGGAATGACTCTTACCAAGAGAGCATTTTTTGCTTTACTAACAATATCCCTCAGCGCGACGGCGGCACTCACTTAGCCGGCTTTAGAGGTGCGCTAACTCGTACCCTAAATAGCTTTATGGACAAAGAAGGCTATAGCAAAAAAGCTAAAACCTCGGCCTCTGGCGATGATGCGCGTGAGGGGTTAACTGCGGTAATTTCAGTAAAAGTCCCCGATCCTAAGTTCTCATCGCAAACCAAAGATAAGTTGGTGTCATCAGAGGTGAGAACGGCAGTTGAACAAGCCATGAATGAGCGCTTAAGTGAATATCTTTTGGAAAATCCTCAAGACGCCAAAATTGTGGTTACTAAAATTATTGATGCCGCCCGTGCTCGAGAAGCGGCGCGTAAAGCCCGAGATATGACTCGCCGTAAGGGCGCGCTAGACTTAGCGGGTTTACCGGGTAAGTTGGCAGATTGCCAAGAAAAAGACCCGGCATTGTCTGAACTCTACATAGTGGAGGGTGACTCTGCGGGCGGCTCTGCTAAGCAGGGACGTAACCGTAAGAATCAGGCAATTTTGCCGTTGAAGGGTAAGATCCTTAACGTTGAAAAAGCTCGCTTCGATAAGATGCTCTCTTCTCAAGAAGTGGCGACCTTAATCACGGCGCTTGGTTGTGGTATTGGCCGCGATGAATATAACCCGGACAAACTGCGTTATCACTACATTATTATCATGACCGATGCCGACGTAGATGGTGCGCATATTCGTACCCTCTTACTCACCTTTTTCTATCGTCAGATGCCAGAAATTGTGGAGCGTGGTTATATCTATATTGCGCAGCCGCCTTTGTATAAAGTGAAAAAAGGCAAAAACGAGCAGTATTTAAAAGATGAAGACGCCATGCTGGAATATCAAACTAATCTGGCATTAGAAGGTGCTAGCTTGCATGTTAATGAGTCGGCACCGGCCATTAATGGTGAGCATCTGGAGAAGCTAGTTAAAAACTTTCGCAAGGTTGAGATTTTAATTGAACGACTGGCACGCCGTGCACCCGAAGTTGTACTTAACGAGTTAATTTATCAGCCAGAGCTGACCTTAGAAGCGCTGACCGATGAAGCGCAAGTGGCAGAGTGGGTGAAAAACATTAACGAGTCGTTAGTTGTTGATAATACTCATGGTGCTGAATATATTTTGGAATATGAGTTTTCTGAAGAGCGTAACTGCTACTTACCTAAGGTAAAAGTTCGCCAGCACGGTATTGATCGCGAATTCCCAATTAGCTACGACTTCTTTGCTTCTGGTGAGTATCGCAGCATAGCCGAGTTAGGTAATGGCATTGCCAACCTAATGGAAGAGGGAGGCTATGTGAAGCGCGGTGAAAAGACCAAGCAAGTAGATAGCTTCGCCGAAGGTCTTGAATGGCTGATGCAAGAAAGCAAGCGCGGTCTTTATGTACAGCGCTATAAAGGCTTGGGCGAGATGAACCCAGATCAGTTGTGGGAGACCACCATGGATCCTGACTCGCGCCGCATGCTGCAAGTTAAAATTGAAGATGCCATCGCCGCCGATCAACTATTCTCCACGTTAATGGGTGATCATGTTGAGCCGCGTCGTGAGTTTATTGAAGCGAACGCCTTGCGCGTAGCTAACTTAGATATTTAAAAGTTGGCAAATGTCATGATCAGTAATAAAGGTCTAATGGGATGGCAGATAAGTCTTTCACCTAAATAGACTTAAGAGCAGCCTTTGGGCTGCTTTTTTTATAATTACGCTATGCATTTTTGGTAGGCTGGTTACACTGGCTAAGAGTAATATTTAAGATCCATATTAAGGACAGTATGATGAGCAATGATAAACGTCGCCAATATTCCAGTCAGGTAGTAGATGGCCCGACTAAAGCTCCCGCACGCGCCATGTTGCGTGCCGTTGGGTTTACCGATGAAGACTTTAAAAAGCCCCAAGTAGGCATTGCCTCTACCTGGAGTAACTTAACGCCGTGTAATATGCATATCGATAAACTGGCCGTAGAAGCCGGGGTCGGTGCAGATGAAGCAGGCGGCAAGAGCATTATTTTTAATACCATTACTATTTCTGACGGTATTGCTAACGGCACTATCGGCATGAAGTATTCGTTAGTGTCGCGGGAAGTGATCGCCGACTCTATTGAAACCGTAGCCGGCTGTGAAGGCTTTGATGGCATTGTGGCCATCGGTGGTTGTGATAAGAATATGCCCGGCTGTATTATTGGCATGGCGCGTCTTAATCGCCCCTCGGTATTTGTGTATGGCGGTACTATAGCGCCAGGCAAAAACCACACCGATATTATCTCGGTGTTTGAAGCTGTAGGTGCCCACGCTAAAGGCGATATGTCTTTAATTGATGTAAAGCAAATTGAAGACACCGCTATTCCAGGCCCAGGTGCTTGTGGCGGCATGTATACTGCTAACACCATGGCCTCGGCCATTGAAGCTATGGGCATGAGCTTGCCTAATAGCTCGGCACAAAATGCTACCTCAGATCACAAAATCCAAGACTGCCGCGATGCCGGTGCTGCGGTGCTTAACTTATTAGATCGTGATATTAAGCCTTCCGACATTATGACCCGCGAAGCGTTTGAGAACGCTATTACGGTAGTCATTGCACTGGGTGGCTCGACTAACGCAGTATTGCACTTATTAGCCATGGCTCATGCGGTGAATGTAGAGCTGAGCTTAGAAGATTTTGTGCGCATTGGTGAGCGAGTGCCGGTATTGGCAGATCTGCGCCCCAGCGGTCATTATATGATGTCTGAGTTGGTCGCCATTGGTGGCATTCAGCCGCTAATGAAAATTTTGCTCGATGCAGGTCTTTTACATGGTGACTGCTTAACCGTAACCGGTAATACTCTAGCTGAAAACTTAAAAGATGTAGCCCCCTACCCAAGTGAACAAACTATTATTCGCCCCTTGGATAACCCCATCAAGAAAGACAGCCACTTGCGTATCTTACGCGGTAACTTAGCGCCTGAGGGCTCGGTTGCTAAGATCACCGGCAAAGAAGGTTTAGCCTTTACCGGACCGGCACGAGTGTTTGCTTCTGAAGAAGAAACTCTGGAGCGCATTTTAGATGGCACGGTTAAAGCCGGTGACGTATTAGTTATTCGCTACGAAGGTCCAAAAGGCGGTCCGGGTATGCGCGAAATGCTTAGCCCCACCTCTGCTATTATGGGCAAAGGCTTAGGCCAAGATGTAGCGCTCATCACCGACGGTCGCTTCTCAGGTGGCAGTCATGGTTTTGTAGTGGGTCATATTTCACCCGAAGCACAAAGCGGTGGTCCTTTGGCCATAGTAGAAGATGGCGACATTATCACTATTGATGCCGAGACCAATACCCTGGAAGTTAACCTATCAGATGCAGAGATTGCTGAGCGTTTAGCTAAGTGGCAGGCACCGGCGCCGCGCTATAACCGTGGCGTGCTGGCAAAATATGCCCACACCGTAAGCTCGGCATCATTGGGTGCTGTGACTGACGATTTATAAGCGAGTGTGAAGCGAGCACCACAGCGTGAGGTGAAAGTACTGGCACTTCACGCTATGTTCGCCATAGTGGCGAATATCAGCTCGCACCGCTCAAAAACCGATAGCCAAGTCATACTAAAAAGTATGACAGTGCTCAATAAAAAAGATCCTGCGGGATCTTTTTTTATAAAAAATTTAAGCTTTTGCTTGAAAACTAAACTTGCTGACCTTATTTAATAGTTAAGGCAAGAGCGTCGCTCAACAGAGGACACTCAGCTTAATTAGTAAAAACTGCCCTAACTAAGCGTCTTAACTGCTCGTCCATTGTGGAGAGCATACTCGGGTTAACAACACCCAACACATCGCTCATTTGAGGATATTAAATTATGTCACGTTTTGATCTTACTCCTTTATACCGTACTGCCATTGGTTTTGACCGTTTAGCTTCCATGATGGAAAACGCTAACAACAGCAACAATAACGGTTACCCTCCTTATAATATCGAGCTATTAAGCGAAAACCATTATCGTATTTCGATGGCGGTGGCCGGTTTTGCTGAAAGTGATTTAGAAATCACCAGTCACGAAAATAGCCTGATTGTGAAAGGCACTAAAGAAGCGCCTGAAACGCCGAAAAATTACCTGTATCAAGGTATTGCCGAGCGTGGCTTCGAACGACGCTTCCAGCTGGCGGATCACGTGAAAGTGACCGGCGCCGATATGGAAAATGGCCTGCTGCATATCGACTTAGTGCGCGATGTGCCAGAAGCGGCTAAGCCTAAAAACATTGCGATTGGCCAAGCCAACAGCTAACCATTAGCTAATTCGTGAAAATAAAACGCCGACCCTAGGGTCGGCGTTTTTATTTGTTTTTAACTTACGGCTTACAGCTGTGTTTGAGGCGCTTGATAAATAGCGTAAATCTCTTCGGCTAAAATCTTAATACCTGCTTGTACATCTTCTTCGGGCTGGGCGTAGTTAAGGCGGATACATTGTTTACTGTGTGCCCAGTGCTCATCTTCAATACCAGGAAAGAAGTAGTGGCCAGGTACCACTAGTAAGCCTTTTTTCTTTAACCGCTCGTATAGCTCTTGGCAATGAATGGGTAAGTCTTCAAACCACAGCCATAAGAAGAGCGCGCCTTCGGGTTTATGAATATGAAACTGAGGCAAGGTAATGGCTTTTTGTAACCAAGCTACGGCCTGTTGTGCTTTTTGTTGATAAAAAGGTTTGATCACGTCATTACTTAGTTTTAAAACGTCGCCATTTTCCATCATCGGCAACGTCATGGCCGGGCCCACGCTACCCGGTGCTAGATTAATAATGCCACTGATATTGGTCATGGCTTTAATTAGCTCGGGCTTTGCTACCACAATGCCGCAGCGCACGCCCGGCAAGCCAAGCTTAGATAAGCTCATGCATAAAATGGTGTTGTCGTTCCAAAAGGGGTTAACATCGGAGAAAATAATATTAGGAAAAGGCATGCCATAGGCATTATCAATTAATAGCGGTATGCCTTTCTCTCGTGCCAAGATATCGAGGCGCATCACTTCTTCGTCGGTCAGCACGTTGCCGGTAGGGTTAGTAGGGCGTGACACACAAATTAAGCCAATATCGTCGCCTACTTCTAAACTGTCAAAGTCCACGTGATACTTAAATAGCCCCTCATCTAACAAGCTGATGGTTGGCTTATAGGCCTTAAAATGATCTTCGCTTAAGGCGCCATCCCCGTAGCCGATATATTCCGGCGCTAGCGGAAATAAGACTTTTTTCTTGCGCCCGTCACTAAATTCACCGGCCAGTAAATTAAACAGATAAAAAAAGGCGGTTTGGCTGCCATTGGTCAGCGCAATATGCTCGGGCCCAATGGCCCAGCCGAGCTCGTCAGACAATAACTTAGCTAGCGCATTAATATAGGTGTTTTTACCTTGAGGGCCATCGTAATTAGCCATGGCCTTAATTAAATCGCCGTTTTTTATCAGTGCTTGGGCTTGCTGCTCAAGGTAGGCCAATACCTTTGGAATTGCCGCTGGATTACCGCCACCTAACATAATGGTATCGGGTGTGGTTAACCCCTGATTAAGATCGTCCATCAATTGGGTGATGCCCGCATGGCGGGTAAACTTTTGGCCAAACGTTGAAAATTCCATGAGCTACTTACCCAGTAATAAAATTGAAGTTAGAGTTTACGTTATCTCAGTACGCTTTGTCTGTGATCCCTAAACAAAAGCCCCGCACAAGGCGGGGCTTAAAACATACTTATAAGCGGGATATATTTACCACGAAAAAATAGTGAACAGACTTGAAAATGACTATTAATGGTAAGAGCTAACTAGCCACTCTTTAGGAGCTAGCGCTTAGCCATTTAAATATCTTAATCACTTGTGACTCTATCTCGTCTCTATTTTCCGTGTTCTTCCGGGTATTCCGTGGCAAAAAACCATTAGTCTTTAAAAGACTACAGGCTGCTCTTTACTGCAGCAGCGAGATATCGGCGACTTGTAAGAATAAGTTGCGCAGCTGATTGAGCAAGCTTAAGCGGTTTAAGCGCAGCGCTTCATCGTCTGCCATTACCATCACCTGATCGAAGAAGTTATCGACACTTTCACGCAAGGTCGCCAACTCATTCAAGGCGTTATTGTAATCGGCATTAGCAAACAAGGGCGCTAAGCGCGCACTTAATTCGCTCAGTTGGCTGGCCAAGGCTTTTTCGGCATCATCTTGCAGCAAAGCAGAGTTTACTTGCTTAGGAATAGTGCCTTCGAACTTAGTAATAATATTACCCACGCGCTTATTCGCAGCAGCTAAGGCAGAAGACGCTTCGAGCTTTCGAAACTCGCTGACGGCTTTCATACGAGCATTAAAGTCAGCAGGTCGGGTGGGACGACGGGCCAATACCGCTTGGATCACATCTACGTCGTAGCCCAAGTCTTGGTACCAAGCGCGAAAGCGCGCCAGCATAAAGTCTAAAATTTCTTCACTGGCATTAGCATTGCTTAGCTTATCGCCATACAGCGTTCGTGCCTGCTCGATTAACACCGGCAAGTCTAAGTCGTACCCTTTTTCCACGATAATGCGCAGCGCACCTAAAGCGGCGCGACGCAGCGCAAAGGGGTCTTTATCGCCTTTTGGCGTTTGACCGATGCCAAAAATACCCACTAGCGTATCTAGCTTATCAGCTAAGGCGACCGCGGCCGAGATATCTTGGCTGGGCAGCGCATCACCAGAGAAGCGGGGCTGATACTGCTCTTTTAAGGCCAGCGCGACCGCTTCATCTTCGCCGTCGTGGCGAGCATAGTGCATACCCATGACGCCTTGGGTGTCGGTAAATTCAAACACCATGTCGGTCACTAGGTCGCACTTAGAAAGTAAACCGGCACGCTCGGCTTTTGCTTGATCGGCACCAATAGCCGCGGCAATAAAGCCCGACAGTGCACTAATGCGTTCAGATTTTTCCCGCACCGAACCCAATTGCTGTTGGAATAAAACGCTATCGAGTTGCTCAAGGCGAGATGCCAAGGTGGCTTTGCGGTCGTTATCGAAGAAAAACTGTGCATCGGCTAAGCGTGGGCGCACCACTTTTTCATTACCGGAGATAATTTGGCTGGCGTCTTTCGACTCTATATTAGTGACAAAGATAAAGGTCGACATTAACTTGCCCGCGCCATCATAAACTGGGAAGTATTTTTGGTCGCCTTTCATGGTATGCACTAAGGCTTCGGCAGGCACTTCAAGAAAGTTATTTTCAAAGTGCGCGGTCAGTACCACCGGCCATTCTACCAGTGAGGTCACTTCTTCTAGTAAGTCGGCATCTAAGTCGGCCACGCCGCCTACCGCAGCAGCAGCGTGGGCGACGCCGTCTTTAATGATGGCTTTACGCCGCTCAAAGTCGGCCAGTACCTTGCCGGTAGTTTCCAACTTCTGCAGATAGTTATCCGCATGATCCAGTTCAAACTCAGCTTCACCCATAAAACGGTGGCCGCGTACGGTGCGCGTTGAGCTTAAGCCTAAAATATTGGCGGCCAGCAATTGCTCACCCAGCAAGAGGGTTAGCGTATGCACCGGGCGAATAAACTGAATGCTCTTATCACCCCAGCGCATGGCTTTAGGAATGGGCAAGTGGCTCAGTGCTTTTTCTACCATGGCGGGCAGCAACTCGGCGGCGGCTTTACCTTTAATTTCGGCGGTGTGCACCAGCCATTCGCCTTTATCGGTTTTTAAACGACCAGCTTGGGCAACGTCTATGCCATTGCCTCGGGCCCAGCCTTGAGCGGCTTTAGTCGGATTGCCATCGGCATCAAAGGCGGCTTGCACCGCAGGGCCACGCTTTTCAACTTGCTTATCGGCTTGAGCCAAGCTTAAACCGGTGACATACACCGCTAAGCGACGTGGCGCGGCAAACCAGCGTACTTCATCGAAAGACAGATCCGCTTGGCTTAATTCTTGAGTTAGGTTGTTGGCAAAGGCGGTGGCTAAGCTGCGTAGCGCCTTAGGGGGCAGCTCTTCGGTACCCAATTCAACCAAAAAATTCTGTTCAGACATGCGGATCCCTTATCCTTCTTTGTTACACATGGGAAAACCAAGGGCTTCGCGAGAAGCGTAATAGGCTTCGGCTACGGCTTTGGTTAGGGTGCGAATACGCAAAATATAGCGCTGGCGCTCGGTGACCGAAATGGCCTTGCGGGCATCAAGCAAGTTAAAGGCATGGCCGGCTTTTAAAATTCGCTCATAGGCAGGTAAGGGCAGCGGCGTTTCTAAGCTTAATAGGTATTCGCACTCTTGTTCGCACTGTTCGAAATAGCCAAATAGGTTTTCGACGTTGGCATGCTCAAAGTTATAGGTAGATTGCTCAACTTCATTCTGATGAAAGATATCGCCATAGGTCGTTTTACCTAAAGGACCGTCGCACCAAACTAAGTCGTAAACTGAGTCTACGCCCTGAATATACATGGCCAACCGCTCAAGGCCGTAAGTGATTTCACCGGTGACGGGTTTGCACTCTAAGCCACCCACTTGCTGGAAATAGGTAAACTGTGTGACTTCCATGCCGTTAAGCCAAACTTCCCAGCCTAAGCCCCAAGCACCTAAGGTCGGGTTTTCCCAGTTATCTTCCACAAAGCGAATGTCGTGAATTAAGGGATCTAACCCCAGTGCTTTTAATGAGCCCAGATAGAGCTCTTGCAGATTATCGGGGGAGGGCTTGATGATGACCTGAAACTGGTAGTAATGTTGCAAGCGGTTAGGATTTTCACCATAGCGTCCATCGGTTGGGCGGCGCGAGGGCTGCACATAAGCGGTGGCAATGGGCTCTGGGCCTATGGCACGTAAGCAGGTCATGGGATGAGAAGTGCCGGCTCCCACTTCCATATCTAACGGCTGAACTATGGCACAGCCTTGCTGAGCCCAATAATCCTGCAAGGTCAGGATCAGGCCCTGAAAGGTATTGATATCGAATTTTTGCATGATGTAAGCGCCTTGCTATAGGTGCGTTCGCAGAGTGAAACTAAGGGCTAGAGTATACCTCTTGACCCGAAGCGAATATAGGTTGAATTGTTGGGGCAGCGCCGAGCACCAAGCGCCCGGCACCAAGCTAAATAAAGGGCGGTGTTTATGCCGTCATCCTGACGAAAGTCAGGATCTCGTTTTAGTCTTTAATCTTTATGCTTTTTAGCTTGGCACATAGCGCTTAGTGCTGCTCCTCGCCTCACCCCACACATACAAAAAAGGAAGTCCTATGTTAGTACGCTGTGCTTGGGTTAATGATGACCCTAGATATCAGGCTTATCACGATTTTGAGTGGGGCGTGCCGGAGTATGATAGTCGCGCCTTATTTGAAAAGCTGTGCTTAGACGGCCAGCAAGCGGGCTTAAGCTGGTTTACTATTTTGTGCAAAATACCTCACTATCGCGCTGCCTTTGCCAATTTTGATCCATGCTTAATCGCCGAATTCGACGAGCAAGATGTAGCGCGTTTAATGAACGACTCAGGCATAGTGCGCAACCGACTAAAAATCCGCTCTGTTATTACCAATGCCCGAGCTTACCGCTTGATGCAGCAACAAGGGATAAATTTCAGCGGTTGGTTATGGCAGTTTGTGAACGGGAGTCCCATTGTTAACCACTGGGCTAGCCCTGAACAGGTACCTACTTCCACGCCTGAGTCACAAGCAATGGCGAAAGCCTTAAAAAAGCAGGGTTTTTCTTTTGTGGGCGAGACAATATGTTATGCCTTTATGCAGGCCACCGGTATGGTTAACGACCACTTACTAAGGTGCCACTGTCACCCGAACAACGACAATCTCTGACCCAAAATCTCTAAGCAGACTTTGTAGATCACAGCCAGCAAGGCTATATTGGTTTACATTGCGCTTGTTACATATGGAACCTTACTATGAAAAAAATCTGTCTGGCTATTGCCACTACTATCGCTCTTTCTGCTTGTACGACTAACCCGTACACTGGAGAGTCTCAAGCATCTAACGCAGCCAAGGGCGGCGGTTTAGGTGCGCTGGCCGGTGCTGTTATTGGTGGCGTTTCTGCAAGCTCCAGTGACCGCAAAAAAGGCATCTTGATTGGTGCGGCCAGTGGTGCAGCCTTAGGCGGCGGTGTGGGTTACTACATGGACGTGCAAGAAGCGAAACTGCGTGACCAAATGCGTGGTACCGGCGTAAGCGTGACCCGTAATGGTGATAACATCATCTTAAATATGCCAAGCTCTATAACCTTTGCCGTAGATAGCGCTGACTTATCTCCTAGCTTCTATAACACGTTAAGTGGTGTGGCTTTAGTACTGAAAGAGTATGACAAGACTTACGTAAACGTAGTGGGTCATACCGACAACACTGGTTCTGCTAGCCATAACCAAGCTTTGTCTGAGCGCCGTGCCGCTGCTGTGGGCCAATACTTAATTGGTCAAGGTGCTGCTGCTAATCGCTTTAATATTCGTGGCGTTGGCTTTAACCAGCCTGTAGCTAGCAATAACTCTGAAAGCGGCCGTGCACAAAACCGCCGTGTAGAGATTACGCTGAGCCCAATGCAGTAAACTGTTAGTGGATTAGTTTAATAAAAATGCCCGCAGTTGCGGGCATTTTTTGCTTAAAAAACAGCTGTACGCTTTACGCGATCCGTAAAAACAAAGAGTGTTTATCTTTTAACGTCAGGCGTATAGCGTTCGGCTTCCAGCTGTGTTTAAGCCCCTTTTTGGATCAAAAAGCGATAAGGCAATTGAGTAATTTGGCTAGACAGTAAACTGTGATCCATAAACTGACAAAAACTTGGAATATCACGTGCCGTAGAAGGATCGTCAGCGATAATTAGTAAGGTTTCCCCCATTTTCATGGTGCGCACTTGTTTGCGTACCATCATCACCGGCTCGGGGCAACGCAGACCGATGGCATCGAGATGATGGTGAGCTTCAAGAACAGAAAGGGGCATGAGCAAAGTACCTCTGGTATCGTCTTCAGATTAAGCTAAAAGTAAGCACACTATTTTAAAGCTGTTGAAATATTGGTCAACAAAAAAGTCCGTGAAGGGTAAAGCACAAAGGATGAGCAATAAAAAAGACACCCAGCTATCTGGCTGACTGTCTTTTCACGCTTTACCCTTCACTCCTCACACAAATTATACTCTTTCAAACACGGTCGCTATGCCTTGGCCTAGGCCAATACACATGGTGGCTATACCTAAGTGAGCATCGTGGCTTTCCATAAGGTTAATCAAGGTCGTTGCAATGCGCGCCCCGGAGCAGCCTAAGGGATGGCCTAAGGCGATGGCGCCGCCATTAAGATTTACTTTTTCATCCATTTTATCTAATAAGTTTAACTCTTTAAGTACTGCAATCGACTGAGCAGCAAAGGCTTCGTTGAGCTCAAATAAGTCAATATCATTAAGCGTTAAGCCTGCACGAGCCAAGGCTTTGTGTACTGCCGGCACAGGACCATAGCCCATAATAGCCGGATCGCAGCCCGCGACTGCCATAGCCCGCACTCGTGCTCGGGGCGTAAGACCCAGCGCCTTTGCTTTGGCTGCAGACATTACCAGCATCGCCGCAGCGCCATCTGATAATGCTGAGGAGGTGCCCGCTGTAACTGTGCCATGAGCGGGATCAAACACCGGTTTTAACTTTGCGAGTGACTCCATATTAGTGTCGGGGCGGATCACTTCGTCGGTTTCAAACAGCACTAAGCTGCCATCTGCACTATGGCCTTGGGTAGGTAAAATTTCATTAGCAAAGCGTCCTGCTAACGTTGCTTGCTGTGCTAAATGGTGCGAGCGCACCGCAAAGGCGTCTTGTTGCTCACGGTCCACCTTATACATACGCCCCAGCATTTCAGCGGTGAGTCCCATCATGCCCGACGCTTTCGCCACGTTCAGTGCTAACTTGGGGTTAAAATCAACGCCGTGATCCATGGGCACATGGCCCATATGCTCCACGCCGCCAATCATAAATACGTCGCCATCGCCCACCATAATAGCGCGACTAGCATCGTGTAGCGCTTGCATTGAAGAGCCACATAAGCGATTAACGGTGACGCCTGTCACTTCTTTAGGTAAACCGGCTAACAAGGCTGAATTTCGCGCAATGTTATAGCCTTGCTCTAGCGTTTGCTGCACACAACCCCAGTAAATATCTTCAATATCAGCAGCGGCAAGCGCGGGGTTTCTGGCCAGCAATCCTTGCATCAGGTGCGCGGATAAATCTTCGGCTCGCACATGGCGAAAGGCGCCACCTTTAGAGCGCCCCATAGGGGTGCGAATACAGTCGACGATCACGACTTCATTTAATGCCTTGCTCATGCTGTTGTCTCCTGTGCCAAGGGGTAGAATTTTTCATTATTAGCGGCCATGTTACGTAAGCCGTCGCTGACCTGATAAAGCGGCCCCAGATAAGCAAACTGATCGGCTAAGGCGACATACTCATTTAAGCCCATATTATCGAGGTAGCGAAATACCCCGCCATGAAAGGGCGGAAAGCCAACGCCGTAGACGAGTGCCATATCGGCTTCGGCCGGTGAGCCAATAATGCCTTCATCTAAACACAGCACCACTTCGTTAATCATAGGGATCATCATGCGTGCGATAATATCTTCGCTGCTAAATTCTTGTGGCTCGCCTGCCACCGCAGCTAAAAGAGTGGCACTTTGAGGATCGAGCTCTTTTTGCAGTTTACCTTTGCGATCGGGCGCATAGGCGTAAAAGCCTTGGCCATTTTTTTGACCAAAGCGCTCTTGCTCGTACATGACATCAATGGCGTTTTTACCCGTTTGGCTCATGCGCTCGGGAAAGCCCTGTGCCATGACTTCTGCTGCATGATGTCCTGTATCTATCCCCACTACATCCAGTAAGTGAGCCGGCCCCATAGGCCAACCAAATTTCTTTTCCATTACTTTGTCGATAACCACAAAGTCGGCGCCATCATGCACGAGCTGGTTAAAGGCAAAGAAGTAGGGGAATAGCACACGGTTAACAAAAAAACCTGGGCAATCATTAACTACAATCGGTGACTTTCCCATGGCTGCCGCATAGGCCACTACTTTATTGATGGTGTCATCTGAGGTTTGCTCACCGCGTATCACCTCCACGAGTGGCATGCGATGCACCGGATTAAAAAAGTGCATGCCGCAAAAGCGGGCGGGATGCTTAAGATTCTTCGCTAGCGCAGAAATAGGAATAGTAGAAGTATTAGAAGCAATCACCGTTTCATCTGCTACGGCTGCCTCTACCTCGCCAAGTACTTGGCCTTTAATTTTAGGGTTTTCGACGACCGCTTCTATCACAATATCTACTGTTTGGAGGGCGTCGTAACTGAGCGTCGGTGTAATGTTAGCCAGGGTTTTAGCGAGCTGGTTGCCGTCTATTTTACCGCGATCAAGTTGTTTATTAAGCAGCTTTCCGGCTTCGTTCATCCCCAGCATAAGCGCATGATCATTAATATCTTTCATCACGGCCGGTATGCCCTTAGAGGCTGACTGATAGGCGATGCCTCCACCCATAATACCGGCGCCTAAAACCGCTGCTTTTTTAATGGCAGGCGCGGCTTTAGTCGCTTTCTTTGTTTTGCTCTTAATAAATTGATCATTAAGAAAAATACCTACTAAAGCGCGAGCCACCGAGCTTTGAGTGAGTTCAATAAAATGTTGGTGCTCAAGCTTTAGCGCTTCGTTACGCGCTAAATTTGCGGTTGCCTCAATGGTTTTTACCGCTAACAGCGGTGCCGGATAATGGGGCCCCGCTTTGGCGGCTACCATGCCTTTGGCCGTACTAAAGCTCATGGCTGCTTCGAGTTTATCCAGCGTCAAGGGCGCGGTTTTTTGAGCGCGTCTTGCCTGCCAATCTAATTTATCGAGCGCGGCATCTTTTAACAGTTGAATAGCGGAGGCTTCAAGATGGTCTGTTTCTACAATGGCATCCAATACACCTACTTTTAAGCAGGCCTCGGCTTTATGATCTTTGCCGGTAGTAATCCACTCCATGGCGTTATCAGCCCCAATTACTCGGGGTAAGCGTACCGTACCGCCAAAGCCGGGCATGATGCCAAGTTGAGTCTCAGGTAAGCCAATGCGTGCCGTGGCATCGCCAATGCGATAATCGGTAGCTAGCGTGCATTCACAGCCTCCGCCTAAGGCGTAGCCGCGGATCACAGATACCGTAGGAAAAGGCAGGTCTTCGAGTCGATTAAAGATACGGTTCGCTTGGCTTAGCCAGTCAGCGAGGGTGGCTTTAGGTAAGTCGAACATACTTAAAAATTCAGTAATGTCGGCACCCACGATAAAGGCGTCTTTATCACTGGTAAGCAAGAGCCCTGTGATGTCTGAACGCTGCTCTAAGGCACTAATCGCCTCACCCAGTGCAGCAACTGTGGCTTGGTCTAGTTTGTTAACGCTGCCTTGATTAGCAAAACAGAGCTTAGCAATCCCGCCTTCAAGCTGTGTAACTGAAATGGCTTCGCCTTGGTAGATCATTCCCATGTCTCCTTGGTTGCTAGGGATAAACACCCAAATGTTGCCCTTGTGGTATAGAAACAGAGGGCAGAGCTAAAATTACTATGAACAGAAAAACAACAGACTTCAACCGTAAATTTAAACAAACGTTTTAATTGTGGTGCGATGCTGTTTTGCGCAAAAATGCGCAGCATAAACGGCACAAAAGATGACAAGTCATGCATATTCGGCAACAATGTCGCGCTGTTTTTATGAGGCTAAACAAGAGTCTCAATCTCAATACTAGGTGTTTTTTCTGCTAGGGGAGTGAAGTTTAATGAATATGTCTCCCTACCTGATCCCCGCTGCTCCTTTAGTATGGGAGCAAGAGATTAAAAAAAGCCGGTTTATTGCCTATCTTGGCCATACTGCCACTCCTGAAGAGGGGAAAGCTTTCGTTGAAACTATTCGCGCTAGCGAACCTAGCGCTCGCCATCATTGCTGGGCATTTGTAGCGGGCCCACCCAGTGATTCACGGGTGTTAGGATTTAGTGATGATGGTGAGCCAAGCGGTACCGCTGGTAAGCCGATGTTAGCGCAACTGCAAGGCTCCAATATTGGGGAAATTACCGCGGTCGTAGTGCGCTATTTTGGAGGCATTAAATTAGGCACGGGCGGCTTAGTACGAGCCTATGGTGGCACCTTATCTTTAGCATTAAGTGAGCTAGTTACCGTAGAAAAGCGCATTATGACCGAGTTCATTATTCAAACCCAGTATACTGAATTGTCGGTGGTGGAATTTTTACTGACCGAGTTTGAAGGTCATTGGCAGCAAGTGGATTATGGTAGTGAAGTGCAAGGCGTCGTCTTAGTAGAAGCGCGCGCCGCGGTTGAGTTTAGTCGTCAACTACAAGATCGCAGTCAAGGTAAGGTGATTGCCAAGCCTGTGGTGCCAAGCCTTAGCTAATTAAGAACAATGGAAGTTTAATGCATATTCGCACCATCATTCGTATTGTTGGCATCTTAGTCGCACTTTTTAGTGTCACTATGCTGGCGCCTGCCTTAGTGGCTTATATCTACCGAGATGGTGCCGGCTTAGATTTTTTTAGTGCTTTTGTGATCTGCTTAATTTTAGGGCTAATACTGTGGTTTCCTAATCGTACCCATACCCAAGAGCTGAGATCTAAAGAAGGCTTCTTAATCGTAGTCTTGTTTTGGACCGTACTCGGCAGCGTGGCTGCCATCCCCTTTATCCTCAATAATGAGTTGGATATGTCGGTCGCCTCGGCATTTTTTGAGGCTTTCTCTGGCTTAACAACCACAGGCGCCACCGTTATCAGTGGCCTAGATGCCCTTCCCAAAGCAATTTTATTCTATCGGCAAATGCTGCAATGGTTAGGCGGCATGGGCATTATCGTACTTGCGGTGGCTATTTTACCTATCTTAGGAATTGGGGGGATGCAGTTATTTCGTGCCGAAATACCGGGGCCGGTAAAAGATAATAAGGTGGCGCCCCGTATTGCCGAAACTGCCAAAACGCTGTGGTATATCTATCTGGTACTCACCATTAGCTGTACCTTATTACTGTGGTTAGCAGGTATGGATATGTTTGATGCAATTTGTCATGCATTTTCTACCATCGCCATTGGTGGTTTTTCTACATACGATGCCAGCGTGGGTTATTTTGCCAGTCCCATGATTAACTTAATAATCGTAGTGTTCTTATTGATTGCTGGCGTAAACTTTAGCCTCCACTTCGCCGCCTTTGCTAATCGTGGACTGCGCTTATCTGTGTATCGCTTTGACCCGGAAGTGAAATTCTTCTTAGGGGTACAAATAGTACTGACCTTAATTTGTTTGGCGATATTATTAGGCCATCAGGTATATAGCGATCCTTGGCAAGCGCTAGATCAGGCTTTATTTCAGTCGGTATCCATTGCTACTACCGCCGGCTTTAGTACAACCAGCTTTGCGCAATGGCCATTATTTTTGCCAGTATTACTAATGATGGCTTCTTTTATCGGCGGCTGTGCGGGCAGTACTGGCGGTGGGATGAAAGTGGTGCGCATTATGCTGCTTAATTTGCAAGGCATGCGTGAATTAAAGCGCTTAATTCATCCCAGAGCCGTATATCGTATTAAGCTTGGCAATAAAGCATTAGCTGATAAAGTGGTAGAGGCCATATGGGGCTTTTTCGCTGCTTATGCCCTCGTGTTTGTGTTATGTATGCTGGCGCTATTAGCGACCGGCATGAATGAATTAACGGCCTTTACTGCGGTGGCTGCCACACTGAACAACTTAGGACCTGGCTTAGGAGAAGTTGCGGCTAATTTTGGCAACACTTCTGAAGCCGCCAAGTGGATCATGATTTTGGCCATGTTGTTTGGGCGACTTGAAATATTTACCTTGCTAGTACTGTTTACGCCAGCATTTTGGCGTAGCTAAGAGGAGTCTATGGAAAAACTGTTGGTACTTTATTCATCACGTAATGGCCAAACTAAAAAAATTATTGATGCCATGCAGGGTGAATTTAGCGATTATCAAGTCGAATTAGCAGACTTGCATGGCCCAGTGCGTAAAAATTTAAGTAAGTACGACAAAGTGCTCATTGGCGCCTCTGTTCGCTATGGCAACTTCCATCCTGACTTATTTCACTTTATTAACGTACACAGTGAGCAGCTAGCCGCAGCAGATGCCAGCTTTTTTTGTGTGTGCTTAGTCGCACGCAAACCAGAGAAAGCCGTGCCGAGCAATAATGCCTATATAAAGAAGTTTCTTGCTAAGTCTCGCTGGCGCCCCAGAGCTATCGGAGTATTCGCCGGTGCCCTTAAATACAGCGAATACAATTGGTGGCAAACCCGTATTATCCAATTCATTATGAAGATGACC
>NZ_CP021376.1:2312500-2482500 GCF_002157875.1 Oceanisphaera avium
GAAACCATGACGCCAGTCGTGGTGGAGCCATCCTTGAAATACCACCCTTGTATGTCTGATGTTCTAACGTTGGCCCCTTATCGGGGTTGCGGACAGTGCCTGGTGGGTAGTTTGACTGGGGCGGTCTCCTCCTAAAGAGTAACGGAGGAGCACGAAGGTTGGCTAAGTACGGTCGGACATCGTACGGTTAGTGCAATGGCATAAGCCAGCTTAACTGCGAGACGGACAGGTCGAGCAGATACGAAAGTAGGTCATAGTGATCCGGTGGTTCTGAATGGAAGGGCCATCGCTCAACGGATAAAAGGTACTCCGGGGATAACAGGCTGATACCGCCCAAGAGTTCATATCGACGGCGGTGTTTGGCACCTCGATGTCGGCTCATCACATCCTGGGGCTGAAGTCGGTCCCAAGGGTATGGCTGTTCGCCATTTAAAGTGGTACGCGAGCTGGGTTCAGAACGTCGTGAGACAGTTCGGTCCCTATCTGCCGTGGGCGTTGGATGATTGAGAGGAGCTGCTCCTAGTACGAGAGGACCGGAGTGGACGAACCCCTGGTGTTCGGGTTGTATCGCCAGATGCATTGCCCGGTAGCTACGTTCGGAATCGATAACCGCTGAAAGCATCTAAGCGGGAAGCGAGCCTCAAGATGAGTCATCCCTAGGGCTATACGCCCTCTGAAGGGCCGTTGGAGACGACAACGTTGATAGGTTGGGTGTGTAAGCGCTGCGAGGCGTTGAGCTAACCAATACTAATGACCCGTGCGGCTTAACCATACAACACCCAAGAAGTGTGAGACCTTGCGCTCAAGAGCAACAAACAAATTATCCAGTTAACGTACTAACAGTACGATAATAAAAACATCAGTCTTCCAGATTACAATTTATGCCTGGCGGCCATAGCGCTGTGGAACCACCTGACTCCATGCCGAACTCAGTAGTGAAACGCAGCCGCGCCGATGATAGTGTGGCAGATGCCATGTGAAAGTAGGTCACTGCCAGGCGCCAAATTCAAAAAGCCCTTCACCAATGTGAAGGGCTTTTTTATGCCAGTTATAAAGTGCTATATCTCGGTGTCTTGCTGTTAAGCTATCAGAGCCAACCCGTACATCAGCCGATAGACAGCTCGGTTTTATTCTACATATCAGAGCGAGGCGCAGCGTCTGCCAGCTGTAGTTTTAACTCGGCCGCCCCTTCTTCTAAGTCTATTTTGACCTTAAAGCCAAGCTTACGCGCTAAGGCAATCATGCCGCGATTAGTGGGCATGGTCATACCGCTTAAACTGTGTAAGCCTTTAATAGTGGCATAGCGGATCATTTTCTCCATGAGTAAACGGCCTAAACCTTGGCCCTTAAGATCAGAGCGCACTAGAATAGCAAATTCGGCATCTTCGTTATCGGGATCTGACACCGCCCTGACCACTGCTAAAATTTTTCCATCCTCAGCAATCGCCACAAACGCCATTTCACGGTCATAATCGATTTGCGTCATATGGGCTAACTCTTCGTGCCCAATAACGATATTGGCAAAAAAGCGCTTATATCTATCTTCTTCAGAGACATTATTCACAAACTCTTTATGCGCCGGTTCATCTTCTGGCAAGACGGCACGCATTAAAATAGGGCTGCCATCTTTTAGCGTGGCTCTTTCTTCCCATTCGGTAGGATAAGGCCTAATGGCCAACCTGGCTTGTGCCTCTCCTTCAAAAGGTTCGAGCTTTAAGCTCACATCTAATGCGATTAATTCTTTGCCGGTCGCTAGTAGAGGATGAATATCTAAATGCGTAATCTCTGGATGATTAATAATTAAATGAGATACTTTGGTTAACACCCGACAGACAGCTTCCATATCCAGTGACTGATGAGAGCGGTTAGCCCTTAACTTGCCGGTCTTTAGTGCATGGATCACTAAGTAACGCGCTAGGGTCATATTAAGGGGCAGTAGAGAAACGGCTGCTTGTTCTTCACCGTCCCAATCGATACCACCATCACCTAATAAAATAATGGGACCAAATACTGGATCTGAGCGCACAGCGATATGTAGCTCTTGTGAACCGGCACGCCGCGCCATGGGTTGGACCATCAAGCCGGTTATACGAGAGCCGGGGTAGGAATGACTAACTCGATCGAAGATGGCGTCTGCCGAATGTGCCACCTCGGCGGCACTGCGCAAGTTAAGCACCACGCCCGATACCTCTGATTTATGGACGATGTCGGGGGAGCGCAATTTAAGAGCGATAGGATAACCAATTTGCTCGGCGATATGCGCCGCTTCAGTGCTGTCATTGGCAATCCAAGTAGGCAGTGTTTGTATGCCATAAGCTGCCATTAAGCGGCTCACTTCATGGGTATCGAGTTGATAAATCTGTTGCGAAAATGCTTCTTGAATTAATGACTTTACGGTCTCTCTGTCGCTTGGCATATCTGAGATAGACTCAGGTGTTTCCATTAACAGTTTTTGGTTGCGTCGATACTCTACTAAGTGCATATAAGCACTAGCAGCACTCTCTGGCGTGCGATAAGTAGGAAGACCGGCCTCGGTAAAGTAACGTCTTGCTTCAAAAGCACTGGTTTCACCGGACCAATTAGTAAGAATATTAACGCGCTTAGCGCGCGGATGGGTGTTTAGTAATTGAATAATCCCCTTCGCTACGGCTGAACTAGAAACAGATGCAGAGGGAGCATGCATAATTAAAATAGCGTCGCAGTCATCGCTATCGAGTAACACTTTTAAGCTATCGAGATAACGATTGATAGGGGCATCGCCCACTATATCGATAGGGTTGTTTTTTGACCATGCAGCGGGCAGTACTTTGTTTAATTCGACTGTGGTGTGCTCACTTAAGGTAGCGAGTTTACCGCCGCGACTTATTAATGTGTCTATGGCCATAATAGCTGGCCCCCCACCATTGGTAAGGATCACTAATCGCTCACCGCGCAAGCTTTGGGCATGGTTCAGCGTTTCTACTGCGGCAAAGAGATCGTGAGTGTCTCGCACTCTTAGCATACCTGCGCGACGAATAGCGGCATCGTAGGCGGCGTCCATGCCCACTTTGCCACCCGAGTGCAACTGACTCAGCTCGGCACCTAGGGGAGTGCGGCCGCTCTTTACCACTAGCACGGCTTTATTACGCGAGGCAGTTCTAGCGGCGGTCATAAATGCGCGCGCATCTTGTACAGCATCCATATATAAAAGAATGGAGTGGGTGTGGCGATCGCGCGCTAAATAATCGAGCAGTTGAGCAAAGTCGATATCGCAGGCGTCCCCTAGCGATATAAAGTGAGAAAAGCCCACATCATTATGACGTGCCCAATCGAGAATAGTGGAGCATACCGCTGCCGACTGAGACACAAAGGCAATGCGCCCCGCCTTAGCTGGAAAAGGAGCAAAGCTAACGTTAAGGCCTAAGTGGGGTAGGATCACCCCCATACTATTAGGACCTAGCAGGCGCATTTTATGTAAGCGCGCGCTGGCTTTCATCTCAACTAATTGTTCAGCCATAGTGCCGGCGGCAAGAATAATGACCGCCTTGCAGCCCTTACTTCCTAGTTGCTCAATAATCTCGGGATTTTTTGCCGCAGGCGTACAGACTATGGCTAAGTCGGGGCTGCGGGGAAGACGGCTAATATTGGGGTAGGCCATCACACCCGCTACGGCTTCGTATTTGGGATTAACGGGCATAATAGGGCCGCTAAAATTGCCGGCTAGTAAGTTTTTCATTACCAACTTTCCCGCGCCGTTATCGCGATGAGAAGCGCCGATCACCGCTATGCTTGCGGGGCGAAATAACGCATCTAAACCTTGCAGCGGCATACGCACTCCTTTATGTCGGGGGCAAAATTATGGCAAAATGATATTCACGGCTGCGCACCCTAAAAGCGCAGCGTGCTTTTAATGAGCTTGAAAGTTGTAGCATAAAACTTGCCACTTAGCTTAGCTTGCACTTAAAGGCGTGAGCAAATAGACATTAAGTACTGGCTCATCTGCTTAATTCTATCTTATGTACTTAGCAATCAAGGACACACAATGCCATTTCCTACCATAGAGGACTTCGTGGGTCATACGCCTCTCGTGCGTTTGCAGCGTTTAGCCCGCCATACTAACAGTCAGGTGCTAGTTAAGTTGGAGGGCAACAATCCCGCAGGCTCGGTGAAAGACAGGCCTGCCCTAAATATGATCATTCAGGCTGAAGCGCGCGGTGAGATAACGCCCGGCGATACGCTTATTGAGTCCACGAGCGGTAATACGGGCATTGCGCTGGCGATGGCGGCGGCGATTAAGGGTTATAAAATGATATTAATCATGCCCGATAATGCCACCGAAGAACGTAAAGCCGCCATGCTCGCCTATGGTGCCGAGCTAATCTTAGTGAGCAAAAAAGCAGGCATGGAAGGCGCACGTGATTTAGCCGATAAAATGGCTGCTGACGGTAAAGGGGTGATTTTAGATCAATTTAATAACCCTGATAATCCGCAGGCACACTATCTCACTACAGGTCCAGAGATTTGGCAGCAAACCCAAGGCACACTTACCCATTTTGTCTCTAGCATGGGGACTACGGGTACTATCATGGGCGTATCTCAGTACTTAAAAGAACAAAATAACGCCGTGCAAATTGTCGGCTTACAGCCGTGCGAAGGCAGCAGTATCCCAGGAATTCGCCGCTGGCCAGAAGCTTATTTGCCCGGTATTTTTGAAAAAAGCCGTGTCGATCAAATATTAGATATCAGTGAAGATGAAGCTACAGCCACTATGCTGCGCTTGGCTCGCGAAGAAGGTATTTTTTGTGGGGTCAGCTCAGGCGGTGCAGTAGCTGGTGCGCTCAAGCTTGCCGAGCAAGTAGATAATGCCATTATTGTGGCCATTATTTGTGATCGCGGTGATCGCTACTTATCGTCTGGTGTTTTTAACGGCTAAAGACGGGCAAGAGTGATTAGGGACTGGAAAGCGTGTTTGCTTATCACCACTCACGCCTCCCTCGTCCTTTTTTGCTCTTTTAGGCCGTTAACGCGATATGGCTATCGGTTAATTGCTGCTCGCCTAAATAGACTCGCCCGCCTTGGCTACCTAAATAAAGCGTTTGACCACGTTGGACATTACTTAAATGCTGATGAGGTAGTTGAGCCGTTAATAATTGTCCTGGCCAATCTTTAGGCTCTAACTCTAATTGCACGGCGCTACCTCGTCCGTTCACATCGGTCACCAATACCGGCAGCGGATGCTGGGCGTCTGCGTCAGTGGTAAGGCTCACTTCATGAGGGCGTAAATACCAGCAAGCGGCCCCTTGTTTATGGCTAGCTACTGGTAACTGCAGTGGATAATGACCCACCTTAAAGCGGCTACCATTAAGCTCGCCCTCAATTTTGTTTACTTCCCCGAGAAACTCCAACACAAAACGGCTGGCGGGTGCTTGCCAGATGGCGTCTGGCGAACCAATTTGCTCCACTTGGCCTTGGCTCATGACCACCACTTGATCAGACACATCCATGGCTTCTTCTTGATCGTGGGTAACAAACACGCTAGTAAAGTGCAGCTCATCATGTAAGCGGCGTAACCAGCGGCGCAGCTCCTTGCGTACTTGAGCATCTAAGGCGCCAAAGGGCTCGTCGAGCAATAGCACACTGGGCTCTACGGCTAAAGAGCGTGCTAACGCGACTCGCTGGCGTTGGCCACCTGACAGTTGAGCGGGGAAGCGCTCGGCAACGTGAGATAACTGGATCATCTCAAGTAGAGCGGTGACTCGGCGCTTAATGTCAGCCGCGCTAGGGCGCTGGCCTTTAGGCATAATAGTAAGGCCAAAGGCGATATTGTCGAACACCGTCATATGGCGAAAGAGTGCGTAGTTTTGAAATACAAATCCTACCTTGCGATCTCTGGCATGTAGCTGAGTAACGTCGTTACCGTTAAAGTGAATTCGTCCCTGATTGGCATGCTCAAGACCGGCAATAATACGCAGCAAAGTGGTTTTGCCTGAGCCAGAAGGACCCAGCAAGCCCACTAACTGCCCGCTGGGTAAGTCTAGATTAATATTATTTAGCACTTGGTTTTTGCCGAAGGACTTGTGAATACCCTCAATATGAATACTCATGTTGACTTACTCCTGTGCTTCAGCGCGTTGCAAGCGCCATTCAAGATAAGATTTAATTAGCAAAGTGAAAATGGCCATCAAGGTTAACAGTGCCGCGGCGGTAAAAGCACCGACTGCATTGTAGTCTTGATGTAATAACTCCACATGTAATGACAGCGTATTGGTTTCACCGCGAATACCACCGGAAACCACAGACACGGCACCAAATTCACCCACGGCGCGGGCGTTGGTTAAAATAACGCCGTACAAGAGTGCCCAGCGGATATTAGGTAAGGTGATTTTGCGAAATAGCTGCCAACCACTAGCACCCAGTAATACGGCCGCTTCTTCTGAGTCGGTACCTTGGCTGCTCATAAGCGGTACTAATTCTCGGACCATAAAGGGGCAAGTTACAAACACCGTCACCATGACGATGCCGGGCCAAGCAAACATGAGCTGCATATCGTAATTGTCGAGCCAGCTACCGATAGGACCATTGACGCCATACATCAGCAGGTACAATAAGCCTGCTACTACAGGTGACACGGCAAAGGGCACATCAATTAAAGTCAGCAGAAATTGGCGGCCACGAAAGTTAAAGCGGGTCACCAACCAAGCCAGCAAGGTGCCAAACACTAAGTTAATGGGTACAGTCAGTGCGGCTACCATTAGCGTTAAGCCAATAGCATGTAACATGTCTGGCTCATTTAAGTTCTCAATCACGCCACCGACACCGGCGGCAAAAGCACCGGCAATAATCGCCAGCAGCGGCACCACTAATAGCAAAATAGACAGCACTGTGCCTATGGTAATTAAACACCAGCGGCCCCAAGGGCGAGGTTGAGTAATATTAAGAGTGTGCTCCATTAGCCGTTACCTCGCACGCGACGCATAAAACGACCTTGGATGCCGTTAATTAAAAACAACAACAAGAAAGACGCTAATAAGATGACGCTGGCAATGGCACTGGCGCCGGCTAAATCAAATTCTTGGATCTTGATAAAAATCATCAAAGAGGTAACTTCGGTTTGCCAAGGCATATTGCCGGCAATAAAAATAACGGCACCAAACTCACCCAAACTACGGGTAAAAGACAGCGCGGTGCCGGTGATCAATGCGGGTTTTAATTCCGGTAGTACTACACGGCTAAAAGCTTGCCAAGGGCTTGCGCCTAAGGTTTCAGCCGCTTCTTCATATTCAGGCCCAAGATCTTCTAGTACCGGCTGTACGGTGCGCACGACAAAGGGCACGCTGGTAAACACCATGGCCACCACTATGCCCACCCACGTATAAGAGACCTTAATGCCCACATTAGCTAACGCCTCGCCATACCAACCGTTGGTGGCAAACAGTGAGGCCAAAGTTAAGCCTGCTACTGCCGTGGGTAGAGCAAACGGCAAGTCCATTAAGCCATCTAAAATGGCCCGACCTGGAAAGCGATAGCGCGTTAAAATCCAAGCCATAAGCAGGCCAAATATCATATTAAATAAGCTAGCAGCGGCAGCGGCGCTGGCGGTCACCTTATAGGTGGTAACCACCCTAGGGTCACTAATAATCTGCCAATATTGCTCCCAGCCCATTTGGCTGGTGCTGATCACAAGACCGGTTAACGGCAACAAGATAATCAAGCTCACAAATAGCAGGCTAGTGCCCATGCTCAGGGTAAAGCCCGGTAATACTCGCTTTGAAGAACCCAAGAGCGCCATCATGACTTAGCGTCCTTGAGCCTGAAGCTGGTCTAGCGTGCCACCGTTAGCAAAGTGATCTTTCATGGCTTGTTCCCAGCTACCGAACACATCTTCTACCTTAAACAGCTCAGTTTCGGGGAACTTATCGGCAAATTCATTAGCCACGTCTTTATCATTTACGCGATAGTAGTTTTTCGCCAAAATACGCTGTGCTTCGGGGCTATATAAAAACTCTAAGTAAGCTTTAGCTTCTTTTTCGGTCTTGTTGCGCTTTACGTTCTTATCAATCCAAGTCACCGGGAATTCGGCTAATACATCTACCGGTGGCACTACCACTTGGTAACCATCAGCGGCATACAAGTCGCGAATATTGTTTACTTCAGACTCAAAAGTGATTAATACGTCACCAATACCACGGTCGATAAAAGTAGTTGTTGCGCCCCGACCGCCGGTATCAAACACAGCGACTTGCTTGATCAGCTTGCCCATGTGCTCACGAATTTTATCTTGGTCGCCATCAAACTTCTGATGGGCGGCACCCCAAGCAGCAAGGTAGGTGTAACGCCCGTTGCCTGAGGTTTTTGGATTAGGGAACACTAACTTTACATCTTCACGAGTTAAGTCATCCCACGTTTTAATATTTTTTGGGTTATCTTTTCGCACTAAGAACGCCATAGTGGAAACATAAGGCGAGCTGTCGTTAGGTAGGCGCGCTTTCCAATCTTCTGGGATTAGTTTGCCTTTTTCATAGAGTACATCTACGTCTGTGACTTGGTTATAAGTCACGACGTCGGCGCGCAAACCTTGCAAAATCGCCTGAGCTTGGCTGGATGAGCCGGCGTGGCTTTGCTTAATAGTGAGCTTCTCACCGGTTTTTTCTTCCCAGTGCTTAACGAATACCGGATTAATTTCAGCGAACAGTTCGCGTGCTATGTCATAGCTGCTGTTTAGCAGTTCTTTAGCCTGCAATGGACCTGCGGTGGTTAAGCCCGCAGTTAACAGCAGAGTTGCGATCAGTGTTTTGCGCATAGTGAACTCCAAAACAAATAGGGTGGATATGCATCTATACTAATAGATCCATAAGTGATTGATAAGTCATTTCATATTCTTTTTAGTTATACATAAGCAGGCGAGAGTATAATACCCCTACGCCGTCGTACGTTTACGCCGTACGTGGTAAGTGAAACAGAGGGTGTTAGTATTTTACGTGTTGCGCGAGACATAAAGCTTACAAAAAAAAGGCCTGCAACTGCAGGCCTTTTAGAGTGGTTTACCTAAGAGCGGTTACTGCGAAGCGGCGCTCGCAATGGGTTGTGCAGGTTTAGCAATTAAAGAGCGAGTTTCTTCAATGGCTTCGGTAATAATAATTTGTACTACCTGGCCTAGCTCATATAACGGCGCTTTATCTAGATAAACGCGGCCATCATCCCAGCTGCACTCTAAGCGATCGCGATTGGCTAAAATAAGTGACGAGGGCATAAATACCCCGGCGCCATTTTCATGTAAACGCAAACGCACGCCACCACGACTCACATCTACTACATCCGCATCAAAGACTTTACCTTCGGCTACGGCCGGCTTTAAGAAGCGTACATATAACCAATCAGCAATATCGCGCTCGGCACGGCGATGCATACGGCGCTGATCCGATAAATGAGTCGCTAGCTCATTGCTAGGTAACAGGTCTTTATGATCTTGGCCTGCCAAGACTGCTTTAATAAGACGATGATTAATAATATCGCCGTATTTGCGAATAGGTGAGGTCCAAGTAGCGTAGGCATCTAAACCTAAGCCAAAGTGAGCACCTGGATTGGCGCTCATGGCGGCAAAAGATTGGAAGCGACGAGTACGGCTATCTAAATAAGAAGTTTCGCGCTCATCTAACCAACGGCGCAAGGCACAAAAACCCGCTAGCGTATTGATAGTGGCGGGGTCAAAAGGGGCATCGTGTGCGGTTAATAGCTCAGTTAAGCCGTCCATTTTTTCGCTATCAAAGCCGGCATGCACGTTAAAGATACCCGCGCCCACATGCTCGTTTAGCCAGTTACCACAGGCTAAGTTGGCAGCAATCATCGACTCTTCTACCATTTGGTTGGCAATACGACGGTAATCCACCAAAATAGCCGTGACATTGCTGTCGGCGTCTAGCGCAAAGCGAAAATCGGGGCGGTCTTTAAACACGATGGCATGCTTAGCTCGCCAAGCGGCGCGCACTAAAGTAAAGGCATGCATTTGACGGATCTGCTCAGCAATAACTTCATTAGCTGGCTGCCAGTCGCCTTTTTCTTCAATCCAATCAGACACATTGTCGTAGCTTAAGCGCGCGTGCGAGCGCATAGTCGCGGCAAAAAATTCTGCTTTATCTGCGACTTTACCTTCATTATCAATAAATAAGCGGGCACAAATAACGGGACGCTCTACGCCCTCTTGTAATGAGCACAGCTCATCAGACAAGGTGCGTGGCAACATAGGGATATTACGCCCTGGCAAGTAAGCGGTAAAAGCGCGCTCAGCGGCCACTTTATCCATCACACTGCCTTGGGGTACATACGCCGTGGGATCGGCAATGGCCACTAACAGTTCCCAGCCGTCATCAAGCTTTTTAATGCTTAGCGCATCATCCATATCCAGCGTGGATTCGGCGTCTATGGTGAAAAAGGGGATATCCGTGAGATCACGACGCGCTAAGGTATCGGGCACTTGCTGCCAGTCTTTGCTGTCTTCGGGGGCGACTTTAGACAGATTATTGCGCGCTAGTACCACCCACCAAGGGGCAATAGGATCATCAACACCGGCAATCACTTCCACTACATTGGCGAAAAAACCATTGCCTTTTAGCGGGTGTGAAGTCATTTCAGCCAGCACCCAATCGCCTTCTTTTAAGCTTTTTTCATTTAAGCCTTTAACGGTGCGGGCTTTAATGGCTTCGTTCATTAAAGGGTGGTCGGGTACCAAGTTTAATCGGTCACGAAACCACTTAACGCGAGCTACAAAGCGGGTTACGCCGGCTTCAATTAGTTTTTCTGGCTCTACCAGCTCGCGCTCATTTTCGGTGCGTAAAATAGCGGTAATATGATCGCCATGCATGACTTTTTTCATGTGGGGCGGGGGAATAAAGTAACTTTCTTTTTCGCCGACTTCTAAAAAGCCAAAGCCTTTAGATGTGCCTTTAACGACACCTTCTTTGATAGTAAGGTCGTCACGCATTTGTTGCTTTAGCTGAGCTAATAGGGGGTTATTTTGAAACATATATAGAAACCTGTCGAAATATGCAGCTGACTATACGGATTTAGCCCTCATAAGCCAAGCAGAGCGTGAGCGCCAAGTTACGCTAATTGCTGCGTTAGAGCGGCGTGAGTCCGCTAATCAGTGGCAATCCGTGGTGATCTACGCCTGAGTCTAATAAATACCGACAGCGGCCTAAGGCCAGAGGTGCCTCCCCTAGCCATTGGCCAGATAAGTAAGCAAGCTGGCTCTGTCCAAAGCCACTTTGTAAGCTATCGCCAAGCAATACGGCTTGCCCTAACTGTTGAGCGTGGCGCACCAATGCTTGGTTATAAGCTAAGCCGCCTAGCTGACTGGGGCGAATAAGCAGTGCGCTGGCAAAACTAAACGCCCCTAAATCGACTTGCTGAGGCGGTGGTGTATCTAAATAGCGTGCTATATCCAGTGCCACTGGAATGTTAGCTTGCTCTGCCAACCCTTGAGCTTGTGCAAGGGTGGTGCCCGCATCCATTATCCAATCGATACGTTGCCCGTCGATACGTGACCATAAGTCTTGGATATATTCGTCGCTAAATTGGCCCGCTCCATCCAGCACTAAGCGCACCTTAGGTGCTAATAAACACAACTCGCGAATTAAGCCGGCGTCATAGTGAATACTGCCGGTAAGGGTAAGCCAAGCCAAGGCGGGGTGAATACGCCGACAGCGCCATGCGCGCACTAGAGGGTCGCGTGCTCCTTCTAACAATGGCAAGTTTAAAGGACTCGTTTTAAGGGAGAATGGCGCGCTAGGGAGCTGAGCTAAGGCGCAATCTAGACCAAACTGTACGGCAGGGGTGTGAGCATTATGAGCCAGTCCTTGGCGCAGGCGGGCACAGGCTTGGCGAGCATCTTTGGCGACCAGCGCCATGTCTGCCGTAAGCGGTGGCGCTATTTCTCCCCAAGCGTCATTAATTTGGACAAAAAAGCCCTGTCGCTGGCCAATCATCTGCTGGGCAAAGACTAGCGGCTGAGTGAGTGATAATTGATAAGGATAAAGACTAATAGACATCCGTTCTCGCCTTAAAAAGAAAGCACGCCGCCGCGATGCGACTTAAGCTAACCGACAGCTAATTTCACCTGAAGATACCAGTTGAGGCGAACAATGACAGCCTAACAGAGAATGAGTTATTGGTAATTTTTGACTGAGCGTGCCAGTGAGCTTTGCTTTTGTGATCTGGATCTGCTTTACTGGCCACTATCTTGTCGGAGTGCTCTATGGAGCTGAGACCACGAATGTGGGATCCGTTGAACCTGATCAGGCTAGTACCTGCGTAAGGGAAGCAAGTGAGAAATTGGCGTTTTTCCCCTCTACCATTTTCTTTATCAACACTCCTGACAAGCTTTTTCACCCAACACGGATTCAAGTGAGATGGCTATGTCAACTAAAGCAGTAACCCAAGTTTCAGAGCAACAATCTAAAAAAACTAATCGTCGCGAAATTCGCAGCCAAGCCCAAGCCTTTATCGATAACCTTAAAGGCGAGCAATTCCCTAACTCTAAACGTATTTATGTCCAAGGCTCACGCCCTGATATTCAAGTCGCGATGCGTGAAATCCACCTTGCCGACAGCTTTAAAGGTGGCACCCAAGAGCAACCCCTTCTTGAGCCTAATGCGCCAGTACCCATTTACGACACTTCAGGTCCTTATGGCGATGCCGAGGCGAAGTTAGATGTGCGCTTAGGCTTGCCTCAGCTGCGCCGGCAGTGGATTTTAGAGCGCAACGATACCCAAGAATTAGCCCAAGTGAGCTCAGCCTTTACCCAAGAACGCATGGCCGATGAGGGCCTGGATCATTTACGCTTTGAGCAACTCCCTCAGCCTCGTAAAGCTAAGCCAGGCAAACGTGTGACGCAAATGCACTATGCGCGCCAAGGGATTATTACCCCAGAAATGGAATACATCGCCATTCGAGAAAACATGGGGCGTGAGCGGGTGCGCGACGAAATGTTGCTCCAACAGCATAAAGGTGAAAGTTTTGGTGCTAATTTACCAGAGCGTATTACGCCGGAGTTTGTACGCAAGGAAGTAGCAGAAGGGCGCGCGATTATCCCCGCCAACATTAATCATGCCGAGTCTGAGCCGATGATTATTGGCCGTAATTTCTTGGTGAAGATTAATGCTAATATCGGCAACTCAGCGGTGACCTCCTCCATTGAAGAAGAAGTAGAAAAACTGGTGTGGGCAACGCGGTGGGGCGCGGATAACGTGATGGACTTATCCACGGGGCGTAATATTCATGAAACTCGCGAATGGATCTTGCGCAACAGTCCAGTGCCGATTGGCACCGTTCCTATTTACCAAGCGTTAGAAAAAGTGAATGGGGTGGCCGAAGACTTAAACTGGGAAGTATTTCGTGACACCTTAATCGAGCAGGCCGAGCAAGGCGTGGACTACTTCACGATTCATGCCGGCGTCTTGCTGCGCTATGTGCCCATGACCGCCAAGCGCGTCACCGGAATTGTATCGCGCGGTGGCTCTATTATGGCCAAATGGTGTTTATCCCATCATAAAGAAAGTTTTCTTTATGAGCGCTTTCGCGATATTTGTGAAATTTGTGCCGCCTATGATGTGTCATTATCGTTAGGTGATGGCATGCGCCCAGGCTCGATTGCCGATGCGAACGATGAAGCACAATTTGCCGAGCTGTATACCTTGGGCGAGCTCACGAAAATTGCCTGGGAATATGATGTACAGGTAATGATTGAAGGCCCAGGCCATGTGGCCATGCATATGATTAAACGTAATATGGAAGAGCAGCTTGCACATTGTCATGAAGCGCCTTTTTATACATTGGGTCCGTTAACGACTGATATCGCGCCGGGTTATGATCATTTTACCTCAGGGATTGGTGCGGCTTTAATTGGTTGGTATGGCTGCGCTATGTTGTGTTACGTCACGCCTAAAGAGCATTTAGGGCTACCTAACAAAGAAGACGTGAAGCAAGGCTTAATCACCTATAAGATAGCCGCCCATGCGGCCGACTTAGCCAAAGGTCATCCGGGTGCGCAAATTAGAGATAATGCCTTGTCTAAGGCGCGATTTGAGTTTAGATGGGAAGATCAGTTTAACTTAAGCTTAGACCCACAAACGGCCCGCGATTATCACGATGAGTCTTTACCCCAAGAATCCGGTAAAGTCGCGCATTTTTGCTCTATGTGTGGCCCCAAGTTTTGCTCAATGAAAATTACTCAAGAAGTGCGAGAATATGCCGCCGCGCAAGAAGCGATAGCCATTAAGCTAGTCGACATAGATGGCAACCAAGAGACAGTACTGGCGGGCATGGCAAAAATGTCAGAAGAGTTTAATAAGCGCGGTGGTGAGCTTTATCATCAAGCGGATCAATTGGAGAAAGAATTAATATGACAAGACCCATAGTCTGGACCATAGCCGGTTCTGATTCGGGCGGCGGCGCTGGCATTCAGGCCGACTTGCACACTATTCACGCACTGGGCGGCCACGGCTGCTCGGTTATTTCTGCTATTACCGCCCAAAACTCGGTGGCCGTTTCTATGGTCGAGCCGGTTCTAATGCAGGCATTTAGCCAACAATTAGTGGCCCTAGCCAGCGACTTACCGGCTCAAGCCATTAAAATTGGACTATTGCCAGGCGGCTTGCGTGCAGAAGTATTGGCTCGTTACCTACGTGAATATCGCCGCCAATGGCAGCCATATGTGGTGTATGACCCGGTGGCGATTGCGAGCACCGGCAAAGCCATGGCACAAGAGAGTCTGTTGCCGGCAATTAAACAGCACTTGCTAGCCGAGGTGGATCTTATCACCCCCAACGCCATTGAGTTGGCGGCGTTGTCGGGCATTACGCCCGACTCGCCTGCTAATGTGCGCAGGGGTGCCGCGGCGTTATTAGCAATGGGCGCGCGCGCCGTCCTTGTTAAAGGAGGGCACTTTGATTGGGCGCCAGAGCAAGCGATCGATTTTTATACCGATGGTGAGCGTGAAATTTGGCTAGCCAGTGCGCGTGTAGAAACCACGCACGGCCATGGCACGGGTTGTACCTTATCCTCCGCCATCGCGACTGCCATTGCACTCGACTATCCTATCGAAGATGCGCTGGTGTTAGCTAAGGCTTATGTCACTCAAGGTCTAAAAGCAGCCCAAGGGCTAGGCGCGGGTCCTGGCCCAGTTGCACACTTAGGTTGGCCAACGGATCTTAATGATTTTCCAACCGTCGTTATGCCAGGCTCGACGCTAGCTGAGCAGTTAGGTATTAGCGGACCCCACCCTAAGGCGGAGTTTGCGCCTATGGACACCTTAAAGCTGGGTTTATATCCGGTGGTGACCAGCGTGAGCTTATTAGAGCAACTGTTAGACTGGGGCGTGCGCACTTTGCAGCTGCGCATTAAAGACAAAACCGATGACCAAGTAGAAGCGGATATTAAAGCGGCAGTTGAGCTAGGCCAGCGTTTTAACGCGCGCTTATTTATTAACGACTACTGGCGCTTGGCCATTAAGCATGGCGCTTATGGTGTGCATTTAGGCCAAGAAGACATAGAGATTGCCGACTTAGAAGCGATTCGTGCCGCCGGTATTAAGTTGGGTCTTTCTACTCACGGCTATTATGAAATGCTGCGGGCTCGCGAGCTTAAGCCCTCTTATTTAGCGCTGGGTCATATCTTTCCGACCAAGACTAAAGATATGCCTTCTCGGCCACAGGGCTTAGAGCGTTTACATCGCTACGTCGCCTTGATGGAAACCGAGTTTCCACTGGTGGCGATTGGTGGCATTAGCCGCGACCGAGTGCCATTAGTTGCTGAAACGGGGATTGGCAGCATAGCGTTAGTCACCGCCATTACCGAGTCTGACAATCCAGAAGCCGCAACGCGCGAATTATTAGCGCTAGTGGAGGGGTAAGATGGTTAGCGACAGCCAGCTCACCGACGACGAATTTATGCGCTACAGCCGCCACTTACTGCTAGAAGAAGTGGGCGAGCAAGGGCAGCTAAAGCTTAAGCAGGGTTCAGTACTGATTGTCGGGTTAGGCGGCCTTGGCTCGCCGGCGGTGCAATATTTAGCCGCGGCGGGGGTGGGTACCTTATGGTTAGCAGATTTTGATCATATCGAGGTTAGTAACCTACAGCGCCAGACGCTGTATGATATGAAAAGCTTAAAGCACAGTAAGGCAGAAACGGCACGCATTAAGCTACAAAATCTAAACCCTGAAGTAGAAGTCATTGCCATTAATCAAAAAATGGATGAGCAAAACTTAGCCGCTTTTGTGGCTGAGGTCGACTTGGTGTTAGATTGCACCGATAATATCCTCATTCGCCAGCAACTCAATGCCGCCTGCTATCAGGCTGGTAAACCGTTGTTAGTAGGGGCTGCGATTCGTTTTGAAGGGCAATTGCTGGCGCTAGACCCTAAGCAAGATCACGGTTGTTATCGATGTCTTTATGGCACCGATATCGGGGAGCGACTTAATTGCAGCAACTCAGGCGTAATTGGCCCTGTGGTGGGCACTATTGGTATGCTGCAAGCGCTGGAAGCCATTAAGTTTTTTACACAAACCGGTAGCGTACCTTGGGGTGAGCTAAAACTATTTGATGCCAAAAACCACAGTTGGCATGGCTTGCGGGTACCAAAAGATCCCGCTTGTCCGGTCTGTGGATCCTAAGGGAGGTAAAGAATGCAAATCACCTTAAATGATAAAACCATGATGTTGACCGAGGGCATTACCCTCGGTCAATTATTACAAGATCTTGAACAAGATAAGCCGGGCGTGGCGGTGGCGCTAAACCAGAGTGTGGTGGCGCGTGGCCAATGGTCCGAGCAAGTTTTAAATGAAAACGATAAAGTTACGTTATTTCACGCCATAGCCGGAGGCTAATATGAGTCTTACCATTGCCGATAAAACCTTTAGTTCTCGTCTTTTTACCGGAACCGGTAAATTTGCCAGCCGTCAGCAGATGAAAGATGCGTTTTTTGCGGGTGGCTCAGAGATGGTCACCATGGCAATGAAGCGCGTTGATTTGGTTAATCACAGCGATGACATTTTGCCGCCCTTGCTGGAGTTAGGTGTGCATTTGCTGCCTAACACTGCAGGCGCGCACACCGTAGAAGAGGCGTTATTTGCAGCGCGTTTAGCTCGTGAGGCACTGGGCACGAACTGGTTAAAACTTGAAGTGCACCCTGATCCTAAGTATTTGCTGCCTGATCCCATTGAAACACTAAAAGCGGCGGAGATTTTAGTTAAAGAAGGCTTTATCGTCTTGCCTTATTGCAGCGCCGACCCTTTATTGTGTAAGCGCTTAGAAGAAGTAGGCTGTGCCGCTGTCATGCCACTGGGTGCGCCTATTGGCACCAATAAAGGCTTAGTGACTCATGATTTTCTACAAATCATTATCGAGCAGGCTAAGGTTCCGGTGATCGTTGATGCGGGAATTGGTGCGCCAAGTCATGCGGCTTACGCCATGGAGTTGGGGGCCGATGCCGTGCTAGTTAATACTGCTATTGCTACTGCGCGCGATCCTATTGCTATGGCCAGTGCTTTTAAATTGGCAGTGGAGTCGGGTCGTCAAGCGTATTTGGCTGGGTTACCAACCAAAAGCCAATATGCCCAAGCAACCAGCCCGCTGACTAATTTTTCTCAAAAGTAACTTAGTTTTACCTAATAAAAAAACCTGCTGCGGCAGGTTTTTTTATATCTAACCCTTGCGCTTCAGTCAAATTAAGACGCAGCCTCTGCATTTAGTGTGACTAAACATGGTGTGAGTGGCTAACAGCCGTTAAGCTAAAGTGACCGCCTACTCGCGTCCCGCCCTTGAGCGAAACCTACCTAATATCGATGAGGATAAGTAAATGAACAATACGCACAGTGTGGTGATCGGCTATGTGTTATGGATTTTTGGTTTTATGGGAGCGCACCGCTTTTACTACGGTCGCCCTATTAGCGGCATTATTTACTTCTTCACGCTGGGCTTATTTTTTATTGGCTGGATTGTGGATCTCTTTTTAATTCCCAGCATGGATAAATCCGCCGACCGCCGTTTTACTAAAGGCAGCAAAGATTACAACATTACCTGGATTTTAATGACTTTTCTCGGCATCTTTGGCGCGCATCGTCTTTACATGGGCAAGTGGATCACGGCTATTTTATGGTTTTTTACCGGTGGTTTCTTTTTGATAGGTTATCTTTATGACTTTTGCACTTTAAACAGCCAAATCGACGAAGTTAACCGAAATTCAAGAAGGTTATGATAAGTAACGGTCATAAACCATACGTTATCTAGGTGCTTAATCTTAATTTTCCGTGTATTGAGTGGCAAAAAAATATTGAGTCTTTAGAAATTAGCTTACAGCGGACGGCTAGCTGTTAAAGCATGCCTTCGATAGGGAGATAGCCAAAAGCCCACACTTGAAAACGCCGCCACTGGCTAGCTTCTGGCTCGTGGCTAATAAGAGTTGCGGGCTGGTGAGACTCATCTCGCCATATTAAACGTTCGCGCTTGCCCCACCATGCTTTAGTAGATATTACATCTAAGTGCCATGCATGCTCGGGAAGATCATTCAAAAAAGTGGTACTGGCTGTGCTAGCTAACGTTTTACTATAAATAAGTACCCCAATTTCGGTATTTAAATTAATGGAACGGGGGTCTAAATTCATAGAGCCCACAAACAAAGTATCGCGATCAAAAATCATGGTTTTAGCATGTAGACTGGCACGTGATGAGCCGGGTAAGTCTTTTTTGTAACTGTTATTTTTAAGCGCACTGGCACTGGGTCGTAATTCCCACAGCTCTACGCCTGCTGTTATTAATGGCTTACGATAGCGGGCATAACCGGCGTGCACCGCCGGCACATCATTTGCGGCAAGCGAGTTAGTTAAAATCGTAACTTTGGCGCCTGCGTCAATCCAACTTGCAAAACGACTTACCCCATTGTTACCAGGAATAAAGTAGGGCGAGACGATCAATGCCTCGTTTTCGACTTCACTAAGTAAGGCATTAAGCGCAGGCGCCATATGGCCGTGGGTATTATCGCTAGCATTAAGAATTTTATCTGGCGTGTCATAAATTAGGCTAAAGTCGGCCCAGTGAAACGCTAACGAACCTTGTTTTAATTGCTCGACTAATTGCAGCGAAGCAAGTCGTGCTAGATAAGTTTGGCTGCGCTCACTGTTCATGGCGCTATGCAGTTGCTGGCGCGCCTTAGTGAGAGCGGTGGCTCCTTGGCCTTGTTCAAATTGCTGAACGGGGCTTGATAAAACATGGTTCCAATAGAGATCAAAAGCGCCAGATACCTGTGGCGCAAAACTTCCCACCCCTAATACATCTAAGTCAGTGAAGTTGGTGTGCTCATCGGCGCCAAAGTAAGTATTACCAATATTACGCCCGCCAATAATAGCGGCCTGATTATCGGCAATAAATGACTTATTGTGCATCCGCCTGTTTACCCGCTTAAAGCGAGTGATAAAGTCTAAGTAAGGCATCACTCGGTTGCTAAAAGGATTAAATAAGCGCACTGAGATATTAGGATGTTGCGCTAAGGCGGCAAGCAACTTTTCTTGACCATGGTGGCCAAAGTCATCGAGTAGTAAGCGCACTCGCACTCCGCGGTCTGCGGCGCGTAATAAGTAATGACTAAAAAGCTTGGCGGTGTCATCGTCATGAAACAGATAATATTGAATATCTAGCGTTTTATCGGCCGCCTCCATTAATAACAAACGCGTTACAAAAGCATCTAAACCATTACTTAATAAGTAAAAGCCAGAGCTGGCTGTTTGAGCCTTTGCCTCTTGCGCTATGCCTTGGCCAAGGCGCGTGTCTTGAGTATCGCTAAATGCCGAGCTAATAGGGCGATAAACTTGCGCTTGCGCCCCACAACCGCTTAAATAACTACTCAGCAATAAGATAAGGCTTAGATAAAACACGTGAAAATTAGCGGTCATAGCGGCGTCTTTTTATAAAAATTAAGCTTAAGTGTATCGCAGCCTAGCGACTAGATAACTCATTTTGGCGCTCAACTTGAGCGACCAGATAGGGTTATATGCTACAAAAAGGCGTCTATGGGTAAGTAACCAAACAAGCGCGCGCGAATGCGACTCCATAGGCTAGCCTCTGGCTCATGATGATAGCGAATGATGGCGTTGGGATCGGACTCGTCGAGCCAATTAAGGAGTGGGCGTGAGTCTTTATTAATGTGTAAGCGCCAAGCGTGCTCGGGCAATTCATTTAAAAACACTCCACTCACGTATTCGGCTAAGCGTTCGCTATTAATTACTACGCCAATTTCAGTATTGAGATTAAGGGATCTGGGGTCTAAATTAAGTGAGCCGATAAACAGCGTTTTACGATCAAATACCAGCGTTTTAGCATGTAAGCTGGCCTTTGATGAGCTAGGAAGGCCGCGTCGGCGTCGGCTTTTACGCGCTTTTTTACTACTAGGTTGTAGCTCCCATAAAGCGACGCCTGCCGCTAACATGGGCTGGCGGTATTTTGCATACCCAGCATGGACTAAGGGCACATCATTGGCGGCTAATGAATTGGTTAATACCGTCACTTTCGCCCCCGCTGCCACCCAAGCGGCTAACTTTTCTACGCCACTGTCTTCAGGGATAAAATAAGGCGACACTAACAGCGCTTCTGTTGTGACCGACTGCCAAATGCTCTCTAAGCTTGCAGACAAATGACCGCGCGTATCTTCCCAGCCATTGAGTAGCTTATCGGGATGATCATACACTAACGTTGCCTCTGCCCAGCGTAGTGCTAGCTTCCCCTGAGTCAGTTGTTCTACCAGCTTTAAATTACCTAAACGCGCTAAGTAATCACGACTGTGTTTATTATGACTGCTAAAGGCGAGCCTGCGTCGTACTCTCTTTAACGAGGGGGCGATGCGTTTGCGCGCTAAATTTTGCATCGGTACCGCTAAGCTATGATGCCAATATATATCAAAACTGGCGCCAACATCTTGGGCGAACTGTCCTACGCCCAACACATCTAAATCACTGAAACTGGCATATTTATCGGCGCCAAAATACGCGTTACCTATATTTCGCCCACCGATAATGGCGGCCTGGTTATCCACGGTAAATGACTTATTGTGCATGCGTCTGTGAATTTTAGAAAAGCGCGTTAAAAAATCCAGATAACGCCAGCGCCGATTGTTAAAGGGATTAAATAAACGAATAGAAATATTAGGGTGTTTAATTAGGGCTCTAAATAAACGCTCTTGGCCATAATGGCCAAAATCATCCAGCAACATGCGTACCCGCACGCCTCGATCGGCGGCGCGTAATAAATAATAAGTAAACAGCTTGGCCGTGGCATCTCGGTGAAACAGGTAATACTGTACATCCAGCGTTTGATCGGCGGCTTCCATTAAAGATAAACGAGTCACGAAAGCATCTAGGGCATTATTAAGAATAAAAAAGCCCGAGCTGCCTTGTTGCTTTGCAGTGGCTTTCATAATGCCTTGGCCTAAGCGCGTGTACTTAGAGTTGCGCGGCTCAAAAGGAGTAGGCTCGGGCTGTGGTTCGGGGACGCCAAACCAAGCTCGAAAGCGCGACAATAATCGTTTTGCATAATGGTTCATAGCAGCTTCTAGGTGAGTGCTTCGCATAACCTCAGTATAAACAGCTCATGAGACTAAAGATAAGAAACTAAGACAGGATAAATTATTAGGCTAGCAGGCAGTAAGTTAAGTCGTTGCTAATTAACAGGTTGATGAAAGGTTGGCGCCTACTAACCTACAGAGAATTTACTGCTAATAAAGTATAATTTTACGCATTAATGAGTGGCAATAAGGCAGCTAAAAGCACGGATTTAATACCATAATAGTCTGACTCATCTGGCTATTATTGAGCCAAAATGCCACAAATATTTGTAAATCAACAGCTAAATCCTTTAGTATGATAAGGTTACAGTTCTAAAGGAGCTTGTTTTGAAACAGCAGAAAATAGCGATTTTGGGCGCAGGGCCCAGCGGTTTAGCTCAGTTGCGTGCCTTTGAAGCTGCGCGCCAAGCTGGGGTAAAAAACCTACCAGAGATAGTGTGTTTTGAGAAACAAAACGACATCGGCGGCATGTGGAATTACACTTGGCGCACCGGCTTAGATAAAAATGGCGAGCCTGTACACGGCAGTATGTATCGCTATTTATGGTCTAACGGCCCTAAAGAATGCTTAGAGTTCGCAGATTATTCTTTTGACGAGCATTTTGGTCAGGCCATCCCTTCTTATCCGCCACGTGCTGTGCTCAAAGATTATATTATGGGGCGTATCGATAAAGCGGCCATTTCTAAGTACATACGTTTCGAATGCCCAGTGCGTTGGGTGACTTATGACGAAAGCAGCAAATTATTTACTGTTACCGTCATGAATCATAGAACTGGCAAACAAGAAACCGATGAATTTGACTATGTCGTAGTTGCCACTGGCCATTTTTCAACGCCCAATATGCCTTATTTTGAAGGTCTAGAGCAGTTTCCTGGGCGAGTGTTACATGCTCATGATTTTAGAGATGCGCTAGAATTTGCTAACCAAGATGTGTTGTTAGTCGGCGCCAGTTACTCCGCAGAAGATATCGGCTCACAGTGCTTTAAGTACGGCGCTAAGTCGGTAACTATTAGTTATCGCACTAACCCTATCGGTTTTGATTGGCCAAAGGGAATGAGTGAGCGGCCTTTATTACTGCGCTTAGAAGGTAATGTAGGGCATTTTAGTGATGGCAGTAGTAAGCAATTTGACTCGGTAGTGATGTGTACCGGTTATCTGTTTCACTTTCCGTTTTTACCCGATGAGTTGCGTTTGCAAACCCATAACTGCTTATATCCAGACAATCTGTATAAAGGGGTTTTCTTTCAATCTAATCCTAAGCTTATTTATTTGGGCATGCAGGATCAGTATTACACCTTTAATATGTTTGACGCCCAAGCGTGGTATGCCAGAGATGTCATCTTAGGCCAGATAGCCTTGCCTGCGGCCGCACAGCGCCAGCAGGATATGCAAAGCTGGCTAGCGCGCCATGAACAACTTACCGGCTGTAATGACGCAATCGATTTTCAAGCCAGTTATATTCGTGACTTATTAGAGGCTACCGACTACCCAGATTTTGCAGTTGAAGCGCAGGCTGAATTATTTAAGCAGTGGCTACGTGATAAAGAAGCCGACATTATGGCCTTTAGAGAAAACGTGTACGCCTCTACTGTAACCGGCACCTTGGCCACGCAATTACCCGCGTCTTGGTTAGATATTAAAGATGACTCTTTAGAGAGCTTTATGTCCCTTGATTTTATTGAAGCTAATGAGCTAGATAAAGTCGATTAAGCATGGCGTTTGCTTAACAAGCCTGCCTAAATGGCAGGCTTTTTTATGGGCGCTTATCCAGCACGTTTTTTGCTTGATAGCTTTGGTGGTACAGGATGTGCTTGAGGTAGAAACAGCGGGTATTGTAAATCTGACTCTGCTCGCTATTTATCTAGTGCAGCCCTAAAGGTACGATATTGAGTTTGTGCTTGACTGGCAGTACATAGGCTGATCCTTAGCTGCTGCCCAGGCGGACACTGTGCTAATCGCGCACAGGCCAGCGGAGTTAAGCTGCCTAAGCGCGGGTAGCCACCAATGGTTTGGCGATCATTAAGCAAAATAATAGGTTGACCATTAGGTGGTACCTGTACGGCGCCCAGCGTTAACCCTTCTGAGATTAAGTTTTCAATAGAGCAGTGCAAAATAGGGCCCTGTAAGCGCACGCCCATGCGATCGGAGTTAGGATCCACTCGCCAGGGTTGGTTAATCACATGCAATAAGCTTTGATTATCAAAAAAGCGAAACTGAGCGCCAGGAATGAGCTCTAAGACAGGAGGGCGGCGATAATCGGGCAGGGCGGCCTTGGGCAGCTCTCGGATGGGCAAAGATTGTGCGTTCTTTGTAAAGGCTAAGCGCTGAAGGGGTGCAAGCGGGCTGCCATCCCCGTGGTGGCCACCTAATTGCTCACGACGCACCGTCGCCACGCTGTTGAGTATGGGCGGCGCTTTAAAGCCGCCTGCAATAGCAAGGTAACTGCGCAGCCCTTGTCGCGCCATGCCGAGTACCAACTCTTGCCCTACTTGCATCTGAAAGGCGCGATTATTAGCTAACGGCTCACCGTCCAGCCTTGCCTGCATATCGGCGCCGCATAACGCTAAATAACAAGTTTGCTCGGCTATGACAGTAAGCCCGCCTAAGGTCACCTCTAAAGCAGGGCTGCCCCAAGCATTGGCAAGCAACCAGTTTGCCCAGCCCCACGCTTGTAGGTCCACAGGCCCCCCTTGAGTAATACCTAAGTGGCGTACGCCAAAACGCCCCGCATCTTGTAGGGTGGTTAAGGGGCCGGCCTTTATCACTGTTAAGTAACCTGTCATAACGGCGCCTTTGCTAGCGGCGTAGTATCTCCGCCTAAGCGTACAAACTGCGCTTGGTCAATCGGTACAAAACGCACTCGATCGCCTGCCTGTAATAGGCTTAAAGAGGCGCTTGCTAAATTAAATAATGGCGTGGGACAACGACCTAAAATATTCCAGCCACCTGGAGTGGCGGTTGGGTAAATAGCCGTTTGGCGCCCCGCAATAGCTAAGCTTCCTTGAGGAACTTGCGCTCTAGGCTGAGTTAAGCGCGCTAGCGCTAACGGCTCGGGTAGCGAGCCCATAAAGGCAAAACCAGGCGCAAAGCCTAGCGCAAAAACGCAATAAGTCGGTGCACTGTGTAAGTCAATTAGGGCGGGCACGCTTAAGCCGGTGTGCGCGCTTAAACGTGCTAATTCAGGGCCTACGCTTAAGTGATACCAAATTGGCAGCTCAATAACGGCGCGTGATTTAAGCTCTTTTGCTAAGGGGAGCGTGAGCTCACTTACTATGTGTTCTAATAATTGGCGCGCTTTACCATGATCTAGCAATAGTGCATCAAATTGCACTAATACCGTGGTATAGGAGGGCACTATATCGACTAAGTACGGCCCAAATTGATGCTGAACATCCTCTACCAAGGAGGAAATCCAAGGCATATTGCGCTCATCTAGGGTATCAAAGAGGCGTACTAGCCACGCCTCCATGCCCGCGTTTTCAAGGCGCGGCATAGGCGTTAGTAATAGCTTCATCCTAAGTTGTCCAGTAACTGGCGAATAGCCGCCACCGCCTTAATAGACTCTGGGTTGTCGCCGTGTACGCACAAAGTATCTGCCTGCAGCAATAAGGCACTGCCCTCTAAGGTCATTAATGGCTCGCCTAAAGCCAAGCGTCTTGCTTGCTCAATAATTTGGGTGGGCGCTGTTAATACTGCCCCAGGGCATTGGCGCGATACTAAATTACCGTTGTCGTGATAGGCACGATCGGCAAAGGCTTCAAACCACAGCTGCAGTCCAAAGGGCTGCGCTAATTCACGTGCCTCTTGATTATTAGCTTTGGCCATCAGCATTAGTGGTAAATGATGATCAAAGTGCGCGATCGCCTGCATGACGGCTACCAACTTTTCGGGTTCGCGCATCATATCGTTATACAGGGCGCCGTGGGGCTTGACGTAGCTTAACTCGGTGCCTTGAGCGCGACACAAACCAGCCAGTGCGCCTAACTGATACAGCACCATGTTTTCTATCTCAGCAGGCGTGCAGGCCAGTGAGCGGCGGCCAAAGCCTACCAGATCGGGATAAGCCGGATGAGCCCCAATCTTTACATTATGTTGGTGCGCTAACTGTAAGGTGGTGCGCATGTTAGTGGGGTCGGAGGCATGAAAACCGCAAGCGATATTGGCTAAGTCGAGATAAGGCATCAGCGCGCCATCTTGGCCTAGCTGCCAATGTCCAAAACTCTCCCCTACATCGGCATTCAGCCATAACCTTGCCATGCACCTTACTCCTTTCACTGTATCTAGCATCAATCTTACCCTGCATTTAGGCCTGATACAGTAGCCGCGGCGTTTATAAGACAGGGTACTTAAACAGAAGAGGGACCTAAAAAGGTTAAAAGGTAAACAAATAACCTTGCCAGTGGCGTTTTTGAGCTTATGATATGCTTTCATTTTAATTAAGAGGTCCGGCTAAACCCGGTATGGCCTATGGATGGCTCGCGAAGTTGCTTGCATCGTAATGATTTAACCCTTTCTGTTCTCTTGCCGCTGTCTGGGGCAGGCGCCACTTTTTTTATCCCCTCCCACTCCTTTAATGCCGCTATGAGTGTCAGCTCAATTACGCGATTAATGAATGGCTTTGCCTTAAGCGACTAAGAGGTCAATATGGAATTTTTAACGGATCCTTCGTTGTGGGCGGGCTTACTGACCCTGGTATTACTAGAAATTGTCTTAGGTATCGACAACTTAGTATTTATTGCCATTTTAGTGAAAAAATTGCCTGCGCCTCAGCGTGACAAAGCGCGAATAATTGGCTTGTCGTTGGCGCTGGTGATGCGCTTAGGATTATTGAGCGTAGTGTCTTGGTTGGTTACCCTCACCAGCCCTTTAATCACTTGGTATAACTTTAGCTTTTCTGGTCGAGATTTAATCTTGCTGGCTGGGGGTGTTTTCTTACTCTTTAAAGCCACAACCGAATTGCACGAGCGCTTAGAAGATACGAGTCATGAAGCCACTCAAAGCGGAGTGTATGCCGGCTTTGGCGTGGTGATAGCGCAAATTTTAGTGTTAGATGCGGTATTTTCACTGGACTCAATTATTACTGCTGTGGGCATGGTTGATAGCCTAGGCGTGATGATGACGGCCGTTATCTTAGCCATGATAGTGATGTTATTGGCCTCAAAAGCACTCACCGATTTTGTAAATGCGCACCCTACCGTCGTCGTGCTGTGTTTAAGCTTTTTGTTGATGATAGGCTTTAGCTTAGTGGCAGAAGCGTTTGGTTATCATATCCCTAAAGGCTATTTATACGCGGCTATTGGCTTTTCGGTATTAATTGAGTTTTTTAACCAGTGGGCTAAGCGCAACTCTACTAAAGCTCAAGCGCGCTTGCCGCTACGAGAGCGCACCACTACGGCTATTTTTAAACTCATGGGCGGACAATCGGCTGCGGATGCGGAGCAAGACGTTGAGCCCAACCCAGAGCAGGAGCTGGGCTTTGCTGAAGAAGAACGTAATATGATCAGCGGCGTGTTATCGCTAGCGGAGCGCTCTACGCGCACCGTAATGACGCCGCGTTCTGATATTGCGTGGTTAGATATTGCTGATACTCGCGAACAAATTATTGAGCAGTTAATGGCGTCATCTCATAGCCAATTTCCGGTATGCGATGCAGAGCTAGATAATTTATTGGGTGTGGTGCGCGCCAAAGATCTGATGGCGGGCTTAAAAGAGGGTAAAAAGTTAGCCGAGCTGGCGCAAGGTCATCACTCTATCATAGTGCCTGATAGTATTAGTGTGATCCGGCTGTTGAATTTGCTACGCGAAGCCCGAGGTAATTTAATACTGGTCAACGATGAGTTTGGGACCATACAAGGCTTAGTGACTCCCCATGATGTCCTAGAAGCCATAGTGGGCGAGATGCTTGATGAAGATGAGGACCCTGAAGTGGTGGTTGTAGCGGATGCTTGGCTGGTAAAGGGCAGCACCGACTTACATTATCTGGAGCAAGTGTTATCGCGCCGTGGACTCGTGGATCCCGAAGAAGAGTATGCCACTCTGGCCGGCATGCTGTTAGCCTGGAGTGGGCAGCTGCCGACAGAGGGAGCCATCTTTGAACATGAAGACTTACGCTTTGAAGTGGTAGAGCTGGATGAGTTTCGTATCGCCCAAGTACGTATCTCTTCGTTGCTCGATACGCCAAGCTAAGCTGTTGCGTCACTAGTGCTTGCAAAACGGCGTCTTTCGGCGCCGTTGTTTATCACCTAAGTTTGATTGATTTTTCCCTAATCCCTAATCCCTAATTATAATACCGCCTCAATCGCGGCCTGTAATTTAGGATCGTCTGGCTTAGTTAAGCTTGAAAAAACTGCCGTCACTGCGCCGTTTTTATTAAGCACATATTTATAAAAATTCCAGCGCGGTGCCTTGCCACTTTGACGAGCAATTTCTTTAAAAATAGGGTGCGCGTCTTTGCCGCGCACCGCTATGGGTTGGCTCATATCAAAGGTGACCCCAAAGTTAACAAAGCAGACTTCTGCCGCTTTCGCCTCATCTTTGGCTTCTTGGCGAAAATCATTTGAAGGAAAACCTACCACCTTTAAACCTTGATCTTTATAGGTTTGATGTAGCGCTTCTAAGCCTTCAAATTGACCGGTAAAGCCACAAAAACTAGCAGTATTAATGATTAACATCGGTTGGCCAGCAAAAGGGCGCAGATCCAGTGTGTCGCTAGAATGCAGCCTAGGTAATTGATGGTCATACAATGTTGAAGTATTAGGGCTAGCTGCTAGCAGGGGCGGGCAAAGTAATAATGCGCACAGTCCAGTTACTAATTTTTTCATGGCACTTTCCTCATGGGCATAACAAAGACTTAAAGCTATCGCCATCCTTTAGGTTCGTTAAGTAGTAGACCCAGTGTCAGTCATTTTGCTTGCACTAAGCTTGCCTACCACCAACGTCGCGCTTTAAGCCATAATGCTAATGCCCCGCCTAAGCTGCCCAAAATGGCACAAAAAGTCCAAAATGCATGCGGGTTCTCTGCGCCTGGAATGCCGGCAAGATTAACGCCTAATAAGCCGGTTAAAAAAGTAGCGGGTAAAAATAATAACGCCAAGATAGAGATTTGATAAGCGCGTTTATTAGTAGCAGCACTCATCATATTATTAATTTCATCGGCCAAAATGGCACTGCGCGCCACGCCTGTATCCAAGTCATCCAGCCAGCGGTGTAACCGCTCGGCAATATCGAGCAGGCGGCGTCGGTCGTCCTCTGCCAGCCAGCTGATTTTTTCACTGGCTAGACGCGCTACCAGATCACGTTGTGGTGAAAGGTAGCGGCGAATTAAAATTAATTGCTTACGAATCCGACTAAGTTGGCCACTGGCAGGCAACTGACCTTCTAGCACTGTTTCTTCGAGCGCTAAAATATCATCGTGTAACGAATCGACAAACTCACCGGCGCGATCTGTTAGCGTGTCACACATTTCTACCAGCCAATCTGCAGTGGTGAGTGGGCCGGCTTGCTCTTGCAGTTGTTGATAGAGGTCTTGTTCAGAGAGTAAGGGGCGTTGGCGGCTGCTAATAATCAGCTTGGCATTAATAAAAATGCGCAGCGCCACCATTTCTTCAGGGCGGTTAACTTCATTATGATTAATGCCTCTTAAGACTAAGAGCAGGTTATCGCCATAACGTAATAGTTTAGGGCGATTACTTTGTCCTACTAGCGTCTCTTTAGCCGCTTCATTTAATAACGAGGTGTGTAAGAGCCAATGTTTGGCCGCTACTTGGCCATAATCTAAATGCAGCCAAGTGGCTTTAGCCTCCGTTAAAGCTGAGCCTGGCGCGAGGGCTTGCATGCCGCCAGTGCCGTTAAGTTGTAGGCTATAAATACAGCGCGCCGGCACGTGTTCCATACGATAGCACTCCTAGAGCGTTAATAAATAAAGAGGAGTTGTTACATGCCCTCACTACAAACAAGCAGGTATGATAGCGCCATTCCCGTTTTTTATAGCTAGGTGATGCATGCGCCGCAGTTCTTTTAATCCCGATACCCCTGATGAGCGTTTTAATAAGCAAACATTGCGCACTCTGCTGCCTTATTTACTTGAGTATCGCGTGCGGATTTTTTTAGCACTGTTGTGCTTAATCGCGGCCAAGGTCGCCAGTGTAGGCTTACCTTTTATTCTTAAGTATATAGTCGATGCCTTGGATAAAGGCGGCGAGGGCAATGCTCAAGTGCTCATTCTACCGCTTGGCTTATTACTGGCTTATGGCGTGGTGCGCTTTGCCAATGTCTTATTAGGAGAAGTGCGCGATGCGTTATTTGGGCGGGTAACCGAGCGTGCTATGCGCCGTATTGGTTTAACGGTGTTTAAACATCTGCACCGCCTAGAGTTAGACTTTCATCTTAATCGCAATACCGGTGGCTTATCTCGCGACGTTGAACGCGGCGTGTCGGGGGTCAGTTTTTTACTGCGCTTTATGGTGTTTAATATAGTGCCGACCCTCTTTGAAATTGCCATGGTCATTGGGGTGTTATTAGCTAACTATTCAATTTGGTTTGCCTTAGTAACCTTTATTGCGGTGGTGTGTTATATCGCGTGGTCGGTGATTGCCACCGATTGGCGAACCGAATATGTACGTGCCGCTAATTTGGCTGACTCGCAAAGTAATACCCGCGCCGTAGACAGCCTACTTAATTTTGAAACTGTTAAATATTTTACTAATGAAGCCTATGAAGCGAAGCGCTACGATCAAGACCTAGCACAGTGGGAGATAGCACGGCGTAATAATCGCCTAAGCTTATTTGCGCTTAATGGCGGGCAAGCGCTAATTATTGCCGTGGCCATGACCACTATGATGATATTAGCAGGCCAAAATGTGGTGGCTGGGACCATGACGCTGGGTGATTTTGTACTGATTAATGCCTTTATGATGCAGCTTTTTTTACCGCTTAATTTTTTAGGCTTTGTGTATCGAGAAATGAAAGGCTCTATGGCTAATGTGGAGCGTATGTTTGCCTTATTGCGCCGTAAGCCGTTAATTAATGATGCGCCGGTCCATAAAGACTTGCGCATCAGCCAAGGGGCCATTGAATTTAATAAAGTACACTTTAGTTATACTCCTGAGCGGGAAATCTTAAAAGACGTTAGCTTTTGGGTGCGTCCTCAACAAAAAGTAGCGGTAGTGGGCGCCAGTGGCTCCGGTAAGTCGACCTTAGTTAAGTTATTATTTCGCTTTTATGATGTAGATGCGGGTGCCATTTCAATCGATGGCCAAGATATTCGCCATGTCACCCAAGCGTCATTGCGCCAAGCAATAGGCATAGTGCCCCAAGATACGGTGCTATTTAATGCCTCTATTTTTGACAATATTCACTATGGCCGTATTGAAGCCAGTACTGAGGAAGTGTTAGCCGCTATTCGCATGGCGCATTTAAGTGACTTTATTGCCCGCCTACCCGAGGGCGCTAATACCTTAGTGGGGGAGCGTGGTCTTAAATTAAGCGGCGGTGAAAAACAACGAGTGGCGATTGCGCGCACTATTTTAAAACGCCCCGCTATTTTGGTATTTGATGAAGCGACTTCTTCGCTAGATAGCCGCTCTGAGCAAAGTATCTTACAAGCCATTAGCGAAGTGTCGCGTGGGCAAACCAGCCTAGTGATAGCCCATCGCTTATCCACCATAGTGGATGCGGATCATATTTTAGTCATGGATCAAGGGCGTATAGTGGAGCAAGGAAACCATCAGCAGTTATTAGCGCAACAAGGGCGCTATGCCAAGCTTTGGCACATTCAGCGCCAATCTCAAACGTAAATTTTTTAATCAGTATCCCCTCAACCGTTACCTAGGTAGCAAACCCTATAATAGTAAGGAGTCAGTATGATAGTGCGTCTTTCTAAAACGCTAATGGTCGCAGCAATAGGTCTATTTGCCTTTTTAGTTGCCTTTGGCAATATCACCGATTACGGCAGTAACTTTGCTTTTGTACACCATGTGTTTTTGATGGACACGATTTTCCCTGAAGCCAGTATTAAATACCGCGCCATTGAAACCGAGTGGGTTCATCATCTCGGCTACGTGTTTATTATCCTCTTAGAAAGCCTCACTAGTTTATTGTGTTTGGCGGGCGCTTGGCAGTTGTGGAGTAACCGGGATCAAGCGGCGCGCATTTATAATCGTAGTAAACGCCTAGCGGTGATCGGCCTAACCTTAGGCTTTTTAACTTGGCAGGTGGGCTTTATGTCGGTAGGCGGAGAGTGGTTTGGAATGTGGATGTCTTCTCAGTGGAATGGCGTACCCGATGCCTTTCGCTTTTTTATTACTATCTTGGGCGTGCTTATTTACTTAGTGCAAACGGATGATGAGCTAGACGCTTAACCTCGGCTCTTTTTACTTCATGACTAGGCTTATTGTTATGAAAAAAAACTGGCTAGCGCTGCTAGTGATTCTGGGAGTGATGTTTGGCTCTCAGGCGGCTGTTAGCCGTTCTCATGAGTGGGGGGCAACGCACACCAACACTCAGTTCTCCCACTATAATAAAACGCATCATAAACAACAAATTACGGGTAGCGGACAAGTAATAAAGTTATTAGCCGATGATAATAAAGGCAGTCGTCATCAGCGCTTTATTTTGCGCCTCGCCCAAGGACAAACCCTATTAGTAGCGCACAACATTGACTTAGCTCCTTATTTAACTGAGCTGCGCCTAGGTGATACGGTCGCATTTTGTGGTGAATATATTTGGAATAAAAAAGGTGGTGTTTTGCATTGGACCCACCATGATCCACAGGCACGCCGAGCAGGTGGCTGGCTCAAGCATCAAGGTCGCATCTATCACTGATGCGTTATAAAAAATTAATGAGAGTTATGTTATGCCAGACCTCGATTATCAGCAGGCGACCGAAAACTGGGTGAAACAGGTTATTATGAAGTTTAACCTGTGCCCGTTTGCTCGTCGTGAAGTAGAGCGCGCCAGTATTCGCTATGCGCTAGTAGAAGAGACTAAAGTCAAAGCGGTAGTAAAAGCGGTGCTAGCCGAGTGTGCGTTACTTGATACTCAACCCGAGATTGAAACAACATTAGTTATTTTGCCGCGCGGCTTTGAAGGTTTTTATGACTATTTAGACTTAGTGGATAAGGCGCAAGCCATGCTTGAAGCTCAGGGATATGAAGGACATTATCAGTTGGCCAGTTTTCATCCCGATTACTGCTTTGATGGTGAAGCACAAGAGGATGCCGCCAACTTTACTAACCGCTCACCGTACCCTACGTTACATTTAATTCGCGAAGCCAGTATGGTGCAGGTATTGGCTGATTATCCTAATCCCCATGCTATTCCTGAGCGCAATATCGCCTTTGCACGACGCAAAGGTAGCGAGTTTTTTGCTGCACTCTTGGCTAACTGTACCAAGTCTTAGGCTCGCAATGTGGGGGCATTTGTCTAAAGTGAGGGCTAAGCACAGTACTTTTTAGTCACTATGGGCGGCGACTGGTTGTTGTGGGCAGGCGCTGTTGGTTTATTTTCATGTTAGTAACTGCAAAGGAATATTATGCGCTATTTACTTGTCTCGTTGTTGGCTTTATTAACAGGTTGTACCGGCATGCCTAAAGGAGTGACTCCGGTAGAAAATTTTGATGCACAACGCTATCTGGGTACTTGGTATGAGATAGCGCGCCTTGATCACTCCTTTGAGCGTAACTTAGAGCAAGTGACCGCCGAATATAAAATGCGTGAAGACGGCGGTATTCAAGTGATTAACCGAGGCGTAGAGGCGAGCAGTGGCAAGCACAAAGAAGCTAAGGGTAAGGCGTATTTTGTAAACGGTGCCGATAAAGGGCACTTGAAGGTGTCATTTTTTGGTCCTTTTTATAGCTCTTATGTGGTGTATGAATTAGACGATGATTATCAATATGCCTTTATCTCGGGGTACAACTCTAAATATCTGTGGTTATTGTCTCGCACGCCACAAGTGAGTGATGAATTAAAAGAAAGATTTATTAATAAAGCGCAAGAATTAGGCTTTGCTACTGAGTCATTAATTTGGGTTAAGCAATCAAACTAGGCTAAAGTCTTAGTCTTTATCGGTGGCTTTGCGCTTTTTGATGGTTTATCGTAATAAGCTAATAAAGGTAATATCATTTACCAATTAAAAATAACTCATATTAGGAGCATATAATGCTGAAAAAAGTTGCGCTATTAGTAGTGGGGGGCGTTTTTGCAAGCTCGGCTCTTGCTCAATCTGAATTATTTAAGCCCGATGACTTAGTTAAGTATCGCCAATCTATTTACCAAGTGATGAGTGCTCAAGCAAAAGTCATGGGCTCCATGGCCAAAGGTGAGACAGAGTTTGATGCTGAAGTGGTGCATGAGCGGGCGCAAAACCTAGGCAATGTGGCTAAACTGTTGGGTGAAACCTATGTGCCTGCTACTGAAGGCGTAAAAGACAGTAATATGTTGCCCGCCGCTTGGAAAGATATGGATGGCTTTCAAGACAAGGGCAAGGCCTTTGGCGGAGCGCTGCAAGAGCTGATAGCCGTATCCGGCGAGCCGGACTTTGATGCTAAAGCTGCACGCCCTGCAATTGGTAAATTGCTAAAAAGCTGTAAAGCGTGTCACGACGATTATCGCGCAGATTAATAAGTTTATATTTTTATTTAAAGGAGCCTCAGGGCTCCTTTTTATTAGGCATTTGAAATGCATTAATATAAAAACTCGAGCTCTATCAAAAATAAAGTGCTGATATTAGCGAGCAGCTAATATAAGTGGTAAAGATAAAGGGATATAAACTTAATTATTATTTTTACTGAGAGCTGCTATGCATAAATATTCGCCCACCCTGCGTATTTTACACTGGCTTAGCGCACTGCTTATTATTGGCCTATTTATAATAGGCTTATGGATGCGCAGCCTTAGCTATTATGACGCGCTTTATCAGGTGCTGCCGTTTTGGCATAAAAGCGTCGGCTTTTTACTGCTAGGCTTAGTACTGTTACGCTTAGTAGTAAAGATGATAAGCACCCAGCCGCAACCCTTAGCAAGTCACAAGCCTTGGGAACGACGACTGGCTAATCTAGTGCAGTGGTTATTGTATGGCTTGCTGTTTGCTATGTTTATTAGTGGCTACTTAATCGCTACTGCAGATAACAGACCGGCCTCATTTTTTGGCTGGTTTGATATTCCTGTGTTGATGAGAGCTTTTCCAAATCAAGAAGATGTAGCTGGCTTATTTCATGAATACTGTGCCTGGGTATTGATTGGTTTATCACTCCTACACGGCCTAGCTGCACTAAAACATCATTTTTTAGACAAAGATGCCACGCTTAAACGTATGCTTTAATTCCGTAATTTAACTAAGGGGAACATAATGAAAAAAACGCTACTTGCTCTCGCTACTATGGTGCTCGCTAGCCACGCTTATGCAGCACCCGAAAACTATGTAGTAGATACCGAAGGTATGCATGCTTCAGTTAATTTCAAAATTAACCATATCGGATATAGCTGGGTAGTAGGGCGCTTTAATGATTTTAAAGGCAGCTTTGTATTTGATGAAGATGACGTAGCTAATAATGAAGTTAAGGTCACTATTAACACCAACAGTGTTGATACTAACCACGCGGAGCGCGATCGCCATGTACGCGGTAAAGACTTCTTAAATGTGAAAAAATTTCCTGAAGCAAGTTTTCAAAGTACTCGGGTGACTCAAGCTGATGATAAGGGTGAGTACACAGTAGTCGGTGATTTAACCTTGCACGGTGTTACACAACAAGTGGAGTTTGAGATTGAAGAAGTAGGTGCGGGTAAGGATCCTTGGGGAGGCTATCGCCGTGGCTTTACCGGCGAGATGACCTTAAAGCCCAGTGACTTTGGGATTAATTATGACTTAGGACCTGCGGCGGCGACCATGGAGCTTGAGTTTATTTTAGAAGGGGTAAGGCAGTAAAAGAGCCTTATCAGTTCAACAGTGACTAGTAACAACCCGAACCCTTAGGTTCGGCTTGTTGCGCCTCACTAGATATAATAAAACAATATCCATACCGGCAGGATGGCCAGTGCCACTGCCAAAATAAAACGTAGCCAAGGAAAGGTAGCGTCGGCAGGCAAAGGATCGGCGACTCGTGCAACCTCAAGCTCTTTATGGCCGGTGAACATGGCTTTAACTAAGGCTTCACCGCGGATGCGATACATTATAATAGCCAGAATATGTAAGCCCACTAAACTCAAAATCCCCCAATAAAACCATTTCTTATGCACAAAGGTGAGCAAGTCGGTAGTGGCGCCTGAGGCATACATATAGAGCGGGCCATCATAAAAAATATCATCACTGGCAAAGAGCCCGCTACCTAATTGCACCAGTAAGGTTGCTAGTAACACCAGCACCATAATGCCGCCTACGGGATTATGGCTAACATAAATAGGTTTGTTGGGTTGAGTGCTGGCGATAAAATAAGCAAAAATATGTTTAGGATGGTAAATAAAATGGCTAAAGCGTGCATAGGGGGTACCAATTAGCCCCCAAATTATACGATAGGTTAATAAGACAAGCAGCACCTGGGCAAACAGCATATGTTGATCCATATCTTCACCCGCAGAGCGCCACAATAAAAACAGCAAAATCGGCAAGCTCCAGTGAAACAGCCGAACGGACCAATCCCATACTTTTATTTTACTCGCAGCTGGCTGGCTCATTACAATCTCCGATGAACACCATAAGGCTATATTAGCCTGAGCAAACTTTTTATATAAGTAATAACTTAAGTTAATGTGCAGTGATGTGAGCTAAGCCTGCTAAAGGCGTGCTCTTAAAAGTAAACATCCCAGCCTAGGCTGGGATGGAGTCATACTAAAGTGCCAGCTGCCGTTACTTGGCTGAAGCAGGCTGCTTTATTTTTGCTAAGGCTTGCTCTAGGCCTTGGCGAAATTGATTGCGGGTGAGTGCATCAATTTCTGCCCACTTTTGCTTAGGAGCAAAGTCAATGGTGCTCTCGGTGAGTACATCTTTACTTTGCAGGGCAATCCAGCGCGCATCATAATTACGCTTTTGCTTGCCATCCCATTCTAATGCCTGACTAACAATGGCTTTTAAGCGCTCAGGGTTGCTCATAGAATAAGGGGTTATCTTGGCACCAAAGCGTTGATTAAGCTGACTTACTGCGGCGTGGGCCGTGTCATCTCCCGATTTATTGGCATCACTGCGCGCGCGCAGCTGAGCAACGTAAAACCAAAAAGTAGCCTGATCTTCATATTCGTTATCAAACATAATGGCAGAAATTAAATATAACACGGGTGGAGCATAATCATTGGGCGCTTCTAAAATAGTGTTAATGGTTTCGCCTTTACCATTGGTGATGGCATCCATTGCCTGCTGAGATTTACTAATATCAACTTCGGCAAATTCGCCCTTAGGAGTAATTTTACTGGGGGCTTGGTTGGCCGAGGTTTGGCTGCTTTGTTTATTGTCTTTGCCCCCTGCACTATTGGCTTTTTCAGAAGGAGCTTGGCTTGAACAAGCAGCCAATAAGGCGCACAGCAATAATGGATATAATTTCATCGGTAAACCTCATGTATTAATAATGTATTCAGCAAAGCGGTAAATGGCGCTTAGGTCAAGGGCATTAATAACAATAAGCCATTATTTCAGTAAGCTTGGCAGGCCATTAGGGCAGCTTTTGTCTGTTTGGCAGTGCTGTTGCCAAAATAAATAAATATCTTGCCGATAAGCAATGGGGATACTGTGCGAGCAAATAAGCTCAATGCGATTATTTTTTTTAAGTCCGCGAATACTGCCGTTCACACTGCCCACTTCTAGGGTGAGCTGTTTACAAAATTGCAGTAGTTTTGGGCACGGTTGTCCGCTAATCACCTTTACTTGGGTGCTTTGCAAGCGAATGCGAAACACTTCTTGTTGGCGGCGCAATAGGTACAATAAAACAAATAATGACAATGCAGTAAGAAATACGAGGCTGGACATGATTTTTCATCCTTGAAAAATAGCGCTTAAAAACTAGATGATGACAGCTTGAACTATAAAGGCAAGTAACGCTCATGATGCAGCAAGATAAAGTGCGTGTGGCGACATTTAACGTCGCGCTCGCTAGGAATAAACGGAGACAGTTAGCGCGCGAACTCGCTAGCGGGCTGCAACAAGCTCGTAATTTGGCGCATATTCTACAACAAGTCCGCCCCGACATAGTGCTGCTCAATGAATTTGATCATCAAGGGGAAGAGGCGGGGCTGCTACTATTTTGCCAAGAGTATGTAGCACAAGGAGCTCAAGCACTCCATTATCCATTTTACTATCTGGTACCCAGTAACACAGGAGTATTGGCGCCGCTCGCGTTACAAGGCAGCGACGTGCCTACACTTCCCCGTGATGGCTTAGGTTTTGGTCATTTCCCTGGACAATATGCCATGGTCATTTTGTCTCGTTTTCCTTTTCTGATAGAGCAAAGCCGCAGCTTTCAGCACTTTTTATGGAAAGATATGCCCAGTGCGCGCTTACCTAGCACTGCTGAAGGGGCATATTATGCGCAGTCTGTGTTAGACATACTGCCGCTATCTTCTAAGAACCATCTTGATCTGCCAGTGCAGCTGCCTAATGGCACCTTGTTGCATCTGCTTGCCAGCCATCCTACTCCGCCTATCGATGAAGGGGATGAGCGGCGAAATAGCTGTCGTAATCATGATGAACTGCGCCTGTGGCATGACTATATCCGCCCCAGCAAGAGTGACTATCTTTATGATGACAAAGGAAAGCGCGGCGGATTAGCTCCCTCCCATCCTTTTATTATACTTGGCGACTTAAATGCAGATCCCCGAGACGGTGATGGCTTTCGCAGTGCTATTAATCACTTACTTAGCGAGCCGCTGCTAAATCAGGCCGTTACCAAAGGGCACTTGCAGCCAAAAGCGCGCGGTGGTTATGGGCTCAAGCTGCGCCATGCTCGCTCTGGCTCCCCTAAAGTTTGGACTCATAGCCAAGGTTTACGTCTTGATTATGTGCTACCCAGCTCTGAGCTGAAGGTGACAGCCACGGGTGTATATTGGCCGTTGCCCAATGAACAAGACAGTGAATTATTTTGGAATAAACGAGGCTGGCCGGCGCGCAAAGCGAGCTCCGATCATCGTCTAGTGTGGCTTGATATCGCTCTTTAGCTAGGTAGCGCCATAAGCTGTGAGTCAGTTCACGATTTTTAGCAATTAAGCCGTAATACTTCGAGCTAGCTCAAACATTAAACTCGCGCGGCTAGGTTTTTTTGCGATGGCGTTATCTAATAGCACTCGAGACCCAAGATTGCTTTCGAAGTGCCCTTATCTGTGTTGGTGACGTAGATAAGTTATTGGTATCCTTCATTTCGGGCAAGCCAGTGGCTTGCCCTTTTTCTTGTCTGCTTTACTCAATATAAGTTAACAGCATAAAAAAAGCCGATGCAGGCATCGGCTTGTTAAGAGCAAGTACTATTGCTGGCGTTGGCGTAAAAAGGCCGGAATATCTAAGCCATCGGGCATGGCTTCTTGCTCAGCTTTCGCCTCGGACTCTTGCGGCTTGGGCTGCTGAGTAATGGCAATGGTTTCTTGAGGCGGCTGAATACCGGTCGCAATCATAGTAACTTGGACGCTATCGACTAAGTTAGGGTCTAAGCTAATACCTGATACCACAGTGGCATATTCGCCAACACATTCTGCAACCTGATCGCCGATTTTTTGAAAATCATCAAGACCAATGTCCATTGAAGCGACCACATTGAGCAACACCCCTCGGGCGCGCTCTAATTCAACTCGCTCCAATAAAGGGTTATTTAACGCTTGCAAGGTGGCGTCATGGACTTTGTTTTCTCCGGTGCCTAAGCCAATTCCCATGACTGCCTTACCTTGTTGGCGCATGATGGTGCGCACATCGGCAAAGTCGATATTAATTAATCCTGTTTGGCCTATGATATCGGCTAAGCCTTTAACGGCATTTTGAATAACCTTGCTGCTTTCAGTAAAGGCCTGCAATAACGGCGTTTTAGAGCCGAGCACTTTTAATAAGTAATCATTAGGCAGCACTAATAATGCGTCTGTGTGCTCAGCTAAGTCTTTTAAACCATCATCGGCAGACTTAGCGCGCAGCTTACCTTCAAAGCCAAACGGGCGGGTGACAATGGCCACCGTCATAATGCCTAGCTCTCTGGCAGCTTTAGCCACAATGGGCGCAGCACCCGTACCGGTCCCCCCGCCCATGCCGGCTGTTATAAAGCATAAATCCGCGCCTTGGAGTTGGGCACGGATTTCATCAATACTTTCTTCGGCTGCTAGGCGGCCTACTTCGGCTTGGGCGCCGGCTCCTAAGCCGCGCGTTAATACTTTGCCAAGTTGTAATATATTTACTCGGCTTTGTTGTAGTGCTTTAGCGTCGGTATTCATGGCCACTATATTGACGCGTTCGGGCAAGCTGCTATCAGCTAATAAGTTGACGGTATTACCGCCGCAACCGCCTACACCAATAACGCCTATATTAATGACATCACATTCCGGCTCGGCAGGTTCGAAAAACAGGTGGTCGCTCATCCGGTACTCCGTGGAAAAACAAAAGGGCTGATTGGTCAGCCCTTAGATACAATATATCAGAAACAATAGTTTAACTATTTTTCAATGATTCTGGCGCCAAAATTTCAACTTTCCCGGCCATGTCTGTTAACCAGCGGCGAAATTCTGGAGAGTCTTTCACTTCGGTTTCCACCATCATGCTTTGCTTGTCATAACGGGTCAGTCTTGGGTTGTTGCCAGGAATCGCCGTTTCAATAATGGCACGATTCGGGCTAGTAATGCGACCCACAAACTGAATGGTGTCTGCCTCTTCATGGTAGCCTTTTTCGCGAATCAGCTTATTAACGCTAAAGTCACGAGGCTGAGTGACAGGGCGAGCGGTGAGCTCTACTTCTTTGATATGTTCAAAGGAGATGCCGTAAATCTTAGGATCCATGTCAGAAACGGTGCACAGCAACATAGTGCCATCTTTACGACCGACTATGCCTAATGGATTCACCTGCTCGTAGCGTAACCAGACGGTGCGGCCTTTTATTACGCGACGAATTTCGGCGCTAAACTTACGACCACGCCACAGCGCATCACGAATAGTGGTAGAGCGACGGATTTCTGGGCTGCCAGCAAATGGCTTAGGCAGTCTCACTACGTTTTCCATCCAACGACCGGCGAGCTCACTTTGGCTATCGCTGATCACTTGGTTGGCTTTATCTATAATAGGGTTTAACTCATTTAGCACACTGGCTGGCAGCAAGTCGGCGGCCTGATCATTCCAGGTCTTAAGCGCCATCGCTAAGCCCAGTGGCATAAAGTTAGCAAAGTCATTTAAGCCATTGCGTTCGAAACACCAACCATGGGGTTTGCTGCGATCATCAGAGGTGAGATCAAACAGGCCCATGCCTGACATTTCTTCTAAGTCACGCTGTACGGTGCGTAAACTTACTTGGATACCTTCTTCTTCCAATTTCTCTTGTAGCTGGCGCGCAGTCAGCTTATACGGACGGTATGGAACACAGCGCGCCAGGGTCAGTTGTCTTAATAGCTTTTTACTCATTGGTGATGCCCTCTTGCTTTGGTATGAGTGTATCCTAGTCTGAGGTTGTGACAACTTCTGTCGCATCCTTTGTGGGGGAGAGTGTCGCTATTTCTCTACACTTTGCTTTTTGCAGTCGGTTATTGACGCTATAGTTGGCTGGTATTGCATCTAGCTGCTACCGTGTAAGTTACTGTTCTCAATGATTATTTTTGAGGTTTTCGTGATCAAGATCATGGTTTTTTTACTTTTTTTGCTGCTGCAGGTTGGGCCCTTAGCCGTCGCAGAATCTCGCGATGTGTCAAAAAATAAACCGCAATTAGCGACCAGTACGACAGTCAGTCAGGGTTTACATCGCCTTGCTGAGCAATCTGAGCGGCTTAAAGTGGTGAAGTTAGGTCAGTCTGCGGGAGGGCGCCCTATAGAAGCGGTGTTAGTCTCAGCGGATCCCGACTTTCTTAATCAGTCTGCGCCTCAAGCTAATAAAGTCACTGTGATGTTGTTTGGTTCACAGCATGGCAACGAGCCTGCGGGTAGCGAAGCCTTAAGGCGATTAGTAAAGGAGTTTTCACAAAATCAACACAGTGAACTCTTGACGCGACTTAATTTAGTGTTGGTGGTACTCGCTAATCCCGATGGTCGAGATCTAGCCTCTCGTTACAATGCCAATAAAGACAACACCAATATTGATTATGTCGCGCTCGCTGCCGGTGAAACTCAATTACTGGTTGATGCGCTTCATGATTTTGATCCCGATGTAGTCTATGACGCTCACGAGTCTGGTATTTGGAAGCGCGTGCTCACCAAGCAACAAGGGTGGCTGACTGATGTAGAGGCGCAATTTGATATGGGCAACAACCCTAATATCGATATTAGATTGCATCATTATACGGAGCAAAAGCTGCTGCCTATGTTAATTGAGCGCGTGAGTGAGGCAGGCTTACCGGCTAGTCGTTACCGAGGAGAAATTACTCAACTAGAACAAAGTGTGGCTCGTGGTGGCTTAGGTATTACTAACTTGCGTAACTATGCGGCTTTACAAGGGCGAGTCTCTATCTTGGTCGAAAACCGCCTCGATAATAAACAAGGTCATTATGATAGCCCGCGTAATATTGACGAGCGTATCCGTAAGCAGCACTTAAGCATGCTGACGATGTTGCAATTAGTCAGTGAAGAAGCTGAGCCATTATTAGCGGTGTCTCGTGCGGCGCGTAGTCACTGGCAATCCGGTACTCATGGCGAGCAAGAGCTAGTAATGAGTGTGGGCTTTGGCGTAAATGAAAGTGAGCCACAGGTAGAGATTCCCTTAGTTCGGTTAAGTGACGGTCAAAGTGCACTGCACACTTTTGCTAATCATGATGCCATTATCGCCAGCCAAGCCGTGGCTTTGCCTGCAGCCTATGCTATTACGCGAGAGCAAGCGCGCATGGCCACTTGGCTAGCGCGCCATCACATCGACTTTACGACTTTAACTAAGGCGCAATCCTTTGCCGCGCAGCGCTTATCTATTACTAAGCTAAGTCCACCGCTAAATGTGCGCTCAGGAGTGCGAGAAAAAATACAGGCCACCGTTCACAGTGAGCCAAGCCAAGTGACTTTAAGCGCCGGTGATTTATTAGTGCCGATGGCGCAACCCTTAGCGCCGCTAGCGGCATTAATGTTAGACCCTCGCTCAGCCAATGCCCTCTATCAAGAGGCGTCGTGGCCATGGTTAGCGCTGGGTGAGTTTCCTGTATTCCCTATTTTAACGCCGCCTTAGTAGCGCCCTAAGCAACGCCATAAAAAACCGCAGCCAGAGAGCTGCGGTTTTAGAAAGTGTGCGCTTGATGACGCTTTTGCTTAAGGCCTTAAGAGAACGCCAACCAAGACCAAGGTGACTTGCTAAGAGCTGCACCATAAATATAAGCAAAAATAGCCAGTGACGCCACGGTAGCTACTACTCTTTGGCTTTGGGTCTTGCCGCGTTTAATCGCTATGGTGCCCACGATAATATAGAGCACTAAACCAATGACTTTAGCGGTGAGCCAAGGACTGTTACCAAAAGGAATTTGATTGCTAAGTACTGCAAGCCATATCCCCATGGCTAACAATAAAGTATCCACAATATGGGGCAATATCTTAAGTAGCTTACTCTTAACGCGAGCCGGTGAAGGAACTGCTAGCCAAGCGCGCAGCATAAACAACGTAATACTGATCAGCGCAAACATCATATGTGCGTGCTTAATCGCCACGTAAGGCATAATAACTCCAAGAAAAACGAACGAGGGCGCTATGATAGCAGGAACCGCTTTTAGGGCGAGATGAAATACTGTTTAGTATCAAGGTCAAGGCCTCCCAACTCGCTATAGTAACTCCTCATTATATTTTATTAGACATTATCGATATGAACCAAAGAGGTCATTATGGCTAACACTTTCTCTTATGGTACTTTGCTGGGCCTATTTTCCAGCTTATTAGCCGCGCCAGTATTGGCGGCCTCCTTAACCGTTTATAAATCTCCAAGCTGTGGCTGTTGTGAAGATTGGGTGAGCCACATGCAAGAAGAGGGTTTTGTGGTGAAAGTTATTGATCGCGATAATATGTTGCCGATTAAACAACAAGCCGAGGTTTCCCCAGCGCTTGCCTCTTGCCATACCGCATTTATAGAGGGCTATGTAATTGAAGGTCATGTACCGAGCGCAGATGTGCGCCAACTCTTAGAAACAAAACCCCAGGTACGTGGGCTTACTATTCCTGGTATGCCACAAAGTGCGCCAGGCATGGATATTCCAGGCACGCCTTATGAGGTGTTAAGTTTTGATGAGCAAGGGCAAACCCAAGTATTTAGTCGCTATGCAGGCTAAAAGATTGTAGCTGTTATTGGTTTGCATCGGGCTCAAAGGCAATAAAGCGAGTCCCTTTAATAATTAGGGTGCCCGTTTGCTCTGGCTCTAATTGCTCATAGATAAGCTGGCTTACCTGAAACTCTTGAGCCGGCGCATCTTCTAAGGGCCGAAAAGTGACATAGTAATTTACTCGAGGAGCGGGGGGCTCAGTCTGTTGCTTATGAGTTTGGCCCATAAACTCTCGATAATGTTTCTCTTGTACTAATACTGCCACGCTATGGGAGGCTTGGCGCTGATTAAACCAAAAGCTGCTCACTCGCCGCGCTAAAACAAAGATGGCAATGAGTATTATGCCCCAAAAAACGAATCTTCCCATTGAGCCCCTCTACTTATTGCGCCCCAGCCGCTAGCTTAAGTGTAACTTAGCGTTGAGGAGTTAACCTAAACTCGTTAACTTTATATCACTCGCTAATGGTATTGCGCGCTTAGTGACATGCAAGACACGGCGTTGTTCTCGCTACTAACGGTAGGCTCTTTATGCTAAATGCTTGGCTATGCGCTTTATTATTCTTCTTAAGCTGGCTGCCCGCTCCAGCAAGCGCTGGCTTACTTGATAATTATTTAAGTGAGTCATTAACCATTAGTGCAAGTGCAAAGCAGATCACCACGCCGGCTTGTGCAAAAGAGCGAGCGGTAGAGTTAAGTGTGGCGTTAATCGAGGGCCAGCTACAAGGCCATTTAGCAGAGCTAAGTGTAGACTTAACCTGTACTAAGCCCAGATTAAAGCCCTATCTAGAGTCGGAGGGCACCTCTGGAGCGTCCATTTTATATGCCTTGCCGGCGCTGGAATTCACTATTGACCACCTGATCTTACATTTACCCGAAGGTCGCTTTAGTGGACCGGCGCGCCTTTCTCAGCAGCAGCAAACCTTTAAATTTACTTGGCAAAGTAACGCCGGCCCAAGCCAGCTCACTCTTGAGCCTAGTGCGTCGGGCTGGCGTTGGCAGGGAGCATTGCCCGGCGTCTTGGTGAGTACTCATTTAACTAAGCCGCTCAGCATCAAAGGCACTTGGCAGCCAACCCAGCCACTGACTACCACTGTTCAAGGTTCACTGCCCGCGCCCTTAGTGGGAAACTGGCAGCTAGCACTGGCTGGTGAACATACGCTTGAGGGTTGGCAGCTCTTACCCAAGACGCAGCTTAGTGTGGAGCGCTTAAGATGGAAAAACTTGAGCGTGAACCAACTTACCCTTACCCCACAACATAAGTTGGCGCTCAACAAACCTTGGCAACTTAACCTTAACTGGCAAGAAGCTTATTTGGGAAATCAAGTTTTACCGATCACCCGTGTGCAGCTAAGCAGTGCCAGTATGAGCGCAAAACAGGGAGCCATTCGTGCAAATTTAAATCCTCGCCTTCAGCTTACAGGGCAGTGGAACTTTAATAAGGGCTTGTCCTTAAAGGTGCCTAAGCAGGAGGTGGCGGCGATAGCGGCTTGGGAGTGGCTAGCACAGTGGCAGGCTTTGCCGGTGGGACTCGCTTTGCAAGCAGGACAGCTAGAGTTTGCGGCCAGTGCTTCTAACTTATTAGATGCAGCCACCCCGATTTTGGTCAGTAGCGAGCTTCGCCAAGGCCAGTTTAAATATCGAGATATGCTTGCCGAGTCTGTGAGTGCCAAAGTTAAATTAAACTGGAGCCAAGCGTTGGGCTGGCAAAGCCGTGGGCCACAAGCCTTAGCGGTAGAGAAACTTAATATAGGCGTGCCGATTACTGATATTCATGGCGCTTGGCGCTGGCAGCCAGACGGGATGTGGCTATTGGGACTCACCGCTAAAGTATTTGATGGCCATGTGGCCTTATCGCCCATGCTTATTAACACTTATCCGCAAGGAGAAGCGCACTTTAGTGATATTTCCCTAGAGAAGTTACTCAGTTATGCCAGTGTCGAGGGCTTAAGCGGCAGTGGTACGCTTAAAGGACGCCTGCCATTTAAGTATGATCAAGGGATGAGCGTGAACAATGGCCGAGCGAGCAGTCAAGATGGCTGGATTTCTTATCAGGCCAGCGAGCAGCTCAAGGAAAATGGTGAGACTAATATCTCCTTAGGACTGACGTTAGGGCTGCTTAGTGACTTGCGCTATCATCACTTAACGGCGGATATTTCCATGGCCAACACCGGTGAAGCGATAATAAATAGTCATTTAGAAGGGCAAGCGCCAGTTAAGGGCAAATTGCATCCTGTTAACTTAAATTATCACCATCAAGAAAACCTGTTACAGTTGTTGGCAAGCTTGCGTTTTGCTGAAAACTTAACAGAAAGGCTGCCAGCTAATCTTCAGGGGGAGAGCGAGTAAATGATAAAGTATACAGCCTTAATCGGTTTGTTATTGCTGAGTGCTTGCACGCCTCGGGTGGAGATAATGGTGCCAGATAAGCCCATTACCGTGAATTTAAATGTCAAAGTCGACCATGAGATTAGAGTGCGTGTCGACCGAGAGCTAGAGCAGCTATTTGAACAAGATAAAGACTTGTTCTAAGGAGTCACTATGCGTTGGTTAATGGTGTTATTTGCAGCGGCGCTGAGTTTTTCCGTATGGGCGCTCGACTTACAGCAAGCTAAACAGCAAGGCTTGGTAGGCGAACAATTAAATGGTTTGGTAGGGGTAGTGCAGGGTAGCAATGATGCTCAAGCGGTTGCCAATGATATTAACCGCAAGCGTTTAGCCAGTTACCAAGATATTGCTAAGCGTACCGGCACTAGTTTAACGGTCGTTCAAAGCCGCGCCGGCCAATACAATATAGAGCGCACCCAAAGTGGCTACTATATTCAGCTCGCCGATGGAAGCTGGCGCAAGAAGTAGTTTAAATAAGCCAAGTGGTGGGGCTTAGTGTTAACAGTAGCCATACGCTAACCCCACCTGCACAGACCCAAGTCTGCTCTTTGACCAATGTCTTATCCTCTTCACTTTTTACTGCTTACGCATCCAAATAAAAAGGCCTCTCTGTGTCTGTTACCCCGCCGTTTGCTAAAAAAATCCCCCATACTTTCAGTCATCATCAAGACACGCGCCACGATCATTATCACTGGCTGCGTGATGACGAGCGATCTAATGCCGAGGTGTTGGCGCATCTTGAGCAAGAAAATGCGTATACCGAGCAAGTGTTAGCTCCTCAGAGCACACTGCAACACACCTTGTATCAAGAAATGACGGCCAGATTGCGCCCCGATGACAGCTCAGTGCCTTATTTAAAGAATGGCTATTGCTATCAAAGTCGGTATCAAGAAGGGTTGGAATATGCGCTTTTTGAGCGCTACCCCGAAGGTAAGCCTGAGCAAGTGGCGCTATTACTGGATGGTAATGCTCGTGCCCAAGGTGCGGATTATTACGAGCTTGCTCAAGTTGCGATAAGCCCAGATCAGCAGCTGTTAGCTTTTGCTGAGGATTTTATCTCGCGCCGCCATTATCAAATTCGCATTAAGTCGCTGCAAACGGGGGCACTTTTTGAGGAGGTGTTAGAAAATACCTCAGGGAACTTAGTGTGGGCGAATGATAATAAAACCTTGTTTTATGTTTATCAGGACCAAGACACGTTGTGGCCTTATCGGGTGTATCGCCACACGTTAGGCACAGCGCAAAGCCAAGATGTTTTAGTCTATGAAGAAACGGATATGAGCTTTTATACCAGCCTTTATAAAAGTCGCTCTCAAGACTATATCATTATCGGTGGTTGGAGCACTTTAAGTAGTGAAATCAACCTGTTATCGGCAAATTTTCCGCACCAAGCAACGCAACTCTTTTTAGCGCGTGAGCGTGAACATGAGTATGAAGTAGAGCACTTTCAAGACACTTTTTATATCCGCTCTAATAAAGACGGTGCGAACTTTGGTCTATATGAAACCCCCACACTGACCACTGTTCCTAGCCAATGGCATACCAAAATCGCGCCGCGCAGCGAGGTATTGTTAGAGGGCTTTACACTATTTAATGACTGGTTAGTCGTAGAAGAGCGCAGCCAAGGCTTAACTCAGCTTCGTCAACTGCAGTTAGAAGGCGCTATTGAGTATACGCTGCGTTTTGATGATCCTACCTATGTAACTTGGCTTGATATTAATGCCGATCCTCACAGCGTTTGGTTGCGTTACGGCTATTCATCCATGACCCAACCCGTTACTCTTTATGAAATTAATCTGCACACTCAAGAGCGCCGCGAGCTTAAGCGCGACTACGCAGGCGAGCAGTTTAAGGCGAGTCATTATTGTAGTGAGCGGCTGTGGGTAAGCGCAAGAGATGGGGTAAAAGTGCCCGTGTCTGTGGTGTACCGAGCGGACTTATTTAATAAAGCGGCTAACCAAAGCGCAGCTAAAGGTGCCAACCCCTTATTAATTTATGGCTATGGCGCTTATGGCGCCAGTATGGACTCAGACTTTAGTGCGGCGCGACTAAGTTTGTTAGATAGAGGCTTTGTCTACGCCATTGCTCATGTACGCGGCGGTGAAGAATTAGGACGTGATTGGTACGAGCAAGGCCGTTTGCTAAGCAAACTTAATAGTTTTAATGATTTTATTGATGTAACCCAAGCCCTAACGGCGCAAGGCTATGGCGATAAAAATCGCGTGTATGCAAACGGCGCCAGTGCCGGTGGCTTATTGGTGGCTGGGGTACTTAATATGGCGCCGCAGCTTTATCATGGTGCTGTGGTAGCGGTGCCATTTGTCGATGTGGTAAGTACCATGTTAGATGAAACTATTCCGCTGACCACAGGTGAGTTTGATGAGTGGGGCAATCCAGCACAGGCAACGTTTTATCACTACATTAAATCTTATAGTCCCTACGATCAGGTGCAGCCGCAGGCGTATCCACATTTACTGGTAACCACAGGTTTACATGACTCACAAGTACAATATTGGGAACCGGCCAAGTGGGTAGCTAAGCTGCGTGAGTTAAAAACAGATAATCACTTATTACTGCTGCACTGCGATATGACCACCGGTCACGGCGGTAAGTCTGGCCGCTTTGAGGCTTATCACGAGCTAGCGCGCGACTATGCCTTTTTGCTAACACTGGCTGCAAGCGCGTGAGGCGTAAATGGTGAGAGGACCAGACCGCCCGTCTTACGTTATCCGCCGTATGCGGTACGTCATCAGGCGTAAAGCGTACGGCATACCGCGTTCTGTTAATTAAATGACTGGATAATGACTACCAGCACTAATACCGGACAGATGAAACGTACATACCAAGGCCAAATTTTCCAAAATAGACCTTGAGCCAGTTCCGGATTGCCTTCTTGCATCTCCTTTAACACCGCATTGCGCCGCCACACCCAGCCTGCATATAGCGTAATGCACAGACTCACTAAGGGCTGAGCATATTGAGTGGTCGCGGTGATCACTAAGCCAAACATGCTGGCAAAATTAAAGACGATCACCACGCTAAATAGCGTACAAATGGTGGTCACTATCCAAGTCGCTTTTACTCGCGAGAGGGCGCTCGACTCCAATACTAAAGAAACAGGCGCTTCTAGCATCGAAATTGCCGACGTAAGCGCGGCCACTATCATCAGCAGGAAAAAAGCTAATGCGATGGGATATTGAGCCGCACCCATAGTGTCGAATAAGGCAGGTAACACCGAAAAGACTAGGGTATCTGAGCTAAGTAAGCTGCCATCTTCTGCGAAAATGGTGACTCCATTATGCTGAGCCACATACATAGCAGGAATAATTAATAAACCGGCCATAAAAGCCACACTGGTATCGAGTAAGGTCACTTGCGCCGCTAAGGCGGGGATATTGGCTTGGCGATTTAAGTAAGAGCCATAAAGCATCATTACGGCTGCGCCTAATGATAGCGAGAAAAAGCTCTGGCCTAAGGCGCCAATCAGCACATTAGGGTTAAATACCCGAGAAAAATCCGGCACCAAATAGACTTTTAAACCTTCGCTCGCGCCTGGTTGTAGCAACATATAGCCGGTCAGTAAGATCAGCATTAAAAACAATAACGGCATGAGTCGGGTAGACCACTTCTCTATGCCTTGCTCTAAGCCGCGACTCACCACATACAAGCTCAGTAGCGCAAATAATAAAGTAAACACTAAGTTTCGCGAGGTTGAGAAGTCAGTTAACCAAGAGGCAGTCTCATTGGCACCCACCACATTAGCGATGGGCGCTAAGGCATAGGCCATAAACCAACCGGAGACGATGGCATAAAAAGTAAAAATAAAACTGACCGTAATAATAGAAGCCAGTCCTACTAAGCCTGCGATAATACGACCGTTACCCGCAGCCGTCGTTTTTTGTAGAGCACGAAAGGGGTTCGCTTGACCATAGCGACCTATAGTGATCTCGGCGACCAGCATGGGGTAGCCTAATAGAAAAATAAATAATAAGTAAATAAGTAAAAAAGCGGCGCCGCCATTACTGGCCGCTTGAGTAGGAAAGCCCCAAATATTCCCCACTCCAATAGCCGAACCAGCGGCAGCCATGACAAACCCGAGTTTGCTACTAAATTGCGCCCTTTTTTCCACTGCTTACTCCTGCTGCTCTGGGTGTTTTTATATTATTTTTGATATTGCTCGGCTCACCTAACGCTTTATTCGTTGGCTCGTGCCGTCTACGCTAGGCAATATAGGGGAAACTGCGTCTTTTTTCAGGAAAATATCTGGCTGACCTTGTTGTAGGCGTGTCATTACTTTTTTAAAAAATAAGTGAGTTACGTCCAATACGATTAATTTGATTCAATCGAGGCCTTTAAATTGTCGCGCTCATTCTGTTCTGTTCTTAGTTAATCAAAAAGTGAGCAATCGGGGCTGACCGCGCGCCGACAAAGGGGTATGATCGGCGTCATTAATAGGTGAGATGTCGGTGTGTCTTGGGTATTCGCGCTACACAAAAAGAAAAAACCCGTCGTACGCTAATTGACGCCGCTTTTAAACAATTGAGCGCAGAACGAAGCTTTTCTAGTCTTAGTTTACGAGAAGTGGCGCGGGAAGCGGGGCTTGCACCCACTTCTTTTTATCGCCACTTTAAAGATATGGAAGAGCTTGGGCTGACGCTCGTTGATGAAGGCGGTCTTACTCTGCGCCAATTAATGCGCCAAGCACGACAGCGCATTGCGGATGGGGGCAGCGTCATTCAAATTTCAATAAAAACGTTTATGGAGTTTATTGAACGCAGCCCCGATGTGTTTCGTTTATTACTGCGCGAGCGCTCCGGTACCTCGGCGGCTTTTCGCCAAGCAGTGGCGCGAGAAATTCAGCACTTTACCGCAGAACTTACCGATTATTTAGAAGAAAAACAGCAAACTAGCCGAAGTTATGCAGAAATGCAGGCCCAAGCTATGGTCACCATTGTATTTAGTGCCGGAGCAGATGCACTGGATATGAACGAAAATGAGCGGGCGGCGTTGGCCGAACGCATGACCTTGCAACTGCGAATCATTGCCAAGGGCGCAGATGCATACAATAAAGCAAAGAGGCTATAAGCCTTATATTAGGAAGGATGACCATGTCAGTAACTAAGAATATTCGTCGCAAACCTATCTTACTCGCGTTACTTGTCGGCCTGTGTGGTAACGGCACGTTAGCCGCATTAAGTGTGCACCAAGTGGCGTTTTCACTGTTCCCTATCATCGCTTTAGTGCTGGCAGCACGCATGCTTTATAAGGAATATCTAACGGTGCCGATGGAAGGTGATACCCCCTTATGCACCTTGCTTGCTTTCTTAATAGGTGTGTTTGGCTATTCCGCCATATTACGTACCGAGTTTCCAGAAATGGGCACTAACTTTTTCTCAGTGATGATTTGTTTAGTGTTAGTTATTTGGCTGGCACTAAAAATGGGTGTTGCGGCGCGTCCGGTTGCTAAAGACGAAACAGTAACTCCTTAAATGGAAAGTGTGTCTAAAAAGCCCGCCATTGGCGGGCTTTTTGTTGGTGGAGTGTTTAGGGAGACGCCGGTGCGTCAGTCACTATTGGTAATTCTGTCCGCGATCCCCATTCGGTCCAAGAGCCGTCGTACACCGCAATGGCTTTATGCCCCGTAATATAGGCAGCCAAGGCGATAATAGCGGCAGTGACGCCTGAGCCACAGCTACAAATTAGGCGTTGCTCTGGCTTTAAAACTGGCGCTAATTTTTTGGCCAATTGCGCCTTAGGTAAGAAGTGTCCTTGCTCTAAAAGTTGGTTAAAGGGTAAGCAAGTCGCGCCTGGCATATGACCTGAGCGCACTCCTGCTCTGGGATCGGGAGCCTGACCGCTAAAGCGCTCTAAACTGCGAGCATCCAGCACTTGATAATCATCTTGCGCTAGGGCGTTTTGTACCTCACTGGCGTTAACTTGCCACTGAGGTTGAGGGCGGGCCATAAACTGCCCAGCGTGGGCCTTGGAAGGGGGCGCGGTGTCAGTGGGTAAGTCTAGCGCTTGCCAACTTGGCAGCCCCCCATCTAATACGGCAACGTCTTCATGGCCCATGGCTTTAAACATCCACCATGCTCGAGGAGCGGCAAATATCCCTAAGCTGTCATAAATAATAACTTTATGATGGTTGCTGATGCCTAAGGCTGCTACTTGTTGAGAAAATTGCTCAGGGCTTGGCAACATGTGTGGTAAGTGAGTATTTTGATCAGCAATTTCTTGGTCGAAGTCAAAAAACTGTGCGCCGGGAATACGCAGTTGTTGCCACTCATCGCGACCCGAGCGTCCCGTAGCCGGCATATGCCAGCTGGCATCTAAAATTTTTATTTGAGGATCACTTAAGTGTTCTGCCAACCAAGTGGAGGTGACCAACGCGCTTGGGTGAGATAATGCCGCCATCATATTGCTCCTTATTAACCAGTGTTCTTATGGTAGTGGTGGAATTCACTGGGGGCTATGTTTTTATACTAGCCATTATTTTGTAAGACATTGACCATAGTCCTTGTAAGCTAAAGCGTAATGTAGCGACAGTGATGACATATACTTCAGAGGTAATATTAGCCTGCTTATAATAAAGCCTACTTATATCAATAACTTAAATTTAAACTATGATTTATTCGCAAAATGCAAAGCCGGTTCTTATCTTGAGAAGCAAGGTGTTTGCTGTATAGTTAGTCATGCAAGGAGCAAGTAAGCCCGTGAGGAAGACAGGCTTGCCATGTAAGGCGAAAGGAACCCCGCAGGAAGCGGAGTAGGACACCTCCAGGATGGAGACGTTACGCAACTCAGGATGAGTCGCAGTCAGGATGACACAGGACACGCCGATGGAACGGTATGAGGAACCGCCTTAAGGACAAGGTACTACGTCAAGGATTGCAGGGAGCAATATTGGTTTAAGGATTTGAGCCGAACGACAACCCAAAAGGGGATGACATTTGTCATCCCCTTTTTCTTTTGTGAAAATCACCCTTAATTTACTCATTAGGTAGATGATATGGCGCAGTGGAACGCTATTTATAAAGCAGCCAATAGCTTAGAGGCGCATATGCTAAAAGGCGCGTTGGAGGTGTCGGGAATTGCAGTGCAACTACAAGGCGAAGCATTAGCCGGCGCGGTAGGTGAGTTACCTGTGAGCGCCATTGAAGTCACAGTGCTGGTTCAAGCTCAGCATCTGGTACCTGCCAAACAGATATTATTAGCGTATCAGCAACCCTATACCCACTCTTGGCATTGCCGACACTGTGGCGAGCACAATGACGGCAGTTTTGAAGTGTGTTGGCAATGTGGGCAAGAGGCGCCACAATTTACTGATTAATCGTTCTTCTGTTGTCTTTTTTGACGATTTTCGGCGTTAATTTTTTTATTTTCTTCAGAAATGGCTTTTAAACGAGCGCGATGATGATTCATAGCAAAGGAGCCAAAGACTAACACTGCCAGATAATCTTTAGCCGTGAGCTCTAAATATTGTGAAGCCTGCTTTAGCATTAACATCTGCATAAGATGCATCACTAATACCACGCCGCCTAAGATCAAGGGCATTGAGCCCACTTCCTGAAAGTCTGAGCCTACTAGGGCATAAATAACGCCACACCAAAATAACAACATAATTAAACGCATGGCGAGATTGATAATATTCATGACACGACTTCTCTTTGATAAAGTTGATAGGAAACTTGACCGGCTTGCTTATTTTTTAATAGCTGCCAGTTAGCAGGTAATATCGGCGCAAGTTGTTCACGCTCTATATAGATCTTAGCGTTGGGCGCAAGCCAACCGCCTGCTTCTAATAATTGGCAAACATCGCTTAACAATTGCTGGTGAAAAGGTGGGTCTAAAAATACCACGTCAAAGGGCTGCGCAATGCCTTGTAGAAACTGCAGCGCATCTTGTTGATGGACAGTGGCGGGTGCTGCGGGCAAGCTGGCTAAGTTTTGCCTTAATTGGGTGGCCACTTGCGGACTTTTTTCCACCAGTACCACTTGAGCGGCGCCCCGAGATAGCGCTTCAAAACCTAAACTGCCGCTGCCGGCAAATAGATCTAGGCAGTGTGCTTGGCGAATATCGAACATTAACCAGTTAAATAATGTTTCTTTAATACGATCGCCCGTTGGGCGCAAGCCTACACTATCTAGAACGGGTAATTTCCGCCCTCGCCATAGGCCGCCAATTAAGCGAATTTGTCCGGTAGCCACAGCGGCCTTGTTTACAGGTTTTGCTTTTGCCATCACGTTTCGCCGTCTTTCAATAAAGTGCTAGTATGAGAGCGGTTTTGCACCCTCAAGGTGCTGTGTATTCTAAAGAAGGGACAGGGCTACGGCCAGCTCTAATCTCCCCCCGACATTGGTGAGTAATAATATAATGGCAAAAAAAGGTTTTTTTTCTTGGTTAGGTCTTGGTAAAAGCAAAGAGCAGCCAGGCATAAACGAAGAACAAGATGCACAGCAAAGCGAACAGGCACGCCTTAAGGCAGAAGCCGAACAACAACGCTTAGCTGAGGAAGCTCGCCTAGCGGCAGAAGCCGAAGAACAGCGTTTAGCTGAGGAAGCTCGCCTAGCGGCAGAAGCCGAAGAACAGCGTTTAGCTGAGGAAGCTCGCCTAGCGGCAGAAGCCGAAGAACAGCGTTTAGCCGAAGAGGCTCGTCTAGCGTCAGAGGCCGAAGAGCAGCGTTTAGCTGAGGAAGCTCGCCTAGCAGCAGAAGCCGAAGAACAGCGTTTAGCCGAAGAGGCTCGTCTAGCGTCAGAGGCCGAAGAGCAGCGTTTAGCCGAAGAGGCTCGTCTAGCGGCAGAAGAACAGCGTTTAGCCGAGGAAGCTCGCTTAGCGGCAGAGGCTGAAGAGCAGCGTGCAGCTGAAGAAGCTGAAGCACAAGCAGCGCTATCAATGGCAACGCCTAAGGCGGGGTTTTTCTCGCGGCTAAAAAGCGGATTGCTTAAAACCCGTCAAAATATAGGATCCGGTTTTTTTGGCTTATTTAGCGGCAAGAAAATTGATGATGACTTATTTGAAGAACTAGAAACACAGCTGTTAACGGCAGATTTAGGCGTAGAAACCACCCTTGCGATTATTGATAATTTAACGCGCCAAGCAAATCGTCGCCAGCTTAAAGACGGCGAAGCCTTGTATGAGCTATTAAAAGAAGAAATGACCGCTATTTTGCATAAGGTTGAACAACCTTTAGTGATAGAGAGCGCACCTACTCCTTATGTTATCTTAATGGTTGGCGTGAATGGCGTGGGTAAAACCACCACTATCGGTAAGTTAGCACGCCAATTTCAAAGCGAAGGTAAGTCGGTCATGTTAGCGGCAGGAGACACCTTTCGCGCGGCCGCTGTAGAACAGCTACAAATATGGGGTGAGCGTAATAAAATCCCGGTTATTGCTCAGCACACGGGGGCCGATGCCGCCTCTGTTATTTATGATGCCGTAGAAGCGGCAAAAGCACGTAAAGTGGATGTATTGCTAGTGGATACGGCGGGGCGTTTGCAAAATAAGTCTCACCTTATGGACGAGCTGAAAAAAGTGGTGCGTGTGATGCAAAAAATAGATAGTGCTGCACCTCACGAAATTTTATTAACCCTAGATGCGGGTACTGGGCAAAACGCACTGAGCCAAGCCAAGATATTTAATGAGGCGGTGCCTATTAGTGGCATTGTTTTAAGCAAATTAGATGGGACTGCGAAAGGCGGCGTTATCTTTGCGGTAGCCGATAAATTTAGCATTCCAATTCGCTATATTGGCGTGGGCGAGCAAATTGACGACTTACGTCCGTTTGTTGCTCGAGACTTTATTGATGCCCTTTTCAGTCAGGATGAATAAATGATCCGCTTTGAGCAGGTAAGCAAGGTATATAGTGGCGGCTTTCAAGCGCTACAAAAAGTGAGCTTTGATATCGGCAAAGGTGAAATGGCCTATTTAACGGGCCATTCCGGTGCCGGAAAAAGTACCTTACTTAAGCTAATTAGTGTGATGGAGCGACCCACAGACGGCCAAGTATTTTTTAATGGTCAAGATGTGAGTCGTATTCGCCGTGGCCATATACCTTATGTGCGCCGACGTATTGGCATGATCTTTCAAGACCATCATCTTATTAATGGCCGCACTGTGTTTGATAATGTCGCGCTGCCGCTCGTTATTGAAGGCTATAACCATAATGATATTCGCCGGCGAGTGTCGGCTGCGTTAGATAAAGTAGGCTTGTTAGGCAAAGACAGGTACTTTCCATTAATGTTATCGGGCGGTGAGCAGCAGCGGGTGGGAATTGCTCGCGCTATTGTGAATAAACCTTCGCTCTTATTAGCCGATGAACCGACGGGTAATCTAGATCCGGCCTTGTCCATGGAGATATTACGCTTGTTTGAAGCCTTTAACAGCGTGGGCGTGAGTGTATTAATTGCCACCCATGACACTGGGCTTATTAATGCACAACGCCACCGAACACTGACCTTAAGTGCAGGCAGACTGGTTGCGGAGACCACGCTATGAGCCGCCATAAATTATCTGTGTTGCAGCGTTTTGCTATGTATGTTGCCGATCATGTCCGCCAACTGTTTGCTAGTTTAGGAGAAATTTGGCGCACCCCGTTGAGCTCATTAATGACCATAGCCGTCTTAGGCGTGAGTCTTGCTCTACCGGCTAGCTTTTATGTATTACTTAAAAACGCTGAGTCTATTAGTGCGGTTTGGCAAAGTAAGGCGCAAATTAGTCTTTATTTACAACAAGATGCCACTGAAGAGCAAATCACTAAGCTGCAAACGCAGCTAGCGCAATCAGCCGATATTGCCAATGTCACTTATATTAGTGCCGAGCAGGGTTTAAAAGATTTTCAAGGGGCAGCGGGCTTTTCTGAAGCGCTGGATTTACTGGCCGACAATCCTTTGCCGGCGGTGTTAATTTTAAATCTATCAGAAACGGGGCGCGCGCCCGATGCCGCCGAATTATTATTAGCTGATATGAATGCAGAGCCCATAGTTGAAACCGCGCGCCTTGATATGGCGTGGTTGGCACGTCTTTCTGGTATCGTCGATCTATTGCGCCAAGTAGTGGTGGGGATGGCGACGTTATTATTAGCGGGAGTATTATTGGTAGTGAGCAATACGCTGCGCCTTAATATTCTTAATAGTCGTTATGAAATTGAAGTCATGAAGTTAGTGGGTGCCACCGACCGCTTTATTCAGCGCCCCTTTTTATATGTGGGGCTTTGGTATGGTATTATTGGTGGTTTGCTCGCTTGGTGGCTAACCTTAGTCATGGTGTTTTGGCTCAGTCATAAAGTAACTTCTTTAGCTGACTTATATCAGAGTGAGTTTAATTTATTGGGTCTAAACTTAGAAGAGAGCTTATTGGTGATCCTCACCGGTACCTTATTGAGCCTATTAGCATCGGGTTTTTCGGTACACCGTCACATACGAGCCATAGAACCTAGCTAAAAGCCTTAACTGAGTTGAACTTTATAGGGTAAATATGGTCTTATATACGCCCATTAAAGCCAGCTCTTGGTTTCTAGTCTTTAATAGCTACATTTTCCGCTATGCACTACGCAGTACTTATCCCGTTGGGCCAAATTAGCGCCGGTACTGCTTAGCGCCTTAATACGGAGTCATGTAATAATGAATACGAGTGCAATGACAACAGATTTTCAGCGCCATTTTGCCTTGGTTCCTCAAGGTAGCCTGGAGGCCTATATTCAGGCAGTAAATACCATACCTGTGTTAAGCGCCGAAGAAGAACAGTCTCTGGCTGAGCGCTTATTTAACGAAGGTGACTTAAGCTCTGCTCGCCAGATGATTATGTCTCATCTGCGTTTTGTGGTGCATATCGCCCGCGGCTACTCGGGATATGGTTTGCCTCAAGCGGACTTAATTCAAGAAGGCAATATTGGCCTAATGAAGGCCGTTAAGCGTTTTGATCCCAATGTGGGGGTACGCTTAGTGTCTTTTGCCGTGCATTGGATTAAAGCTGAGATCCACGAATATGTATTGCGTAATTGGCGGGTAGTGAAAGTGGCTACCACTAAAGCCCAGCGTAAATTATTCTTTAACCTAAGAAAGTCCAAAAAACGCCTCGGTTGGTTTAACCAAGCCGAAGTAGAAATGGTGGCTGAAAATTTAGGCGTGCGCCCCGAAGAAGTGGTGGAAATGGAGTCGCGCATGAGCGCACAAGATCCCGCTTTTGATCTGTCTGCAGATGAAGATGATCGCGATAGCCAATTTTCTCCGGTGCAATATTTACAAGACCACAGCTCGGATGTGGCGCATCAAGTAGAAGCGGATAACTGGGAGCAAACCAGTAATCGCCGGCTGCGTGCTGCGTTAGCTACCCTAGATGAGCGTAGCCAACATATCATTCAAGCGCGCTGGTTAGACGAAGACGATAAAACCACACTGCAAGTGCTCGCCGACGAATACGGTGTGTCTGCAGAGCGTATTCGCCAACTTGAGAAAAGCGCGCTGAAAAAGCTGAAAGCGGCCATGGATTCTTAAGTGATAATAAGGTCGTATAAAAGGCCTCGCGGGGCCTTTTTTTCCGCCGATTATCTATTCTAAAAAAGAAAAAAGTAGGAACTCCCATGAGAATATTAAAGCAGCTGTTTGACAATAACCAAGACTGGTCTGAGCGTATTAAGTCCGAAGATCCGGCTTTTTTTGAAAAGCTCGCCTTACAACAGGCACCAGAATATTTATGGATTGGTTGCTCAGACAGCCGCGTTCCTGCTAACCAATTAACGGGTTTGCTACCGGGCGATGTCTTTGTACATCGTAATGTGGCTAACCTGGTAATGCACACCGATTTTAACTGTTTGTCGGTGGTACAATATGCGGTAGAAGTGCTGAAAGTGAAGCATATTATCATTTGCGGACACTATGGCTGTGGTGGAGTAAAAGCGGCCATGGGTGATGCAGAGCTAGGCTTAATCGATAACTGGTTAGCCAGCTTAAAAGACTTATATCAGCGTTATCGCAAAGACTTACTCGGAATAGAAGATGAGCAGCTAAGGGAAGATGCCTTATGCGAGCTTAATGTCGTAGAGCAAGTCGCAAATTTATGCCGCACCACCATAGTGCAGCATGCTTGGCAACGTGGCCAAGAGCTGTCGGTACATGGTTGGGTTTACGGTATCCAAGATGGTCGACTGCATGACTTAGACGTTTGCGTATCAGAACAAGAAGAAACTCCTGACGTCTATCGTATTTTGCAGCAGCGTATATTAGACAAGTAATCCGCCTCGGCGGGTATTTGAACACTAGGAAATATCATGAGACGTGAATTAGCCATAGAGTTCTCTCGAGTCACGGAAGCAGCGGCACTAGCCGGCTATAAGTGGTTGGGAAGAGGCGATAAAAATATCGCAGATGGCGCGGCCGTTGCAGCCATGCGCCATGTATTAAATGAAATAAACATCGATGGCGAAATTGTTATCGGTGAAGGTGAAATTGATGAAGCACCTATGCTTTATATTGGTGAAAAATTAGGGCTTGGCGGTGAAGAAGTTGATATTGCCGTAGACCCCATTGAAGGCACTCGCATGACCGCCATGGGTCAGCCTAACGCGCTTGCCGTGATTGCCGTAGGTGAGAAAGGCGCTTTCTTGCGTGCGCCCGATATGTACATGGAAAAGCTAATTGTTGGCGCAGGCGCGAAAGGCATTATCGACTTAACTAAGTCGATTGAACAAAATATTAAAGCCGTAGCTAAAGCCTTAAATAAGCCACTCTCACGCTTTACGGTGATCACCTTAGCTAAGCCGCGCCACGACAAAATAATTAAGACTATGCAAGCTTTAGGTGTGCGCGTATTTGCTATACCAGATGGGGATGTGGCGGCTTCTATTTTAGCCTGCGTGCCAGAAAGTGAAGTGGATATGTTATACGGCATCGGTGGTTCACCAGAAGGCGTTATTTCTGCGGCTGCGGTGCGCTCTTTGGATGGTGATATGCAAGCGCGATTAATTCCTCGCTATGAAGTTAAAGAGCCCACCGAAGAAAATATCGCGATTGGTAAACAAGAAGTGAAGCGCTGCCAAGAAATGGGCATTGCAGTGGGTGAAGTACTAAAACTGGAAGATATGGCGCGTACCGACAACGTGATGTTTGCCGCGACCGGTATTACCAAAGGGGACTTACTAGAGGGAATTAGCAGTGACGGCGTATATGCGCACACTGAAACTTTGGTGATCCGCGGTAAATCCCGTACTGTGCGTCGGATCCGCTCTACTCATATATTGTCACGCAAGCGCCAAGCGATAAAAGATATTATTTTATAAGCCGCGCGCCAAGGTAAAGATGAAGACTCAGCTTCTAACTTCTTCTTCGCTTGGAGTGAAAAAGGGATGCCTCGGCATCCCTTTTTTTGTGCCTAACGTTGTGCTTCTGTGCGTTATCCTTCAACCCACCACTTGCTGTAAAAAATAGCCAGCAGCTTCATGCTTTCTAGCGAGTTAAGCCTGCGGGATCCAGTAATTTGTGTAATTCATCGAGTGAAATATCCGTATGCTCTTGGGCAACATCGACTATGGCTCTTTGCTCTTGGTACGCTTGTTTGGCTATTTTAGCGGCCTTTTCATAGCCAATTACCGGATTAAGCGCCGTGACTAGGATAGGATTTTTAGCGAGGTTTTCATCAATATGGTGTTGATTAACGCTAAAGCCGCTAATCGCTTGTCCTAAAAGCGGTGCGCAATTACTGAGTAACTCCAACATATGCAAGAGATTATTTGCTACTAAAGGCAGCATCACATTTAGCTGAAAATTCCCAGACTGGCCGGCAACTGTGTTAGCAGTATCTAGCCCTATTACCTGCGCCGCCACCATGGCCACCGCTTCTGGGATCACTGGGTTAACTTTACCGGGCATAATAGAAGAACCAGGCTGCAGCGCCGGCAGTTGTATTTCGCCAATGCCGGTTAACGGGCCTGAGTTCATCCAGCGTAAATCGTTAGCTATTTTCATTAGTGCCACGGCCAGCGTTTTTAGCTGACCCGAAAGCTCAACCGCCGTATCTTGGCAACTTAAGCTATAGAAATAATCGTCGGCGGGGCAAAAATGAAGTCCGGTTTCTTGATTCAAATAATCACAAGCTAATTGGGCTTGGCGAGGATCGGCATTAATGCCGGTGCCAATGGCGGTGGCTCCCAGAGCCAGCTGTTGTAAACGGCTTTGTAAGCCCTCTAGACGCTGTGCGCCGTAGCGTATTTGTGTGGCCCAGCCGCCTAATTCTTGATCAAAGCGCAGCGGCATCGCATCCATTAAATGGGTACGGCCAGTTTTTACCTGATCTTTTAGTTGCTCGCCTTTCGTTAATATTGCTTGTTCTAACTCTAAGAGGGCGGGCATTAATTCACGAGATAAAGCCAAGGCACAACTCACATGCAGCGCGGAGGGGATCACATCATTAGAGCTTTGGCCCATATTCACGTCATCATTGGCACTCACGCTTTGTTTAAGCTCGGCGGCGGCTAAGTGAGCCAATACCTCATTGACGTTCATATTAGTACTGGTACCTGAGCCAGTTTGGTAGACATCGATTGGGAAGGCATCTGGATATTTACCCGCCATCACAGCGTGTGCGGCCTTAATAATGGCATCACTTTTAGCGCTATCGAGTCTATCAAGCTTGCCATTAGCATGAGCACAGGCGGCTTTTAGCTTGGCCACAGCGGCAATAAACGCGGGCGGCAGTGACTGTCCGGAAATAGGAAAATTATCGATGGCTCTTTGCGTTTGTGCGCCATATAAAGCGTCAGCAGGCACGGTTATTTCGCCCATAGAGTCATGTTCAATTCGCGTTTGCATGCAGTCTCCTTAGCGGTATTAGAAATTACTCTAGGTTACAGCTTAGCACTGGAGTCTGGCCGTTAAAGCCTTGGCTTTGTAAAAACGCGACTAAGCCCGCTTGTTGATTGGGTTTAGCTTGTGGTTGGCAAGTGAGTTGCGAATAACCTTGCTGCTTGGCGGCATGTTTAATTACCCGCAATAGCTCTTGGCCAATACCGCGGCGGCGCGTAATATCGCGCACCGCGATAAAACTGAGTTGCTGTTGCTCGCACCAAGCGAGTGCGACGGCTTTGTCGTTAAAAGTAGCTAAGTAAAACTCTGCCTGCTCTGGCAAGGGCTGGCCTTCTAAAATAAGTGCTACATGAGCATGGTGCTGAGCGGGAATGTGCTTAACATTGTGGATGGTGAGTCGCATAATAATACCTCATAAAAAGCGCAGTTTATCATGCAGGCCCTCAGCGCAGCTATTCGCCTTAAACCGCTTATTTAAACTAGGTAACCAATACCAGTGTCGCCGCTCCTTGCCTGCTAAATTTTTATATTTTTTATAGTAAACCAGCGCGCAGTGATTGCGCTTAGTAATAAGACGTTACTATTTCTAGTTTGTTATCAGTTTGGCATCAGGAGGGGAGATGAGCTTTGATACGCGCGAGCATAATAGCCAAAGGCGTTATTTTGACCAGTGTGACTCTTTTTGGTTATTTGGCTATGGCTCGCTTATCTGGAAGGCCGGCTTTGCTTATCTTGAGCGCCGCCCGGCGTCTATTTTTAACTGGAGTCGTCGTTTTTGGCACGGCTCTCATGATCACCGAGGTACAGTGCAATCGCCGGGGCGCGTGGTTACCTTAATTAAAGACGAGGGCGCGCGCTGTGATGGCATGGCCTATCGTATTACGCCTGCGGTATTAGCCGACTTAGATATAAGAGAAAAAAATGGCTATTTGCGTGAGCTTATTCCTATTTATTTATCATCGCAGCTAAGTGGTGCGCCCTCCACTCAGGTGTCGGGCCTAGTTTATATCGCTACGGCAGATAGTGAGGCCTACCTAGGCGAAGCGCCGCTTTTAGCTATTGCCCAGCAAATTGTTCAAGCGAAAGGGCCCAGTGGTGAGAATCGCGACTATTTATTAAATTTAGATAACGCTTTGCGCCAATTAGGAATGCAAGACGAGCATGTTTCTCAATTAGCGGCCCATGTTCAGCAAATAAGTGAGTAGTCATGGAATGTAGAAGTCAGTGCGGTGCTTGTTGTATTGCGCCAAGTATTAGCGGCCCTTTGCCGGGCATGCCTCAAGGAAAGCCGGCCGGCATACCTTGTGTGCATTTAATGTCAGATATGCGCTGTGCTATTTTTGGTCAGCCAGAGCGCCCGGCCGTATGTGCCAGCTTTAAAGCCATGAAGGATGTCTGTGGGGAGAATAAAGCCCAAGCCATGTGGCTGATTAATGAGCTAGAAATGGCCACCTGTTAACGCGCTATACGCTAAACACAAGCACCGCTCTTTGCCACTATGGCGGACTTGCTCCGAACTTTCCTGTATTAGGTGTAAACGTAACGCGTCCCTCGTATAGCGTACGGCGTTTTTAGCCAGCGCTACCCTTTGCGTAACCAAGGTAGGGGGTCGATGGCCGTGCCTTGATAGCGAATTTCAAAATATAAGCCCGACTTATTTTGGCCACCACTGGCGCCACTGAGCGCAATCGCTTGGCCGGCGCTTATTTTATCGCCAGGGTTACACAGCAAAGATTGGTTATGACCGTATAAGCTCATGTAGCCTTTACCGTGGTCGATAACCAACACCATGCCAAAGCCGCTTAGCCAATCAGCGTAGACAACTTGGCCATTCGCAATGGCACTGACCTCGCGCCCACTGGGTGCGCCAATTAATAGTCCTTTCCACGCTAATTGACTGGTACGAGCCCCCCCAAAACGATGCACTAATTCTCCCTTAAGCGGCCAAGGTAGGGTGCCTTTGCTTAAGCCTCCAAAGTTACCATTGGTTTTGGCTACTACAGGTTTTCTTCTTAGCACTTCACTGGGGCGGGAAGGTTCACGGCCGGCATTGCGCGCCCGCGCTTCTTCTGCCGCGCGCTCTTTTGCTAAGCGCTCAGCACGTTCTCGGGCTTCACGTTCCGCGCGCTCACGGGCGGCTTGCTCTCGCGCCGCCTTAGCAATAGCGGCCTTAATTTGTTGCTCGAGTTTATCTGCCGATTGCTTAAGACTCGCTAATCGCTGATTACTTTTATCTAGCGTGGCATTAAGCTGCTTAGCGGTAGCACTGCGTTTACTTTGCTGCGCTTTGAGTTTTTCTTGTTCCTTTTCTTGCTGTGCTAAGAGCGAATTGAGCTGATTACGACTTTGCTCTGCTTGGCGGCGGTTAGCGGCTAGGCGCTCCATGGTGCTTGCCAGCTCTTGTAACGCATTGGCGCGCACTTGGTTTAAATGAGCGTAATAGTGCAACAGGCGGTCTATTTCGGTGCTGTCTTGGCCATTAAGCAGCAACTTTAAATAATCATGTCGGCCATTTTGATAAGAGGCGCGTACTTGTTCGGCAAGTAAGGCTTTTTGCTGCTGAGCCTCTTGATTAAGGATGTCATGCTCTTTATCAAGTTCAGCAAGCTCGCGCTCATTAGTTTTAAGCTGGTGCTGGGTTTCGTTAAGCTTGCGCGCTTGTTGAGAAATGGCTTTTTCATCATTAGCTAATTGTTGCTGCAATTGGCTAAGTTGTTTTTTCTGCTGCGCAACGTCTTGTTGTTGGCTGCTAATTTGGCTTTTAACATTTTTTAGCTGCGCATTATCATTCGCCCACGCGAAAGTACCGGTCATAAGACCGGTACTAAATAACATGAATAAGGCGAGAGCTCGCTGGTTGCGCATGGCGCTAATTATTTCAGAAGCATCAGCGGCTGGCCAGTCATTTGCTCAGGGATTTCCATGCCTAATAAGTGTAGCATGGTGGGTGCTAAATCCGATAAGCGCCCCTTAGCGGCCGGCGTAGCATCACGGCCGACATAAATCAGTGGCACCGGTAGATTAGTGTGTGCGGTTTGTACTTGGCCAGTGATGGGATTTACCATTTGCTCGGCATTACCGTGATCCGCAGTAATTAAGGCTTCACCGCCCACTTCTTTTAAGGCGCTAACCACTCGTCCTACTGCCGTATCTATAGCTTCACAGGCTTTAACTGCAGCTTCAAAAACCCCCGTATGACCCACCATGTCCCCGTTCGGATAGTTACAAATAATAACATCGAAGGTTTGGCTCTTAATGGCGTCTACCAGTTTGTCAGTCAGTAATACTGAGTTCATTTCTGGCTGTAGATCATAAGTGGCAACATTGGGGCTTGCGATCATTACTCTTTGTTCGCCAGGGAAGCATTCTTCACGGCCACCGTTAAAGAAAAACGTTACGTGTGCGTATTTTTCAGTTTCTGAAATTCTTAACTGTGTTTTACCGTGGCTGGATAGCCACTCGCCTAAGGTATTAGGCAGTGCCTCTGGTGGATAAGCGCAAGCAGTATCAATATCAGCTGCATACTGGGTAAGCATCACAAAATTGCTTAGTGCGGGGCGGGCTTGGCGAGTAAAGTGGCTAAAGTCATCTTCTACAAAAGCGCGAGTAAGCTCACGAGCTCTATCGGCGCGATAGTTCATAAAGATAACGGCATCGCCATCATTGATGGCGACGGGCTCACCTATGGTTGTCGCACTAATAAATTCATCGTTTTCATTGCGACCATAGGCGTCGTTTAAGCCAGATAATGCATCTTGTGCATGAAATTGAGCCTTGCCTTGAGTTAATAAGTCGTAGGCTACTTGGATGCGATCCCAGCGATTATCACGATCCATGGCAAAATAACGGCCCACGATAGAAGCAATGCGACCTTTACCTTGCTCTTTAAAAATCTGCGAAAAGCGCGCCAAAGGGGCGTGAGCAGAGCGCGGTGCTACATCTCGACCATCAAGAAAAGCATGCAAATAAATATGTTCACAACCGCGGTCGGCGGCCATTTTAATCATGGTCGCAATTTGGTCTTCATGGCTGTGTACGCCACCGTTAGAAAGCAGCCCCATAATATGAACGGCTTTGCCGTTAGTGACAGCTCCGTCTATGGCTTGGGTGAGTGCGGGGTTACGAAAGAACTCCCCGCTATCAATCGCATGACCAATGCGGGTGAGCTCTTGGTAAACAATGCGCCCAGCGCCTATATTAACGTGGCCCACTTCTGAATTACCCATTTGGCCATCAGGCAGGCCTACGTCGTAGCCAGAAGTATGGATCAGCATAGACGGGCTGTTTTTCATTAAATTATCGAGCACCGGCGTATGCGCGGTGTGAATAGCATTATGCTCGGTTCGTTCACTATAGCCCCAGCCATCCATAATGATGAGCACCAGGGGCTTTTTGGTTGAGTTCATAGTGTAAACCCTATGTTGTTATATATTTGAGATGCAGGAGATAGAGGCAATGCACTTATACTACTACACTTGCGATTTTGGTCTTGAGCTAAGGGCTGTCGAGATGGCTAAAGCTTAGCATGAACTTATAAATGACAATAGTTATCATAAACGGGCTGCTGTTATTTAGCGATGCGCCATGTATACTCGTTTTTTTCCCTATTTTGACGCTAAAAGAAGTAAGCACATGCAAGAGTATCTGGATTTTTTCGCAAACAATACCTTATTAGTCGTGGCTTGGATTGGTTTAGTCGCAGCGATTATTGTCATGACAGTAATGACTAAGTTCAGCAAGGTACATAATATCCCTACCCAAGAAGCCGTATTGCTGATTAATAAGCAAGATGCGGTGGTGGTAGATGTTCGTAATGCAGATGAATTTCGCAAAGGTCATATTAGTGGCGCCATTAATGTGCCCGCCAGCCAGCTAAAAGCAAATGACTTAAGCCAAATACAAAAATATCAGCAAAAGCCGATTATCTTAGTGTGTGAAACCGGCATGACTACCACCAGCATCGGTCGTGTTCTAACTAAAGCCGATTATGCCCAAGTCTATGCACTGCGCGGTGGTATGTCGGATTGGCGCACGCAAAACTTACCGGTGACTAAACGCTAATTTCTTACGTTTTAAATAAGGATATCTTAATGACTGATGCAATAAACGGTGCTGCAAGCGAAGCGCAACCCCAAACCGATAATCAGGTTGAATTTCAAATTCAGCGTATTTATTTAAAAGACGTGTCTTTTGAAGCACCCGCGACGCCTGTGGTGTTTCAAAAAGAATGGCAGCCTGAAATAAAGCTGGACTTGGATACTAAAAGTAATCGCTTAGCCGATAATATCTTTGAAGTGATCCTAACACTTACTGTCACCTGTGTATTAAATGAAAATGAAACCGCTTACCTGTGTGAAATACAGCAAGCAGGCATTTTCACTATTGGGAATATGGAAGATCAGCAATTAGCGCATTGTTTAGGTGCGTTTTGCCCTAATATATTATTCCCTTATGCGCGTGAGACTGTGGGCAGCTTAGTGGGTCGTGGTTCTTTCCCTCAGCTCAACCTTGCGCCCGTTAACTTTGATGCCTTGTTTGCCGCCCACGTACAGCGCGCCCAACAACAGCAGCAGTCTCAGCAGGCGGATGCCTAATGCCTAATGCAGCCGCCATCTCAGTGTTGGGTGCTGGCTCATACGGTAGCGCCTTAGCTATTGCGGTAGCTCGCAATGGTCATCAAACCCTGTTGTGGAGTCACAGAGCCGAGCAGGTAGCAACGCTGGCCGCCGACCGCTGCAATAAGGTCTTTTTGCCTGATGCACTCTTTCCGGAGAGCTTAACGCTCACCGCTGACTTAAAAGAAGCGGTGCAAGCCAGCCGCAACTTATTAATTGTGGTGCCAAGTCATGTATTTGCCGATGTATTAAAGCAAATAAAGCCCTTTTTACGCAGCGATAGCCGAGTTGCTTGGGCGACCAAAGGCCTAGATCCTAATACTGGTAATCTATTGCAAGTAGTTGCTAGCGAGATATTAGGTGAGCAGGTGCCGTTAGCGGTGCTCTCGGGCCCCACCTTTGCCAAAGAGCTGGCCTTAGGCTTGCCAACGGCCATTGCTTTAGCGGCCACCGATAATACCTTTGGTAAAGAGCTTGGGGATTTATTGCATTGCGGTCGCTCATTTCGCGTTTATTTAAATGACGATATGGTCGGCTTGCAATTAGGCGGTGCCGTTAAAAACGTGATTGCCATTGGTGCCGGGCTTGCCGATGGTCTTGGCTTTGGTGCTAATGCACGTACTGCCCTTATTACCCGCGGCTTAGCCGAGCTACAACGCTTAGGTGTGGCATTAGGCGCCCAGCAAGATACTTTTATGGGCATGGCGGGATTAGGTGATTTGGTGCTTACCTGTACCGATAACCAATCCCGGAATCGTCGTTTTGGGTTAGCGCTGGGGCAGGGCAAAGACGTGGCTACCGCCATGGCAGAAATTGGCCAAGTAGTAGAAGGCTATCGTAACGCCGCCGAAGTTCAACAACTGGCCGAGCGCCATAACGTTGAAATGCCCATTTGCGACCAAGTCTATCAAGTGTTGTATCAAGGCAAAGATGCCAAAGCGGCCGCCATTGATTTACTGAGTCGTGATAGAAAAGCGGAATAGCTTTAAGTGACTGGTGATTAGGGATTAGTGAAAAGCAAAAAACGCAATGCCAAGTTTTTCTGTAATGGCTCACACCTCACAAATAAATAAAAAAGGGAACCTAAACGGTTCCCTTTTTGCTGCTCATTACTAACTGATAATCAGTAGTAAGAGTGCGCACCGCGCTCGTGATCGGTGGCATCACGCACGCCGGTAATTTCTCCAGCAAATTGTTGAAGCAGCTGCTTTTCAATGCCGTCTTTTAACGTCACGTCTATCATAGAGCAACCGTTACAACCGCCGCCAAACTGCAAAATAGCCAGGCCGTCTGGGGTAATTTCGGTTAACACTACCTGTCCACCATGACTGGCAAGGCCTGGGTTAATTTGCGACTGCAATACATACTCAACGCGATCGGCAAGCGGCGCATCTTCTGGCACTTGGGCCATTTTTGCATTAGGCGCTTTGAGCGTGAGTTGCGAGCCCATTTGGCCGCTCACAAAGTCGATTTCCGCATCTTCCAAGAAAGCGACACTTTGCTTATCGACAACCGCTTCAAACCCTTTATAGGGTAGATGCAGATCATCGTGCTCAACGGCATCGGGTGGGCAATAAGAAACGCCACATTCGGCGCTAGGGGTGCCCGGATTAACCACAAACACCCGAATGTTGGTGCCTTCGGGCTGCTGAGATAGCAACTTGCAGAAGTGTTCCTGGGCGGTTTCGGAAATCGTAATCATAACTACCTCGTAAACCTGACTAAACAACTCAAGTTTTATCATACTCTGGTTGGCAGCGCTTGAATAGTGACAGCAAGCGGCTTTGTGCACTGAGTTAATGATCTAAAGTTCGACACACCGCCCACACCTCTACCACTTTCACTCCGTGTTGGTGTAGCAAACGGGTAAGCTCTGCCATGGTGCTGCCGGTAGTAAGCACATCATCCAATAAGGCAACATGTTGGTAATTTAGAGGGCGAGCACTAAAGGCATGGTGCAAATTATGCTGGCGCTCTTTGCGGCTAAGATGAGTTTGACTCGCGGTAGCGCGCGAGCGTTTTAGGCTGTCATTATCAATGGCTAAAGGGAGTAGAGATTGCAGCCCAAGGGCAATTTCTTGCGCCTGATTATATCCGCGGTGTAACTGGCGCCACCAATGCAGTGGCACGGGAATAATCACTTCTGGATAAGGAGGCGTGATGTGCATGGCCAGCAGTTTCCCTAATAAACGACCATTTAACGATTGCTGATGATATTTAAGGCCATGGATCAAACCACTAAAAGGCGGAATAAAATCTGCTAATACTTGCATGCGCTGCCAAGGAGGAGGTGTTTGCTGACAGTGACCGCATACACTGTTTTCTACTGGCAGTGTAAATCCGCATAAGCGACAGGTGTGCGCGAGCAGCGGCAATTCCTCTTGACATTGTTGACATATTAACGGCTGCTGCTGGCAAGACTGGCGACACAATAAACATTGGCCCCACCACCACGTTGCTCGCCAAGCGCCACCATCTTGTAGAGCAGTCATTAGCCGACTTATCATACGCCACCGCATTGAGAGGAAGATATAATGAGTGTATACGTAGAATGCCACGGCCAAGGGGCCGACTTGGTATTAGTACATGGCTGGGGAATGAATGGCGCTGTGTGGGAACCATTAGTGGCACAACTATCATGCCATTTTCGCCTCCACATAGTGGACTTACCCGGCTTCGGTGATAGTGCGGCTTTACCCCTAAATGCCAGCTTAGACGAGTGGGCGAGTGCGGTATTAAACGTGGTGCCAGAGCACGCCGCTTGGCTAGGCTGGTCATTAGGTGGTTTAGTCGCAACGCAGGCCGCCTTGCAAGCTCCCAACCGCGTTAGCCATTTACTAACCTTAGCTAGCTCCCCTTGTTTTGTGGCGCGTGAGCAGTGGCCGGGTATTAAACCCCACGTATTAGCGAGTTTTGCCGAACAACTCGCCCAAGACTCGCAGTTGGTGATTAAGCGCTTTTTAGCGCTGCAAGCCATGGGCAGTGAGCACGCTAAAGCCGATGTTCGCCAATTACGCACCAGTTTAGCCACTAAGCCTCAACCGCAAGCTCAAGCTTTAGTGGGCGGGCTAAACTTGTTAGCCGAAGTAGACCTGCGCGCTCATCTTTTTAACTTAACTATGCCGTGTTTACGACTCTATGGTCATCTTGATGCCTTAGTGCCTTATCAAGCGATTCCCTTAATTGAAGCCTTAATGGCACCTAATAATCGCCAACACTGTATTGCACAGCGAGCATCTCATGCGCCTTTTATTTCTCACCCTCAGCTTATTGCAGCAGAAGTTAGTGCTTTTTTAAGGTCGGTATAGCGTATTTTTAAGATTGCAGCACAATAAAAAAATTGGCGTATAGTTAAACAGCTTTAGCACTATAGAAAAGTAGAGCGCGGCCGATCTATAACAGTAATAGATCAGTTTTTAATTAACGTTTTTTAGCTCGCTAGCCACTGATGCTATTTATCTCAGGGAGAGTCTTATGGCCATACCTGTTATTTACCCCACTTTAGCGCCTAACGCTGCATCGCCGAGCACCGAAGCTGCGGCTACCGATAAAGCACGTCGCCCGATTATTCCTCATATTACGGCGGTGTTGCCTTATGTGCCTATTCGCCCCCGTCATAAAGACCGAGAGCGCGCTCGTCGCCAAGCCGCGTTTGAAGCCTGGCTTGGCCTGCGCCAAGGAGAAGTGTGCTGGATTGGCTCTAATCCTTCGATGAGCAAGCGCATGCAGGTTATCCACCAGCGTTATCAAAGCAGTGAAGAAGACGCCACGTTAGCACTTAAGATAGAAGTCTAAATTGAGAAAAGCAGCGCACTTTTTAGACAGCGCGACTGGCTTATCCATTAATAGATTTGGCGCACGGCTAGGTGTAAAATTGTGCCCCTTATTAAGACTCATAAACGAGAGCATCTCATGGGCAGAGCCTACGAAAACCGCAAAGACTCCATCTCCAAAACCGCCAATGCCAAGAGCAAAATTTATAGCAAATATGGCCGAGAAATTTACGTGGTGGCTAAGTCTGGTGGTGCCGATCCCGATGGCAACTTAAGCTTGCGCGGGTTAATCGATCGGGCGAAAAAAGATCAGGTGCCGGCTCACGTTATTGAAAAAGCGCTACAAAAAGCCACCAGTGGTGCCGGCGAAGACTTTTCACCCGCCCGCTACGAAGGCTTTGGCCCGGGCAACTGCTTAGTAATCGTTGACTGCTTAACCGATAATCCTAACCGTACTATTGGTGATGTGCGGGTGTGCTTTAACAAGGTTAAGGCCAAAATCGGCACCTCGGGCACCGTGGGTCATATGTTTGATCATTGCGCCATTTTAGCTTTTGCCGGTGATGACGAAGACGCCATTTTAGAAGTGCTAATGAACGCCGATGTCGACGTAACCGACGTAGAATGTGAAGAGGGCATGATCACCGTTTTTGCGCCGCAAACCGAATACTTTAAAACCAAGCAAGCGCTTAGCGAAGCCTTCCCCGATATCGACTTCGAAGTAGACAGCATTCAATATCTGCCCCAAACCACAGTCGAACTTAATGGTGAAGATGTGGCCCTTATGGAGCGGTTCCTTGATTTGCTTACCGACGTTGACGACGTACAAAACGTGTATCACAACGCGCAATTTTAATAACCTCCATTTAAACTGCGCCTCTAAAATAAGCCCTCTGTAGTGAGGGCTTTTTTTATAATATTAACCATAGCCGTACTTATGACGGGTGTTTAACGCACTGGCAAGCAGCTCGTTAAAATATAATAATTTATATAGGTATTAAGTTAAGTAACTGAAAAAGCTGGTTTTTTAAGTTAAGCTAGCTTCTTCGCTAAGCCACTTAACAAGGAGAGATAAATAACATGTCAGATTTAGATTTTATTAAAACTACTATCGAGCTTGCGCGTGACAACGTAGTGCGTGGCGGCCAACCTTTTGGTGCGCTGTTAGTACGTGACGGTGTGGTATTAGCGGATGGCGTTAATGAAAGCGATATCGACCATGACTGCACCGCTCATGCGGAAATTCAGGCGATTCGTAATGCTGGTAAGCTGCATAAAACCAGCTCGTTTGCTGGCAGTACTATGTACGCCAGCGGCAAGCCTTGTGCCATGTGCATGGCGGCCATGATCCAAGCCGGTGTGTCTAAGTTAGTGTATTGTGCCGATGACGATGTGGGCGAAGTTTTTGGTTGGTCTACCGAGTATTTATATCAGCGCCTGCAGCGCGACTTTGGTAGCCAAGGCATCGAGACCACGCACCTGCCACTAGATGAGAAAACGCAAATATTTGAGCAATACCAAGCTAAGTTTGGCAAAGGCAGCAACGAGCAAATGAAAGGTTAAAATCATAGCGCCAAGCTAAACAAAAGACGGTGTTTATGGGTAAGTCGCCATCCTGATACCGGGTCGTGGCCCGGCATGACGAAGCTTCAGGATCTCGCTTTAGATCTTAGGGACTAAAACCTATTTGCCACGGAAGGCACGGAAAAGTGAAGGAAAAATAGGGATCAAATCTGGCAAAGCTAAAACTAGGATAAAAGCCTTAATGGGTTAAGAGCAGCGCCGAGCGCCCAGCACCAAGCTAAACAAAGAGCGGGTTTATGTTTATGCCGTCATCCTGACGCACGTCAGGATCTCGCTTTAGATGCTAGTGACTAAGAGCTATTTGCCACGGAAGAACACGCAATCCACCAAAAAATAGAGATCAAATCTGAAAAAACTAAGCAAAATAAATCTTCAAGGGGTAACAGTTAAACACCCAGCATACACGCGGCGAGCCCTTACCATAAAAGGTCTTAGTCACTTGTCGATCTTATCTTGGCTTAATTTTTCTGTGGATTCCGTGGCGAAAAGTCTGTGGTTTTTAACGCTCATCTTGAGGAACTCACCATTAAACACCTGATCTTGATTAACCCTAACGGTAATAGCGACGCCACAGCCATCATGGTGGAGCAGGCACAAACCGTGCTTGGCTTAGGCGTGCGCGTGATGGGTAAAACCAATACTCAAGCGCCAAATTTATTGGCCACGCCTGCCGATATGCAGCTGGCCAAGCAGGGCGTATTAGCGCTGGGTCTAGAGGCGGCTCAAGCGCTAACAGGACGAGAGAAAAGCAGCGCTATTATCATTGCTGCCTTTAGTGACCCAGGCTTACTAGAGCTGCGCACTCAAGTGTCGATTCCGGTATTGGGGATTGGCGAGGCGGTGTTTCTTGAAGCAGCGGCAAATCATAAACGCTTTAGTATCGTCACTATTACGCCAGATCCTGAGTTACTCGCTTCATTTTGCACGCGAGTAGCCGAACTCGGGTTAGGTGCTCAGTATTGCGGTGCTCGTGTCACTCAAGGCAATGCACAAACGCTACTCGTTAGCCCTCAATTATTAGATGCCGCCTTAAGTAGCACCATAACTAAGTCTATCCATGACGGCGCCCAAGCGATTATTCTCGGCGGTGGCCCCTTATCTGCCTCGGCTGACCGACTACAACCGCAATTTGATATTCCCTTACTCAATCCGGTGGCAGCCGCCGCGCGAGCCGCGTTTAAAGACTAGCGCTGTAGGTAGGTACGTGCTTTAGCCGTAAAATGGTGCGCGGCATCATCCTGATACCGGGTCGTAGCTCGGCAGGACGAAGTTTCAGGGGCTGGCTTTGGATTTTAGTGATTCCAACCTATTTGCCACGGAAGACACGGAAAAATGAAGGAAAAATAATGATCAGATCTGAAAGGCATAAAGCCAAGATATAAGCATTATGGATAAGGGAAAAGCTCAATAAGTAGCGGTGTTTATCTTTATTACCGTCCTCCTGAACTCGTTTCAGGATCTCGTATTTTGCTCTTTAAGGGTAAGAGCACTGTTGCGGCGTTACTTGTGAATAGCTGAATAAACGGCCTACCCCTTCGACTCGCTATAAATACTTCCATGTAGGCTCCGCCGCGCCATCCTTGGCGCAGACGGTCGGCTAGCAGATCCCTTTATCCAGCTTTAGGCAGCAAAGCCGCTGGTGAGTATTGCCTTTTAAGCCGTCATCCTAACGAACGTCAGTAGCTGCTCTTGATTATTAAGTAGTGGGTTTTGTAGGCGAAGTGATGCGCAGCAGGTTTTGATGTATAGGTTCTATCCGTGTCGGCGATTAGTTTAAGGTATTGTGTCGCCAATCAACTATAAGCAAATCATTGCTTGGTAACATAGCTTGCATTAATCGGAGTCGAACAAGCCCAAGGATAAAGTTGATGCAGCAAATTGGTATTTACGAACAGCTGATCACACAGCTCGTTGCTTCACGTTTAAACCGCGATAAATTTTATGTGGGTGAACGGATCTTAGAAACGGCTGAAGCATCGATTTGGTTATCGCGCTTTTTGAGCGATGTTTTAGAGCACGCCGTCGACTCTATCCCCATGAAGGTAACCGCTTAGAGCTACAAATTGAGCTAGCTAACCAGCTGTTGCTATGGCTAAAAAACAAGCTTAATGATCCCGACTTTTTTGAAGAAAACCTGCTAGATAATCAAGGTAAAATTCTTACCGCCTTGTATGAGTTAGACAATCCAGTGGCAGCAGATCTTAAAAAATATGTGGCGGATATTTTTCCGCTAACGGGCTTAACCCAAAGCGAGCTGTTCTGCGGTAGCAACGCGGGTTTGTCATTAGAAACTGAGCTAAAGCGAGAAATACTGTCGTCCGATAAGATCTACTGGCTGGTGTCGTTTATTAAGTGGACTGGCATTCGTATCTTTCGTAAAGAGCTGGAAGAGTTTACCCGCAGCGGCCGCCAGCTTAAGGTGATTACCACTTCGTATATGGGCGCCACCGATGCCAAAGCGGTAGAGTTTTTAGCCAGCTTGCCTAATACCGAAGTTAAGCTGAGCTACAACACGCAGCGTGAGCGGCTGCATGCTAAGAGTTATCTGTTTTTGCGTGATACGGGTTTTCATACCGGCTATATTGGCTCTTCAAATTTATCCCATTCAGCTCTAACCAGCGGTTTAGAGTGGAACCTCAAAATCACTTCCCAAGAAATTCCGCACATTATTGAAAAATCGCTGAGCACCTTTGAAACCTATTGGGCTTCAAATGACTTTGAAACGTTTGATGGTAATACTGAAAGTAAAGCTAAGCTCACTACTGCGTTGCGCGAAGCGCGGGGCAGCTATGCTCCTACCAATGCCTATTTTTTCGACTTAACCCCCTTTCCTCATCAGCAGGAAATCTTAGAACAACTAGCCGTTGAGCGTGATTTACATCAGCGCTTCAAAAACCTAGTGGTGGCGGCTACCGGCACCGGTAAAACCTTAATTTCAGCTTTCGACTTTGCCCGATTCTTGCGTAATAAGCCGGACGCCACATTTCTGTTTGTGGCTCATCGCCAAGAAATTCTGCAGCAAGCCCAAGCTTCCTATCGGGGGGTGTTACGCAGTGGTAACTTTGGTGAGCTATGGGTGGACGGTTCAAAACCGGAGCACTATCGTCAGTTGTTCGCTTCTATTCAAACGCTTAATAATCAGCTCAAAGAGCTGTCGTTATCCGCAGATTATTACGATTACCTAGTGATCGATGAAGTGCATCATATAGCGGCCAGCAGTTATCGCGCCGTACTGGAGTATTTCACGCCGCAAATTTTATTGGGCCTGACGGCAACGCCGGAGCGCCACGATGGCAGCGATATATTAGCTGACTTTGGTGGTGTGATTGCAGCAGAAATTCGTTTGCCAGAAGCTATTAATCGCCGTCATTTATGTCCGTTCCAATATTTTGCAGTAGATGATGATACAGATCTGCGCAGCATTCCGTGGAGCCGTGGTCGTTATGATATTGCTGAGCTGACGAACTTATACACTCACAACCATGCTCGGCTGAATAAGATAGTGCAGAGCCTACAAGAAATCGTCACCGATATCGGTAGCATCAAGGCGTTGGCGTTTTGTGTCAGCCGCGCCCATGCAGATTTTATGTGTCAGCAGTTTTTGCTCAAAGGTATCAACAGCGACATCTTAACCAGCGATAACAGTGCTGAGCGCCATCTTAAGCAGCAAGCATTGCGCTCTGGCCAAATTAACGTGTTATTTGTGGTGGATATCTTCAACGAAGGCGTCGATATCCCAGAAGTGGACACACTATTGTTCTTGCGGCCCACCGAAAGCTTGACCATTTTTCTACAACAATTAGGCCGAGGCTTGCGCCTGTCCGACGGCAAAGAGTGCTGCACAGTATTAGATTTTGTTGGTAACTCACGGCCAGAATATGACTTTGCCAATAAATTTAGATCCTTAGTTGGTAAAACCAATCGCGCCATTAGCGATGAGATAAAACAAGGTTTTCCCCACGCACCCTTAGGCTGTCGCATCGAGCTATCGAAGCGCACCCAAGAAATGGTGTTGAGCAACATCCGACAAGCGACGGTAAACTTAACGCGTTTGCTCGGCCTGATCCGTCAGTTTCCCTCTCATTCGGACTTGCCATTAACGCTATCGAATTTTTTAAAAATTAATCCAAACTTAACGCTGGAAGATATTTATAAAAGAGGCAGCTGGACTCGCTTAGTTGCCCAAGCGAAGGCCAGCGAGGGACAAGAAGAATTTGATGAGGTCGTACTCAAAGCATACGAGCGCGCGATTAGAACTCGGCTCTTGAGCTGTGATTGTTTTAGCTATCTGCAGTTTTTACGTGGCTTAGCAGCGAATGACTTCGCCTTAACCGAGCCCATGGACGAGCGCCATGCTGTGATGTGTCATTATGACTTTTGGCAAAAAACCGGTGTAGAGTTGGGCTTTAAAACGTTGGCACAAAGCCTTAACGCACTTGATCACCCCGCGCTAAAAATTGAATTGTTAGAGCTACTCGATGTGCTGATTAATCGTATTCACCGCGAACAATTCGATTTGCAGCAACTTCCTTTAAATCCATTAAAAGGGCATGCCCGCTATACCCGAGAGCAAGTTTTAGCTGGCTTTGGCGTGACCAGATTCGAGTATCAAAAGCCGGCGCGAGAAGGGGTATTGATGATTGCGGAGCAAAATATTGAACTGTTATTTGTGACGCTCAATAAAAATGAAAAGCAGTTTTCCCCCACCACTATGTATCATGACTACGCCATTAATGAGCAGCTGTTTCACTGGCAATCCCAAAATAGCGCACGGCCCGATCATGGTAAGGGGCTAAGTTATATTGAGCATAAAGAGACTGGCAAACGACTATTCCTATTTGTGCGCGAGCAGAGTAAAGATGAATACGGCGCTACCATGGGTTTTATAAACTTTGGCGAAGTGGAATATATTTCTCATATCGGCAGCCAGCCGATGAACATTACTTGGCGGCTTCACTCAGTCATGCCAGCTTTTATGTGGCAGCAAGCCGCTAAATTAGCAGTGGGGTAAGTGGTGAGCATTCAACCTAAGCCAAAAACTAATCAGCACCAATAAGTCGGCTAGCCTAGATCGCCATCACAGCTAAATTTTTAGGCTGTAAGCAGCTTGATATTCTCGTTAATGCGGCCCTGAATGAGTTGCAGCGTGTCTTTCGTTATTTGATTGCCAAACAAGCTCTGCGCTTTATGGCTAAAGCCTTCTGCTACAGCGCAGTATCGGTCAATAATATTTTCCGCCACACTGGGTGATAAGTCTGCTTCTTTAACGCCGAGCGAGACCATGATTTTGCGATTAATATTCAGCGCCTCGCCCATGATATCCATCTGATGGTAGCCGCCAGGGCCTTCGCAAAAGGTAACATCGTAGGCTGGGGCTAGCTGCCACTGACCCTTGGCTGACATTATATAAGCAAAGTTTTTAGGGTGGTCATCACGGTTATTGAATACCACATTAAACACCGCTCGTTCAAACGCGCTGGTTTTTTCGCGAACATCATTGGTGCATATTTGTGTCGCCCGTAAAAAATTTGCATAGTCTAATGCGCCCAGAGACTGGTAATTAGCACCGGTAAAGGCAGCAAGGCTCTGCATAGGCACGCGCAGACCCTTTAGCCGATCAAAGCGTTTAGTGGCAAACGCAGCCTGACCATTTGGTAAGTTGAAATGCAATGTGTCGGGAGTGCTAATGCTGCACTCGCGTAGACACTGAGAATAGACAGCTTCAATCGCACAAACTTCAGGATGCTCTGCTTGAGCGGGAAATTTAATTAGCCAAGCTTCTGAATTCGCAGTTTCAGCCGTGCTAAAAATACCCGTTTCAGGGTTTCGATAGAGCAATACCTTGGGCCGAGCGCCTTGTGGTGAGCCGCCGATTAGCATGAGCTGCTGTAAAAACTCTCCGCCTTCACCATTCAATACCGTTTGTACGTCTTGCGCTATTTTTTCAAGAGTGATTTCTTCAGGCGTCGCCGTATCCACCAACGATACGGGCCTAAACGACATGGCGCCCATGGCCTTATCACCAATATAACCTAGCCGCAGTAAAGGGCTGATGCGAGCGGGATTAAGGCCATTACGCTTAAACAAACGATCCATCAGCAGCATTCCCCAGCCATCGGGTAAGGCATCATAAACGGGGCCCGGTAACCCTAGCTGATGTGCGGGGAAATCTTTACGTAACTTAGTCTCGCTTAGCGGTAGCAGATAAGACGATAACTCAACGCCTTTACTTAAGGCCTCATCGCTGTACTCAAACAAGATCAAAGGGCGACCCGTTAGTGTGGTCGATGAAGCTAGCGTGCCCCAATGCCAGCATTCTCCCCAGCCTTCGTAATAAACGTGTATTTTTTCAGGCATGTTAGGATTTCCTCCTAGCGCGATAGCGCTTGTTGCTTTCTTCATAGCGCCGTAGATCATCCAAGCTGTCGAGTTTTGGTTGGAAGAGCGCTTCTAGCTCTTTAACTCGCCCTAATACCATGGCGATGCGGACTAGGGTTTCGAAGCTAGTATTCTGACCATTTTCTAAGTTAGACAAGGTGTTAACACCCACTCCGGCACGCGCCGCCAGCTCTGCCTGAGTCATCTGCAGGGCAAGGCGTTCTTTGCGCAAGCGCTGACAAAGCAACTCGACCACCTCGCTGGGTTTAGTGAAGTTTAAATCCATTAAATTGTACCTTAAGTGGGCATTATCGACTTAACACTCACTATTATAGGTTTTAATTGTAAGGTCTGCCATCGGATAAGGTATTTGCCAGTAAGTGGTGAGGTGCAAGCAAGGCAACCAGTACCGACGCTAATAAACGCAGCCTTTCAAGCAAAGAATTACAAACCTAAGTTGGCAGTTACGTTTTGGCGCTCACGCTTACAAGTCGTGATTAGTAGTTACGTTTTGGCGCTCACGCTTACAAACCGTGATTGGCAGTTACGTTTTGCTGAACACACTTACCAATCGGATTCACGCTTATCCGCCTTGTCAGAGAGCCTTGTTTAACACTGTGAGGCGATTGCAGCATTACTAATAAGAGTTTTGCGCACAAAAATTACTGGCGGCAAATTTCGTTGCAGGCGCTGATTAAGCGCTCGGCGAGTATTTTGCTGTGCGCCGAGAGTTTATCTTGGGCGTGCAGGGTGAGTTCAAGATCCGGTACCGGCGGTAGGCCGTCTTGCTTGGTTAAGATACGATGTTCGGCGGTCACTAAGCGCCGTGGTAATAATGAAATACCAAAGCCGGCTTCTACTGCACAACATACGCCGGACAAACTGGTGCTGACATAAGCTAAGCGCCAGCTGCGGCCGAGGCGGTCGAAGGTGTGGGCCATTTCGCTACGGTATAAGCCGCCGATAGGAAAGGTGACTAGCGGGATCGGCTGGCTGTCGAGATTGTTACTGTGCAGGCTATCTATCCAGCACAAAGGCTCGGGCCAGCTAACAAGACCGGGCACGCTGCCTTGGCGTTGCTTTACTAATGCAAGATCCATATCGCCGCGCTGAAACTCCCGCCAAATATCGCTACATAAGCCGCTTTTTACTTCTAGGCGAATGCCTGGGTATTCATTAGAAAAGGCGGCCAGGGTGGGCATAATGGCGTGAGTGGCAAAGTCTTCGGGCACGCCTAAGCGAATTTTTTGCTGCTCGGCGCTGACGCTAGTTTGCGCCACCGCTTCATTCATCATCTGTAAAATACGCCGTGCATAGCTCAGCACGCGCTCGCCCTCAAGAGTGGGGGTAATATAGCGGCCTTTGCGGTGCAATAATTCACAGCCAAATTGGGCTTCAAGTTTGCGCACCTGTTGGCTAACTGTAGATTGAGTAAGATGAGTGCTTTCGGCGGCGCGGGTAAAACTGCCGGTGTCGGCCACCGCAATAAAGCTGCGCAGTAAAATGGGATCTAAGGTGATGTTTAAGTTCATGGTTATCTCTGAATGCGCTAAAGGTAATGTTGAATGTTTAATTTTGAGTGTTGAATTAAGCCGGAAAGATCAAAGTCTTAAAGACTTATTTGCAACGAAACCCGCTAAGCCCCCGAAAAAAATAAGCATAAGTGTTAAAAAGAGGCTTTGATGTAAGAGCGAGCCTTTCCGCTATCGCCACTCAGCACTGTGTTTTGTCGTCCTCTTCACGTCTTACCTCGCACACGTCACAATTAGTAGTGGTTTAGCCACTAGTGCTCATTAAATTATTTAATTTATCAATCACGATGCTTTGTTATACAATAGCCCCGTTAACATTCTAATAGCTATGCCAAGCGGCGTGGCTTTTGTCGGCAAGCAGCCGGCCCTCTCGTATTAAAGGACAGTATCATGGCCCGTAATACCTATTATGCCCCTAAGGGTGGTTTACCACCTCAGACTCAGCTGATCCACGATCGCGCTGTGTTTACCGAAGCCTATGCCGTTATTCCTAAAGGTGTAATGAGCGACATCGTAACTAGTTTCCTGCCTTTTTGGGATGAAACTCGTCTGTGGGTTATCGCACGTCCGTTAAGCGGCTTCGCTGAAACCTTCTCTCACTACATCATGGAAGTTTCTCCAAAAGGTGGTAGTGATAAGCCTGAGCTGGACAAGGGCGCCGAAGGCGTATTGTTCATCGTTGAAGGTGAAATGACGCTGACGTTGGAAGGCAAAGAGCACCACATGGAATTAGGCGGTTACGCTTACTTGCCAGCTGGCGCTAACTGGAGCCTGCGCAATAACAGCAGCGAGCCAGTACGTTTCCATTGGTTGCGTAAAGCGTACGAATTTGTTGATGGTATTGATGTACCAGAAGCTTTTGTAACGAACGAAAATGACATTGCGCCTACGCCAATGCCAGACACCAACGATGCATGGGCGACCACTCGTTTCACCGATCCAACGGATCTGCGTCACGACATGCACGTCAACATTGTTACTTTCCAGCCAGGCGGCGTTATTCCATTCGACGAAACTCACGTGATGGAACACGGCCTGTATGTATTGGAAGGTAAAGCGGTTTACCACCTGAACCAAGACTGGGTTGAAGTAGAAGCCGGCGACTACATGTGGTTGCGCGCCTTCTGCCCACAAGCTTGCTACGCGTCAGGCCCAACTCGCTTCCGTTACTTGCTGTACAAAGACGTTAACCGCCACATGGTGTTAAACTCTTCTCCTGCTTATCGCGGTCGCTAGACTGTAAGTAAGTTGCAGTAAGTAATAGTAAAAAGGCAGCCCACGGGCTGCTTTTTTATTTGCCCTTCATTGAAACTAGGCATCTAATGCATTAGCTAAGTCTTGCTCGGCTTGGGCAAAACCTTGTGCTGCGGCTTCTTCGCCCATATTAAGGCCTTCCGCGTAAATGAAGTGTTGCTCAGTAATGCCGATAAAGTTTAATACCGAGCTTAAATAAGGGGTTTGGCTGTCGCCTTTGGTATTACGATAAATGCCGCCTCTAGCAAAACCCACATAGGCTTTCTTGCCCTCTAGTAAGCCTTTAGGACCTTGCTCGGTGTAATAAAAGGTAACGCCGTTTTGTGCAATGCTATCAATCCAGTTTTTTAACTGCACCGATACCCCAAAGTTATACATAGGCACGCCCAGTACTAAAATATCACAGCCTTTTAGTGAGCTAACTAATGATAAGCTTTCTGCTACTCGAGCTTGCTGCTGGGCGCTACGTTGTTCGGGCGGGCTGAACAAGGCATTAATGCCGGCATTATCCAACATGGGGGCGGGGTGAGTGGCAAGATTAAGTACCTCAACTGCTGCGTTTGGGTGTTGTTCTAACAAGCGCTCCACAATGCGATTCGCAACTTTAGTGGAGTTGGCGCCTGTCGTGCGCGCGCTAGCATTCACTTGTAGTATCTTCATAACTTGTCCTTGGGTGTTAACTAACTTAATAGCTTAATAATGAGCGGGGGAGTTAAGGCGTTTTATTGTTACTTATCCTAATAATAAGCGCTGTAGTTGCTGCAATGAGTTCACTTCATAATGCGGGCGAATACCTTGCGGTGTGCTGCGCCCCGTACTATTTAACCAGCAAGTATCAATACCGGCATTTAAGCCCCCTAAAATATCAGAATGGGGATTATCGCCCACCATTAAAATTTGTTCTTTGGGTGGGTGGCCCATTAAAGCAAACGCATGTTCAAAAATGCCGGCCGCAGGTTTAGCAATCCCCACTTGTTCCGAAATTACTAAGGTATCAAAGGCTTGTTGCCAACCGGCTTTGGCTAAGCGGGTGTGCTGCATGGCGCTAAAACCATTAGTGATAATACCAAGCTTAGCTTTGCCTTGCAGTGCTGAGATAAGCTCAGGCGCGCCCGACAAGGGAGGCGATACTTCAGCCATGGCGGCCAAGTAATCACGGTTTAGGGTGTCGGTGCTTACTTGTAAACGCTCGGCCCAGTTGGCAAAACGCAAGTGCTGCAGTTGCGCCGCACTAATGGCGCCATTTTGATAATCCACCCACAGCGGCGCGCTTAGGGTGTGGTATTGGCGATAGTCTTCTGCGGTAAAATCTATGCCAAAGGAGGCAAATAACACCTTTAAGCCAGCAAAAGCGTCGAAATGAAATAAGGTTTCGTCCGCATCAAATAAGATCCAAGAATAGCGCATGGTGGTGACTCCACATGGTTAACGATTTTTTAGCGGATCGCCGTCTAAAAGCCGATATAAAAATGAGTGTTTTGCGTCAACGACTGAGTAACTGTCCATTTTTTGCGATGGTTGCCGAGGTTTATGCTAACAAAACCTTAAGCTTAGCCACATTTTATCTTACAGTAAGCGCCCTGACTAATTCGTGGGGTGGTTAACGGTTTAGCCATTCTCTTTATAAGGTCTTTTTAATGGAATTTTCTAGCTGGCTAGCCTTAGTCGCTATTTGCGTGGTCGGTGCCATTAGCCCCGGGCCCAGTTTAGCGGTGGTGATGCGTAACACACTGGCCGGAGGGCGCGCTTATGGCGTGCGTACCGCCATCGGTCACGGTAGCGGGGTTGGATTATATGCCTTGTTAACGGCGCTAGGCTTAGCCTTGGTGATTGCGAATAATCCAGTCGTATTTAATGGCATTCGCTATGGTGGTGCGGCTTTTTTAGCTTGGCTAGGCATTAAAGCGCTCTTGGCTAAACCTAAGGCCATAGAGCAGAGTAAGACGCAACAAATGGTTAAGCACCGCGGTGCTTTTGAAGGCTTTATGGTGGCGTTTTTAAATCCACAGTTAGCGATTTTTTTTGTGGCGCTATTTAGTCAGTTTGTTAATGCCAATACCAGCTGGCAGCAAAGCCTAGTGATGATGGTTACCGCCGGTGGCATAGATGGCGCTTGGTATGTACTGGTGGCGTTGGTGTTATCTCGGGGGCCTGTGCTGGCGTGGCTAAATGCCAAATCACTATGGTTAGATAGACTAAGTGCAGTGGTGTTATTAGCACTGGCATTCACTGTGATGCTATAAAGCGCGGTTAATGGTGGCGGTACCCGGGGTTTTAGTAGGCAGCGCAGGCATTAATGGTTTTTATAAAGAGGAAATAAAGTGGCTGGGCACGGCGCCTATTTATGCAGTCTAGTATTCCCCTAATTGCGCCACTTAGACGCGGGATCAAGGTCGTGCCCGAGCGGTTACTAATACTCAATCGTTAATCGCTTTGTTAAGGCTCCACTTTATCTTCTTTCTTTGAGCCAAACAGTGATGTCGCTGTGTTCGTCATTAATATGAATGAGTTAGTGTTTTGAGTGTAGGCCTATGGTATTGCCTTCACTGTCGGTAATGAGTGCCGCATAGCCGTAGCGGCCAATGGCATATTTTTCTTTTAATACTCGCCCGCCATAGGCATCCACTTTCGCCAAGACAGTGTCACAGTCAGGGCAGCTAAAATAAATAAGAATGTTAGCGCCACCGTCACCTATTTCATCGCCCACTCTTTTAACAAGTGCGCCGCCTGCCCCGTGATCCGAGGCGGTACTTGGAAAAACCCACATGTGCGCTTCGGCACTTGTGTCATTACCTTGTGGCTCAAGCTTAATATCTAATAAGCCTTCATAAAAAGCATGAGCGCGAGCCATGTCATTGACAAAAATTTCAAACCAGGTGATAGGATTGTGTTGCATAAAAGAACTCCTCATCTTGTCAGCTCAATAGAAACTTTGCTTAGTTACTAATTGTAGCTGGCTGAGAGTGATGTCAAGTGCAGTGTACGCCCATAAAAAACGCCTAAGCAAAATGCTTAGGCGTGAGAGTTTTTAGCTGTTAACGGTAGCGCTTATTTATGTTTATTACGTCTTGGTACCAAGATGGGCACTCTGGGCTCTTCATGCAAGGTAGGCTGCTCAAGCTCATCATTATGGCGCTCTTTATGGGGCACAATACCTTGTTCATAGGCCATTAAATGCGCCACCCTCGGCCCGGTCCACAGCACCGGCAACAGCAATAGCGACACGGGGGCTGCGGTGATCACAATAAAGGATTGTAAAGCCCCAATGCCACCTTCACCCATACGCAGCAAGACGGCCGCAACTAAGCCCATAGTCAGTGCCCAAAAGATGCGGTCGCGGGTGCGTGGCGTGTGGCTGCCACTAATGGCCATGGCAATGGCATAGGCCATAGAGTCACCGGTGGTGGCCACAAATACTACTGTGAGTACTAAAAACGCCGGCACCATAAATTCGGCAAAGGGCATTTGCTGGGTAATCGCTAACAAGGCGGCGGGTAAGCCTCCCACTTCCAGAGGTGTTGAAATGACACCCGCGGTGGCTTCTTCATAAGAAATGCCCGCACCGCCCAAAGTAGCAAACCAAAAGTTGGTGACTAACGGCGCCATAATAGCGACAGCCACTACCAACTCGCGTAAGGTACGACCGCGCGAGATGCGGGCAATAAATAAGGCCATCATGGGGCCATAACCAATAAACCAGCCCCAGAAAAACAGTGTCCAAGAGCCCATCCATGCGTTGTCATGGCGGGTGAGTGCCATTGGCATAAAGTCTTGCAGATACAGACCCATGGCATTCATATAAGAGTCAATAATAAAGCCACCTGGGCCCAGTACTAAGATCATAGCAATGAGGAGCAGCGCTAATACGACGTTAGCGCTAGAGAGCCATTGAATGCCTTTATCTATGCCGGTGGAGGCAGAAATGGTGTAAACCAAAACCAAGCCACCTAAAATCGCTAGCTGTAAGGCGTAGTTATTTTCCCAGCCTAATAACGACTCAAAGCTAAAGCCAAGTTGTGTAGCTAAAAAGCCAATTGGACCAATAGTCCCGGCAGCAACGGCCACAATAGATACCACATCGGCCACAGTACCTAACCAATGGGTTTCTACTTTATTACCTAAAATAGGATAAAGCAGCAGGCGAGGGCGCATCGCCAAGCCTTTATGATAGTGGGCATAAACCACCACTAACGCCGATAAGGTGCCAAGAGCTGCCCAAGCCATAAAACCCCAATGCATAAAGCTTTGCGCAAGGCCGGCAGAAATGGCCGATATACCAGAGGGCGCTTCAGAAAATACTGGGGGAGTGGTCAGATAATGGTACATAGGCTCAGCGGCAGACCAAAATACGCCACCGCCCGCTAATAAAGTACACATAATCACGGCTAGCCAGCCAAAGGTGGAGCTGTCTGGTGAAATATGGCCGCCTAAGCGAATATCACCATAGCGGGTAAAACCCAGCACTAAAGCAATCACTAAGTTGGCAAGCATCCATAATTGCCACATAGGACCAAAGACTTTAATCACCCAACTAAAGCTGGTATTAATCCAGTAGGTCATTTGTTCTAGGTCGAACAGGGCGAGGATAACAAAGAGTAAAAGGAAGCCGCCACTGAGCGTGGCTACTAGGCGTTTATCAAAGGTGCGGGGTTGGGATGAAATCATGTGTTCACTTTATTTAATGCATGAACGCACCAAGTGTATAGAAATAGCACGAAAATGTGAAGTTGCTTGGCTTTTTAGAGGAAAATTGCGACGTTTAGCAAAAAGTGGACAAGAAGCGCGGCAGCGGCTTCTGATAAGATGAGACTACCTTCAACTTAAGCAGGATACTGTATGTTACGCCCGCGAATTGCGCCGCACCAGTTAGTGCACCAAGGCCAACCCTTGGATGATAATGAGTTGGGGGTTATGTGCTGGAATACACAAAAGCTCACTATGAGTACCGAATTTCAGGTGTGCTTGAAAGCGTTATTAAAACAATTTCCTACTGCCTTATTGCTGCTCCAAGAAGCTAAGTTAAGTGTGCAACAAGGCTTGCCTTTAGACGGCTGGTCTTACGCGGTCTCGCCGAATATCCAAACGCAGTCTCATCTGTTTGGGGTGCTCACTGCCGGTCAATGTGCCTTTGATGATATTACTACTGTGCTCAGCCAAGGCCGAGAGCTGACCTTTGCCACTCATAAAAGCCAAATAATTACCCTTCATCCCTTAAGTGGCGGCGATACCTTACTGGTGGCTAATATTCATGCCATTAACTTTGTACGCCATGGCCAGTTTCATCAAGAAATTGCGATTTTGCGCCAAGTCCTGCTTCAGCATAAAGGCCCATTGATAGTGGCAGGTGATTTTAATGTGTGGAGCCGCTCAAGGCGACTATATCTAGCGCAGTTTTGCCGCGCTATGGGTTTAAAAAGAGCGGTAATGGAAGACTCGCAATTTATTAAGATGTATCGCAAGCAGCCGCTAGACTTTATTTTTTACCGAGAATTGAAATTGCACTCAGCGCTAGCGATTAATACTCCCACTGTCTCGGATCACAATCCCATTTATGCTCAATTTACGCGGTAACTGAAAGCGCTACGCCCTAGGTTAAAAAGACGACGTTCATTTTTAACCTATAGCGTACAGCGTAAGGCTTAAAGTGTTATTTTATTTGACAGTTCAGCCACTTGCTTGGTCATGCTGACTAACTCTTCTCCATCGGCCAATCCATCGATAAAGCGCTGAGGTATGGCGGATAAGCCTACTTGAGCGCCCACTAAGGCGCCCGTTAACATGGCGCGCGCCATATTATGGCCACCGCCATTAATGGCGTGTAATACCGCCGACTCAAAATCATCACTAAAGCGTGCCGCTAAATAATAACTGGCGGGTACTAACTGATAAATAGAGCAGGCCATGCCATAGACTTAGGATACGCGCCACGCAGGCTCAATGCGCGTTGCTGGATTGTCCGCCAGCTTGGCCATATAAGCCGGGGTCAGCAAAGCCTCGGCACAACTTAAATTAGTATCAGATAAGTCGTCTAAGTCGAGCGCTTGGTCGGCGCTAGTAGATGAAGGTAAGCAAAAGGGCAGCTCAGCGCAGTCTACTTGAGCTAATAATTTATCGGTTAATGTGGCATCTAGCGCGTGCCCTTCAATTAATAAACCCAACACGGCATTAAATACCAAGGTGTGAGTCAAGACCATTTCGTCATCTTGAGTTAATAAGGTGTTAGCACGTACAGCGGCACTTAATAATTTAGGCTGTCCCGCATAACACGCTGCAATCCCTAAGGTGCGCTCTAGCGCTTCGGTGTTGTCTGCAGATCCCGCACATTGTTCCCAGGGTAATTGCCGTTGGATGCGTTTATGCCAAGTCTCGCGAATAGATTGGCTGGTATAGCCGCCCGGACCTTGCTTAGGTGGGTTATTTAGGTTTGAAAAATCCAGTTGCGTAAATAAGTCTTGCTCTAAGCGCTGACAAAAATCCGCTTGTTTATAGCCGTTGTTGGCCAGCAAGGACGCTAGAGTTAGGCGTAAAATAATGCCAGATTGTGATAGCTCACCGGCTGTTAACTCTGCATGATAATGACCTGCTTTAGGCAAAGTATAATCGCTTATCCAGCCGCTATATTCGCGCTTTAGCTCATCAAGGTCGTAATACCAGTGGGGTCCTACTCCTAGGGCATCTCCAATAAAGGCTCCCATAATGGCCCCTGCTATACGATCGTTTTTAGTTAATAAAGTCATGATCCGCCTCAATATTATTTTAATAACAGGGATTATAGTGCGTCGCCTCACACTCTAATTTTTTTAATAAGTCTTTAGCTAAAGTCTTAAATAATAGGGCCGATAGACTGCGAGGACTCTAAAACTGTATGTCATTGATGAGCTCGCCTAATCGCTTTGTTACCGCGCTTTCAAGACCTAATATCCCGTTACTTGCATGTTAAGGATAGATGTTAGTGATTATCCATTTATTAAAACATTCCATCTTATTATTAGCGATGTGCTGGTTGCTCACTTTAGTGGCACGTAATTGGGCGTTAAATGATAAAGCCACTAAAAGTATTAATGGTACTTTATTTGGCTTGGCGGCGGTGGCCGCCATGATGACTGCGATTGAGTTAGAAAGCGGCTGGATCTTTGATGCCCGCAGTGTCATTTTGAGCGTGGCCGCCTTAATGGGTGGCCCTTTGGTGGCTGCCATTAGTCTTATTATTGCGGGCTGTTATCGAATATGGATTGGTGGCGCGGGGCAGACAGGCGGGGTGTTAGTCATCGTTTTGTCTGCAGGCATAGGTTTGGCTTATTACTATTTATACCGCCACGCTAAGGTAAAAAAAGCATGGTACTCATTATTAGCGTTTGGCTTTTTAGTGCATTTAGGCGTGGTAGGGACATACCTTTTATTACCCAATCCGAACCTAGGCCCCATGGCCGTTACGGTGGGGCTACCTATGCTAGTGGTTATGCCCTTCGCCACCTTAGCTCTTACTTGGATGCTAGAAGAGATAAAAAGCCGCAGCCATTATGAGCGTGAGTTATTAATTGCTGCCACTGCATTTGAAGTGCAAGCGGGCTTAATTGTTACGGATGAAAAAATCGCCATTCTTAGAGTTAACCCTGCTTTTAGTGAAATTTCTGGCTTTCATACCGCAGAGCTCATCGGAAAAGATACAAGCTTCTTAAGATGCGAGCAGCAGCCGAGTCAGGTTTATGAAGAAATAAGAACGCACTTAATTGAAACGGGGCGCTGGCAAGGTGAAATGCAAAGTCGGCGTAAAAACGGCGACAGTTATCCGGCCTGGGTTGGCATTAGTGTGGTGCGAGACCAAAAAGGGAAAGTGAGTAACTATGTGGCCTCGGTAGAAGATATGACGGAGTTTAAAGCGACTCAGGCTAAGTTACATGGCTTAACTTTTTCCGACTCACTGACCCACTTGCCAAATCGTAGTTTATTACTAAAGCGTATGCAGCATGCTATAGATGGCGCTCTTTATAAGGGCAATTATGTGGCTTTGCTGTTATTAGATATTGATGGCTTTAAAAGCATTAACGACTTGCATGGCCGTAAAGTGGGCGATCAAATGTTGTGTCAGTTAGCTAATCGCTTAAATGAAGCGATTTACCCTGGCGATACGGCCGCTCGTATCGGTGCTGATCAATTTGTGATCATGATGGAAAACTTAAGCCAGCATCGCCAAGTGGCGGCCGATCGCGCCGAACATTATGCGCTGCGCATTAAGCAAAACCTTGAGCAAGTTTATTCTATCGATGAATTGGCGCTACAACGGGGCATTAGCATTGGCATCACCTTATTTAATGATGCTAATGAACAAGCAGATACCTTGTTGCAAGAAGCAGAGATGGCGCTCCACCAAGCGAAAGCTTCTTTTACTCAAGATATTCACTTTTTTGATTTGGCTATGCAAGAAGCGGCCAGTGCCCGCATTCGCTTAGAAGAAGATATTCAGCGCGGTATTAGCGCCCATGAGTTTATTCCTCATTTTCAGCCGCAATTTAATCACACTGGTAAAGTGATAGGCGCAGAAGCACTGGCGCGTTGGCAGCATCCGGAGCAAGGTTTATTGGCTCCCTTTGCTTTTATTGAAGTGGCTGAACAAGCAGGCTTAGTGGATTTAATTGATTTGCAAATGCTAGAGCAAGCCTGTTGTCAGCTAGCGCAGTGGCAAGCACAGCCCAGTAGTGCAGAGTTAGTGTTAGCAGTAAATTTAAGTGCCCGCCTTTTATACCAACCGCACTTTGTAGATACGCTACAGCGTTTCTTAACCCAAACCGGTGCCGATGCTCATTATTTAAAACTAGAATTAACAGAAACTATGCTGCTCGATGATATGGAAAAAGCCGTGATTCGTATGCAAGCACTGCGCGTGTTAGGTATTCGCTTTTCTATTGATGATTTTGGCACTGGCTATTCCTCACTGTCTTACTTACAAAAGTTACCCTTGAGCCAGCTAAAAATTGACCAATCTTTTGTCCGCGAGCTAACAGAAGAACAAACCAGCAGCGTAGCGATTATTAAGGCAATTTGCGCGCTGGCCAATAGCTTGCAGCTCGCTGTTATTGCCGAAGGGGTAGAAACTCAAGCTCAGTATCAAAAGCTATTAGGGCTGGGCTGTCAGCATTTTCAAGGTTATTTATTTGCCCGCCCTATGGCTATTAATGATTTTACTGCCTTGCTGGAAGAACAAGCCGCCCCCTTAGCGGTGCAAATATAGGCATTAAATATCTAATTTTATTAAGAATTATCCGCAGTAACCGCTCTCTTTTTATCCCACATAATTATCGCTAATAACAAGGCTAACCCTCCTAAGCGTACCAAAGGATGCTCAATGAGCATGAGTGCCACTATGGCAAGGAGTAATCCTCTGGGTAAGACGCCTAAGCGCTTAAATAAACGACCTTCAATGCCACAAGCAAAGGCAATAATTAAGCCGATGGTGGCGGCAATCGCTAACGCAAACTGCCACGCACTATCATCGGCGCGCCATAATAAACCGGAATAGGCCATCATTAGCGGGATCAGGAAAAAACCAAAGGCCAGCTTAAAAGCCTGCACCGCCGACTTCATAGGGGAAGCGCCAGCAATGCCGGCACCGGCAAAAGCCGCTAAGGCAATAGGCGGCGTAACGTTAGAAGTTTGCGATAGCCAAAAAACAATTAAGTGAGCGGTCAAGATGGGTAAGCCAAACTCATTGAGTGCAGGTACGGCCATTACTGAGAGCACAATATAGGCGGCGGTGACTGGTAAACCCATACCTAGAACGATAGCAGCTAAAGAAACCAAGATAAAAGCGCCCCATAAATAGCCTCCCGACCAAGCCAATAGCGCTTGAGTAAATTGTAGGCCAATGCCGGTTTGGCCTACGACTCCCACTACTAGCCCAGCGGTCGCACAAGCGGCACTGATCGGTAAAATCATCAACGCGCCTTCACGAAGGCCTGCTAAAATTACCGAAAACGGCACCCAAGTGGCACGCCTACTGTAGGTAGCGATAATAATGGCTAAACATCCTGCCAGCCCTACCAAGACCGGTGAATAACTCATTAATAGTAAGGTAGTGATCATGATCAGAGGTAATAAATAGTGCCAACCTTGTTTAACCACCACCGCGAGTTTTTGTACATTATCCATGCCCTTTAAGCCCAACTTGCAGGCCATTAAATGTACATAAAGTAAGGTGCAAAAAAAGTAGAGAATAGCGGGTGCAATAGAGACTAAGAGGATCTCGGCATAGGGCAAGCCGGTGAATTGTGCCATCACAAAGGCCCCAGCACCCATCACAGGTGGCATAATTTGCCCGCCGGTGGAGGCAGCCGCTTCAATCCCTGCGGCTTGCTCAGGCTTATAGCCCAGCTTTTTCATCATTGGAATGGTTAAGGCGCCGGTGGTCACCGTATTAGCGATAGCCGAGCCGGAAATAGAGCCTAACGCGGCCGAGGCTAAGACCGAGGCTTTAGCCGGACCCCCGCGGTAGCGACCGGCGATAGCAAAAGCGCAATCAATAAAAAACTGACCCGCCCCCGTCACTTGTAATAAAGCACCAAACAACACAAATACAAACACTACGCCTGCGGCTATGGCGAGTGGCGCACCAAACACGCCATTAGTAGAGAACACATGAAAGCGAATAATTTCTTGTAAATCAAAACCTTTACTGGCGAAGTCATTAGGCAGCACATCACCTAACATGGCATAAGCTAAAAATAAGATGGCGATGGCGCTCATTACCCAGCCCACGGTGCGCCGGGTGGCCTCCAGTAGTAATACAATGAGTACGCTACCAGCATATAAATCTATGCTGCCTAAGCCATCAAATAAAAAGCTCAAATCATTATAATCAAAATTCGATAAGCGAAATCCCAACCAAGCACTCACCGCCGCGCAAATAAAGTCCACCATCCGCCCCATTAAGTATAAAGACGGTGGGGCGGTACGTGCCAAGATAGGATTGACTAAAAAAATAAGTACCAAGACCCAACTTAAATGGATAGGTAAAAATACTGGTGCCGATAGTTCAGCGACTAAGCCATGCCAAATCTGAAATAGCGTTAAGCCAATGGCAATAGCGCCAATAAGATAATCAAACCCGCCTAAGCGGGCGGGTGTGGGAGCAAGGGTCTCTGGCTGCATTAGGCTTAGTTACCTTGTTGCTTATCTAGAAAAGCTTGAGTGCTGGTATGTAGCGGTACACCGGCTAAGCGGTCTATATTTTCTAAGGTGGTATTTTTAGCATCACTGATAGAGCGTTGCACCTTGTCCATATTGGCAAAGGCGGTTTCAATCATTTGCTCTGCTAATTTAGGGTCTAAGTCTTTCTTCACCACTAACACATTCCATACTGCCGGAGCGGTAAAAGCGGGAACCTTATTGTAGGTGTCTGCAGCAATCTCCATTCCTGCATAAGCTGGCAGGGCGGTATTAATTTTTGTTAGCTCGTCCTCACTAAAGGAAAGAATTCGGATATTACGAGTTAAAGCCAATTCAGTAATAGCACCCACGCCGGCGCTACCAATAATGACACCCGCATCAATTTGGCCGTTAGAAAGGGCTTCTGTGGTTGCGGTGTAGTTAAGACTTTGCGCCTTAAAATCTGCTTCGCTCATGCCTAACGCTTTTAAGATATTAGTAGCGCCAACGCGTGTCCCCGAACCCGGTGCACCCACAGAGACTTTTTTACCTTTTAAGTCCGCTACTGAATGAATATTAGAGTCGGCGGCAACCATAAACTGCACTACGTTTGGATAGAGTGCGAATAATACGGCAACATCCATAGGGCGCTTAAAAGGCGCTTCGCCTTCTACCGCAGCGAGTACTGAGTCTCCCATGGCAATCCCAGCTAGTTGTTGGCCAGAGGCGACTTTAATAACGTTCTCCACCGAGGCTGCGGTAACTTCAACCCGCATATTAAAGTCATCGATATTTTTATTCCAAATCTGTGCCAGCATGCCCCCTAGAGGATAATAAGTACCGCTTTGGCTACCGGTGCCTATTGTATAATTAGCGGCAGTGACGGGTAATGCGATGGCCAAGGTGGCCGCTACTAAGGCGCGCTTAAACCAAACTGTCATAATATATTTCCTTATCAGTGAGCGATAAAACGATATTTGCTAAGGCTGAGCTTGCATGAATCAACGTTAGGCAAAGTGCTGGCTGTTAAAGACTATTGATGACTATAGGTAGTTATATTGTCAATGTGAGGTTGCGTAATTGTTAAGTTACGCAGGCTGGTTGAACATCGATTTGTCTTTTAGCGGCATATTAAGTATTGCCCGCGTTTTTGGCCGCAATCCATTGCGCCATGTATTGGGTGCTCTTCATGGTATGGTGGCGCAACATGCTACCGGTAAAATTCGCTAATCTGTGCTCTTCGAGATGGGCGGCTAAATAATGTAGCCGTTTAATTAAGCGCTCCCCCAGCAAAGTGGCGTTATAGCGCTGGCTTAATAATGGCTGAGTGGCGTGTTGAGCTTGCTGCCAGCAAGCCTTATCTTGATAGAGTGCCACGGCAGCATCGGCAAACTGTTGCGCATGATTGATGTTGCTAACTACCACGCCTGGCCAAGGTTGCTCGCCCTGCATGCCTTCACTGCCAATAGCTGTGGTGACGCTGGGAGTATTAACGAGCATGGCGTCCAACAACTTACCTTTTATGCCTGCGCCAAAGCGCAGTGGGGCTAAGCACACTCGAGCTTGCTCCATGACCTGCAAAGCGTCATCTGCCCAGCCTTTAATTAAAAAACCAGTGTTAGGATTATGTAGCGCCGTGGCTTTTGGTGGTGGATAGGAGCCATAAATATGTAACTCGGCAGTGGGGAGTTGCTTGCGGATCAAAGGCCAAATTTGTTGTAAATATAAAACAGCATCCCAGTTAGGGGCATGGCGAAAGTTACCTATGGTTATAAAGTGTTGGCGTTGCTCAAAGCTTAAGGTGGTAGCGGGTAGGGTGGTTTCCACCATAAAGGGGAGATGAAGCAGCAAGCTGGTATCGACCTTAAAGGTCTCTTGCAGCAGTTGCATTTCATAGTCGGAGATAATTAATGATAAATCACAGCGTAAAATAGCGGCAATTTCCCGCTTAGCAAGATCGCTAAATAAATAAGCTAAAGACATGTCTTGCTCGGCTTTTAACGCCTGATGACGCGCGTGGCGCAGGCATTGTAAGTCTTCAGTGTCTAAGACCCGTAGCGCATGAGGGCAGTGCTTTTCTACTCGCCAACCAAACTGCTCTTCCATCATAAAGCGGTCGAACATGACGATATCTGGAGAAAACTGGGTGATATAAGCGTCAAAGCTGTCGCAATTGAGCACGATTGATTGCTGGCTAATGCCCTCGGCCGCTAGGTCGGCCATATGCTCGGAGAGCTGTGCTGGGCTGGCAAATTCTACCTGCCAACCTTGGCGGCGATATAAACGCAGCAGCGATAGCATATGGCTGCCTGCCGCCGAAGAATTAGGCTCAGGCCAGACGTAACCGATCACCAGCACGCGAGTAGACATGGTCGCTCTCCAAAATAATTTGTGCGCCTGATTATGCAGGCCTAATCTTTAAGGAGAGCGATTTTACCATCGAGGAAAAATTTATGATGAAATTATCGATAGCTTCCTTGTTAGTGACTGCCACCTTAATAATATGTACCAGTCAGGGCATAGCAGATCAGCGCCACTATCAACAACACCATCAACACAACCGCCATCATCAATATCAAAATCAGCAGCGTCATCCCCACCATAACGAGGGTAGCCGTACGGTAGTAACGAAAGAGATCACCGAAAATGGCGTGGTTATTCATAAGCGTGTAACTACCCACAATGGCGTGACTTACACCTTAGATAAAGAAATTAAAAAAGGTCCTCGTGGTGAAGTTAACATAGAAAAAAGCAGCGAGGGGCAGCTAATTGAACGTCGCCAGCCTGCACGATAATTAGGTTTTCTTCGGTATGTGGGTCGCCATAACTTCTGCGGACGTTAAGTAACGCCACTCTCTCGGCGCTAGATCTAACTGTAAATTGCCGACTTGCTCTCTGTGTAAGGCCAGCACCTTATTATTCACGGCGGCGAACATCCGCTTTACTTGATGAAAGCGCCCTTCAGTTATGGTGAGCAAGACTTCTTTAGCCGTAACGGGTGTTAGGATTGCGGGCAGGGTGGGTTTAGCTTCGCCTTGTAATAAGATACCTTGCTTGAATAATTGCGCGGTATCGGTGGCCAGTTCAGATCGCAGCGTTACCCTATACACTTTGCGACAGCCACTTTGTGGATGAGTCAGCTGATAAGACCAGCGACCATCGTCGGTGAGTAGTACCAAGCCTGTGGTATCGGCATCTAAGCGGCCTACCAAATGAAGCAGCTCCGCTTTTTCTAAATCAAGATCACTAAATAAAGAGGGATAGGCGCCATCTTGGTGAGAGCATAAGGTGTTGAGTCGTTTATGCAGCATAATATAACGAGCGGGTCTAGGAGTGAGCCGTTGGCCAGCTAGTGAAATATTATTATGTTCATGCACTTGCTGAGCGGGGTTAGTACAAAGGTGGCCAGCGACTTGCACTTGTTGATTAGCAATATGAGTGCGGGCTTGGCTTAAGGTTAAATCGCTGCTGTAGCAAATATATTTATCAAGACGCATAACAGCCCACGGCCGGTGTATTAAGAAAGAGCTAATCGAATAGGCGCTTAGCTTAAAGGATAAAGTGGTGCGTTTGAAATAATCTGAGTAGGTTTTTTTAAGATACTCGGGCCAGCGCTTAGAGGAGGCTGACCCGAGAGGAGTTAAGAGAAAATATTTATAGTATTTCAATTATCATCGGATAATCACTTAAGGTGAGCTTAACAGTCTCAGTGTTAGAAAGGGTTTTAACAGCCATGGTGCCTTTGGTAATATCGTAAATACGCACTTTTTCTTGGGCCTTAGCAAACTTTACCACCACCTCTTCTGAGCCCGATACCTTTTCGCCCCAGACGACGAGCTCAAAGGTTCCATCGCTCTTTTGCAATAAGAGATCATGAACTGTCTTAGGCTGGTTAGGCAGCTCATAAGCCAGTGAGCTTAGAGGGGAGCTGTGTTTTTTATCCGCTAAAATATGCGTTAAATTATGTAAGTAATCTGCCGCCTTTCTCGGGCTATAATCTGGCTTATATAAACCAAATTTCTGATTACCTCCTTCATCTACTCGGTCTCGTAAGAGATACAGCGCGGTATAACTCCAGCCTCGTTTAAACTGCGCTAAATACATGTTAACGATTAACCGAGCATGTTTTTCTTCATTAATTTCACCTTCAATACGCAGCCCTGTTTCAGTGGTGACTCTGGGTAATGATGATAGCGCTTGTTCATCATAGCCTGGGAAGGAGCGAAACCACGTTTTGCCATAATGCTCATAAAGGCTAGATACTCGACTATGAGGGCCAGGATCAGCCGCACTCCAAGTTTGATTATCTGCAAGATGTGGATTTTTGGGATGAATAATGTAGTTGTGCACATTAGCAAAGTCGGCATATTTAGTACCGGCGGGCAACAAAGCATCTGCGCCTTCAGGGATTTCTAAATACTGTAAACCGGCGTTATCAGATTGAGCGCCATTTTCACTGATATGCCAAACTGGAATATCGGCTAAATCAGGGTCGCTTTTAACGGCTTGGTATAAGTCTTTTTGTAGCTTAGCGACTGGCAACCATGAGTGAGCTTGGCCCGCGCCCTTTTGCTCTTGGTATTTAATTCCCCAATTATTAGGCTCGTTGACTCCCTCGAGTGCTAACAGCGCATCTTGTGCCGCCAACTGTTTACCGTCTTTAATAAGACGCGCAATATCAGTGCCGCCGCTTAATAAGCCATAACTAAACTTCACTCCGGTGTCTTTATGCAAAGACAGCAAATCAGCAAGGGGAGCATTAGTTTCATAACCGGTACGAATCCAACGCACCCCTGTGTAATCGAGCGCGTTACGGGTTTGTTTAAGTCGCTCTCCGCGTCGTGAAACAGCGGTATTAGCACCGATACTATTTAAAAACTCATTGGCACTGGTGGCTGTCACTGGCGATGGTGAAGTGTTTTCCGCGCTTGCGTAGGCACTTAAGGGCACACTAAAGACAAGTGCCGTCGCTAACATTAACGGCGTAAAGGGAGAAATAGTAGGTGATGACAGCTGCTGAGGCCTTTTGTTTTTCATGTGACTCCTTTTTTAGGCTTTAAAGAAGATGATTAATATGCGCGAACAAATAACCATGGTTAAGAGTCGGGCCACCCCTAAAAAGATACTCAAGTGGCTTATATTATCCCGCTCACTACCATACCTGAGCTCTAGAGGTTAATCATCTTAAGCGCTACTGCTGCCTGTTAGCTAGTTAACTAGTAGGCTGGTGCAGTGCACCGCTCATCTCGCGAAGGGTTGCCAGTTAAAAAGCTAATAATCGTGATTTTTTAGGATAAGACACTTGTTTTGTCTTTAGGTGAAGATTTGGTTTAAAATAACCAAAACCAATGCATATTTAGGCTAAAAGTATGTTTTTACAGTTTTATAAGTGCTTTATGGCTGTTTTTCGACCTATTTTAAGTTAATTTTTGTAACTTATAAAATAATTTAGTAAAAGATTGGCGCCCCTCTTACAGAATAATCCACTTTCTTGTCCTTGTGGTCAGGATTGTTGTGCTGCTCTTGGCTCTTTTTGCCTGCCTATCACCATGCCATGACACTTTTTGTCGTTAATATTAGTTATGTTTACATTTTATAAACATGAAAATTAATTATTGTGCCCATTAAACACTAGGAGTAATCTTTATTTCGTTCCAGCGTTGAAGTGAATTAACAGACGTTAGGAATAGTTCGCTGACTTATTATTTTGCAGTGAAACTTCAACCTAAATACAATTATAAATATAATAAGGTAAAAAATAATGAAAAAGTCTACATTCGTAATTTCTGCAGCCGCTCTTGTTCTTGCCGCTTCTGCTAACGCAGGTTTTGGTGGTAATCATTCTTATAACCACAGCTACAATAATGGCTATAGCAATGTTGAAGTAAACAAAAACGTTACCGCCGACGGTGTTTCTTTTGATAGAACCATTACTAAAGCGAACGGCGATGTTATTAGTATCAGTAAAGATGTACAATACGGTCAAAACGGTAGTGTGACAGTTAATAAAAATGTTAATGGTCATCAACACTCTTATACCAAGCACTTTAATCGTTAATTTTTAAGTAAATACGATTAGAAAAGGGCGCCCATGCAGCGCCCTTTTTTGTCCCTAAGAGTGAATAAGGTATAAGAGGTCTTAATGATGAAGGCTATCTTATTGTGCTGTTTATTTATTACGCAGCCAGTATGGGCGTTAACACTTAGCTCTAGCGACAACTTGAATACGTTAAGCATAAATGCTCGATATAAATATCAAATGGGGGCGCTGGCTTACCAATACCGCCACCCTAATAAAGCGCAAGCATTTGGAGGCAGTGATCAGCTTTCATTGGGCCTGATAGCAAGTCGTCAACTCAACCCCACCGTGACTTTAATCGGCGAGATGAGTTGGGATGTGTTTAATGAAACTCAAGCTGATGCTCAACTCTATGCAGACCAAGCTTGGTTAGGCGCTCGTTTTTATGACCGACTTGAGCTAACAGTCGGGCGCAGTGAAAGCCCTGTTGCACAAGTGGCCGATCTCACTGATGTATTCAATATTTTTGGTGGCCAAGGCTATCGTTATCAAGAACTTACTTTAGACGATCAAATTAAAGTCAGTTTTTATAACAATAACTTAGATATTAGAGCAGCTTATGCGGTTTATGATCAAAGTAAGCAAGACTCAACTCTTAATTTACGAACTCAGTCTGCTGCCTCATTAGGTTATCGAGCCGATAATGGCTTAGGTATGGTATTAGCCTTAGATCATAAATCGTCTTATGATTTAGACAGTGATATTAATTCTATTGCCATGGGTATTAGTTATATTAATAAACAAGGACTCTATGCCGCTATTAGCCATAACCGTAGTTATTATCAAAGGGCATGGGATGTTCGAGAGCTAACAAGCTGGGAGTCTGTTATTTCTTACTCGTTTAATCAGCTCGCCATAGGCGTTGGTTATAATCGTTTAAGTTTAGCTAAGCCTGAGCAGCAAACGTGGACCGATGAATATATTATTGCAGCTGAGTATTATTTAATTCCTCAAGCAAAAATATATAGTGAAGTACTATTAAACCAAGTGGAAGATAAAGAACCTTTATACGGTATTGGCATGCAATACTATTTTTAATTAAAAGCAGTCAATGATGAGGTGGGAAGTAAAACGAGCAGCCCGTCATTGTCATCAGCCAAGCATTATTGCTCTTTCAGCCTGGCGTTGGACTATATCTTTTTTCACTCTTTAGCCTTCACTATGTACTCCATCGACAAATGGGGGATACCCGCATCCATAAATTCTTCGCCGTAGGGGGTGAAGCCAAGCTTGGCATAAAAGTCGACGGCGTGAGTTTGTGCGCCTAAATAAACTCTGGAATAGCCTCGTGCTTGGGCAGTGTTGATTAGCGCCCGCATCATCTTAGCGCCTAACCCTTGGCCTCTAAATTCCTTTAAAATGGCAATTCTCCCAATTCGCCCATCACTGAGCATGCGCCCCGTGCCTACATAGTGATTATCTACTGCTAGCAATAACTGGAGTGCTTGTTCATCTAAGCCATCAAACTCAAGTTCGGGCGCAACCGCTTGCTCACTAATAAATACCTTTTCACGAATATGCTGAATGTGCGGGCGATAAGTTGCGTCATAAACGACAAGGTGTATCTCTAACATTGCGACTCCTGAATTGAGCACTTAAAGATGAAAGACTTTTCACCACGCAATCCACAGAATATAAACTTTGTACTTATGGCTGTGGATTGTGTGGCAAGTATTTATCTTTATTTATTTCTTTTTCTGCATGGCAGCGGCTAGGGCTGCGCCCATCGCGCCTTGAGGTGCACCTTGCTCTTGGCGAGCGCGTTGCTGACTCGCCGCTTGTCGCGGATTATTTTTCTTAGGGGTAGCGGATTGGCGCGGCTCTTTTCGCTCGGTGCGCACCTTGCCACTGCCGTGCTGTTCGGCGGTTTGTTCAAGGCGCATAGTGAGGGCGATGCGCTTGCGCTGTAAGTCCACCTCTAACACTTTTACTTTTACAATATCACCGGCTTTCACCACTTCACGGGGGTCTTTAATAAAGCGATCGGTGAGTGCCGAAATATGTACTAAGCCGTCTTGATGCACACCAATATCCACAAAGGCACCAAAGTTGGTAACGTTGGTCACTACGCCCTCGAGTATCATGTCGAGCTTGAGATCGCTGGGTTTTTCTACGCCTTCCATAAAACGTGCCGCCTTAAATTCAGGCCTAGGATCGCGGCCCGGTTTATCGAGCTCGCGTAAGATATCTTGCACCGTAGGCAAACCAAAGTCGGCATCGGTATAATCTTGGGCATTAAGCTTTTTCAGTAAGTCACTGTTACCAATCATGGCTTGTACTGGCTGCTTCACATCTTCGGCGATACGTTTCACTAATCCATAAGCTTCGGGGTGCACGGCAGAAGCATCGAGCGGATTTTTGCCGTCGCGAATACGTAAAAAACCGGCACATTGTTCATAGGCTTTAGGTCCTAGGCGGGGCACTTTTAAGAGCTGCTTGCGCTCGGTAAATACGCCAAGTTCATCTCGGTAGGTAACAATATTTTTCGCCAATGTAGGCGTGAGGCCAGATACGCGAGTCAGTAGGGGGGTCGATGCCATATTGACGTCTACCCCCACGGCGTTAACACAATCTTCCACCACCGCATCAAGATTTCGTGCGAGTTGAGTTTGAGACACATCGTGCTGATATTGACCCACGCCAATGCTTTTAGGATCAATTTTAACAAGCTCAGCCAGAGGGTCTTGTAAGCGGCGGGCAATTGACACGGCGCCGCGCAGTGAGACATCTAAATCAGGGAACTCGTTGGCGGCTAATTCGGAGGCGGAATATACAGAAGCGCCTGCTTCACTAACTACTACTTTTTGTAGCTTAAGGTCTGGGTGTTGCTTCATTAGTTGCTCCACCAAGCGCTCAGTTTCTCGTGAGGCTGTGCCGTTGCCGATGCTGACTAAGCTAACATGATGAGCACGACATAAGGCGTCGAGCGAGCGTAGGCTTTGCTCTACCTTCTTAGCAGGTTCAAAGGGATAAATGGTATCTTGTGCCAGTAATTTACCCGTCTCATCAACCACGGCCACTTTGACGCCAGTGCGGATCCCGGGATCTAAGCCCATGGTGACGCGTGGGCCAGCGGGAGCTGCCATCAGTAAGTCTTGCATATTTAAGCCAAATACCTTGATGGCTTCTATTTCTGCTTGTTCGCGCGCTTGGCCGATTAACTCGGTTTCCATTTGCAAAGAAAGTTTAACGCGCCAAGTCCAACTTACGACGCCTGCAAGCCAAGTATCCGCCGCGCGCCCTTGATCTTGCCAGCCAACATGGCGGGCAATCAGGCTCTCACAGGGGTGAGTCTTAGCGTCGGTGGTATCCACCACTAAGCTTAGGTTCAGCACCCCCTCGTTACGCCCCCGTAGCATGGCTAATAAGCGGTGGGAGGGGACCCGGCTAATTGGCTCTTGGTGCTCGAAATAGTCTTTAAACTTAGTACCGGTTTGCTCTTGCCCCGCTTGTACTTTTGCTTGTAATTGGCCGTGTTGCTGCAAATAGCGGCGCAAGGCTTCTAGCACATCTGCTTGTTCGGCAAAGCGCTCCATTAAAATATATTTGGCGCCATCGAGGGCCGCTTTTTCATCTGCTATCCCGTGCTCGGCATTAATAAACTGCGCCGCTAATGTCTGTGGGTCTTGAGTGGGCTCCGCAAATAAGCTATCGGCCAAAGGCTGCAGGCCGGCTTCGATAGCGATATAGCCTTTAGTGCGCCGCTTTTGCTTATAGGGTAAATATAAGTCTTCAAGGCGGGTTTTCGTATCGGCCGCCACCAGCTCTTTTTCTAGTTCAACGCTCAGTTTACCTTGCTCGCTAATGGCGTTAATGATGGCGGTGCGCCGCTCACTAAGCTCACGCAAATATGTTAACCGGCTAGCAAGGTTACGTAGCTGAGTATCGTCTAAGCCACCGGTGGCCTCTTTTCGATACCGTGCAATAAAGGGCACAGTGGCGCCTTCATCAAGCAATTGAACGGCGGCATTAACTTGTGATTGGCTAACATTAAGTTCATTTGCTAGGGCATGGTTGATATTCGACATCGTTAATACTCCACACTGCCAATAGCAGGCAGCCAATAGAAATGCTAAAGCCGCTTAGCCAAAAGCGAGCGGCTTACAATAAGACTCTGAGGCGTTATTAAACACTTGAGAACGAGAATAAACGCTAAGTTGAGCAGCTTACTATTATGAAGCAGTTAAAGAGGGCAAAGAAGAGCCCATTTGCTGAGCTGCGACAGCTCACTCGCTAAAGAGGTGGGTAGGGGCTAAAAAATAGGCAAAAAAAAGGGGCTGAGGGCCCCTTCGTTTATATGCGCTATATGGAAACAGAGAAAGTTTACTGAAGAGCGGAAGCGCGCTCTTGGAGTTCGGTATCGGTTTGAATGCGAGCGGCAATAGCGTTGTAGGTAAGCGCATCCATGTCATTATCTTTTACAGCTTCTAGCATTTTTTCTTGAGCTTCCATTTGCAGCTCTTGTGCCTTAGCTTGATCACTTTCTTCACTTAGCTTTTGGGTGAACTCGTCACGTACTTTAGCTACATCTTGGTTAGCTTTAACGAAGTTTTTCAAATCAGCATCGGAAACGGGACCTGACTGTTGGCCTTGAGGTGCGCCTTGCTGGGCTTGAGGAGCACCTTGTTGAGTTTGGGCGGCACCCTGTTGTTCAGGAGCGGCACCTGGAGCTTGGGCCATGGCAGCTGTGGCGCCCATACCGAAAGTGGCGAAGGTAATGGCTGCGGTCAGTGTCTTTAGCTTATTCATAAGGAAACTCCTTGGTTGAAAAATACTTAACGATAGTACTGCTCAGTACCTTTCATTAAGCGTGCCAAGTTTTATGGTCTTGACTAAGGCGTTGATTTTAAAGGGTTATATTTTACATGTTAATGTTTTAGCTTATTTTGTCTGTTGTTAGCTGGGCATTTTGTGTATACATATTACACATGAGACAAAAACACCCGTTCAAAAACAACACACTGCTTGCTGGTTGGCGCTTAAGTGGCTTACAGCGCACCTTATTACTATTTGTAGTTCTGCCCTTGGTGCTACTTACGGCCCTTGGCATCCGCTTTGGTTTGGAGCAAGCTAACCAATATCAAGAGCAACGATTAAAAAACGATCTTGAGCTTATTGGGCGTGCGGTCAGTATCCCTATTGGTAATGCGGTAAATAATGGCGACCGAGAAGCCGTGGAGTTAGCGCTGCGCTCGGTGTTTGTACTGGGCGAAGTCTATGGTGCCTCTGTATTTGATGTGAATGGTAACCGTATTGCGTCGGCGGGCATTACCATGAAAGACTTAACCGCCACCACCATACCGGCTCGTATTCGCCTCACAGGTGAAGGCCAAGAAGCCTATAGCCAAGTCGCCGGCCATCGTTTTTTCTCCCATTTTTTGCCCATGTTTGATGTAGCAGGTCAAATACAGGGGTTGATTCAAATTACCCGTAGAGCGAGCGACTTTGATCGCACGTTAGGCCAATTTACGCTTATTGCGTGGCTGAGCTGGGCGCTCTTTAGTTTGGGCATTTTAGCCAGTGTGTTATTAGGCCATTACGGCGGTGTGGGGCGATATGTCGATAAACTATTGGCTCACATGCAAAGAGTAGCAGGTGGCGAGTTATCTCACCGAGCCGCGCTAGATGGCCCAGAAGAAGTGGCCAGCCTAGCAAAAGGCTTAAACCAGATGCTTGACAGTATTGAGCAGGCTCATCATGACTTAGATGCCCATCGCGCCGCCGAAACTGCGCTTATTAGTCGTTTAAAAGACAATGAAAAAATGGTGGCCATTGGCAGCATGGCGCAAGGGATTGCTCATGAGCTGGGTGCGCCTTTAAGTGTGATAGATGGTCGAGCGCGGCGCTTAGAGCGAGTGGGTAGTTTAAATGAACAACAGCAGCACAACTTAAGCGGTATTCGCGCCCAAGTACAGCGTCTTACCCGCACAGTTCGCCAACTATTAGACTATTGCCGCCCCGCGGCCACCCAGCCTCGCGCCTTAAATGCCCAAGTGATAGTGACGGCTGTCATTGATGCTATGGCGCCCGAGTTAGAGGCGAAAGCCTGTCAGCTTGATGCGTATTTTGCGCCTGACTTGCCGTTATTTTATGCCGATGCCGGTCGCCTAGAGCTGGCATTATTAAATTTAGTGCGCAATGCCTTACAAGCTGCTCACCAACAGGTGCAAATTTCAGTGACGGCCACCGCTTGTGAATTAACCATTTGTATTACTGATGATGGCGATGGCTTGCCAGAAAATATTAATGAAAGCAGTTTTGTCGAGCCTTTTTTTACTACTAAGTCTCCCGGTGAAGGCACCGGCTTAGGTTTAGCCATTGTACAATCGGTTGTTGAAGCACAAGGAGGGCGCTTTAGCTTACGTAATGGAGATCACCAAGGTTGTGAAGCCTGTTTAGTGTTGGCATTAAAGGCTCAGCCTCGCGCACAGCCACAGGAGGTTTAAATGGCAAAGCAAGATAAAATTTTACTGGTAGAAGACGACAGTGGGCTGCGCGAGTTATTACAAGAAGAGTTAGAAGCTGAAGGCTATAACGTTAGGACCTGTGGTGATGCCGAGCAAGGGCTGGAATTATTAAAAAGCAGCTCGCCAGATTTATTAATTAGTGATTTGCGTCTGCCAGGTCGCGATGGCCTAAGTTTATTACCTGCGCTTGCTGGCGCCGACTTAGCCCCAGCGGTCTTGATCATCACCGCTTTTGGCTCGGTACAACAAGCGGTAAAAGCGCTACAAGCGGGAGCAGATGACTTTTTAACAAAGCCGCTGGAAATGGATCATTTCTTATTAACGGTTAGCCGTTTATTGGCTAACCGGCGGTTACGTAGCGAAGTGCAACACTATCGTAGTATGCATGCTATCGAACAATTTAACGGCATTATCGGCCAAAGCCCGGCTATGGAGCACTTATTTCATCAAATTCGCCAAATCGCCAGTGCCGATGGCCCAGTATTAGTACAAGGAGAAAGTGGAACCGGTAAAGAGCTAGTGGCGCGCGCTTTACATGATCAAAGTACCCGTAAAGAGGGTCCCTACCGAGTGGTGAATTGTGGCGGTATTCCAAGTGAGCTGATGGAGAGCGAATTTTTTGGCCATGCGGCCGGCGCTTTTACCGGCGCCCGCAGCCAGCGCGCAGGCTTATTTCAACAAGCTGATGGCGGTACCTTATTGCTCGATGAATTAGGGGAAATGCCACTTACGCTGCAAGCCAAACTGTTACGGGTATTACAAGATGGAAAAGTACGCCCTGTGGGCAGTGATCATGAAATTCAGCTCGATGTGCGGGTGATTGGCGCCACTAACCGTAATTTAACCGAGGCGGTAGCTGAGGGCACTTTTCGCGAAGACTTATTCTATCGCCTAGAAACATTTGCCGTGCACATTCCACCGCTGCGCGAGCGAGGCGAAGATATTCAGCGCCTAATGCGCTTTTTTCTTACTCGTTACAATGCTCGCCAGCAGCGTGATATTAAAGGCTTTACCGATGAAGCGCAGGCATTGGTGGCTCGCTATGACTTTCCTGGTAACGTACGTGAGTTACAAAACGCCGTAGAGCGGGCTGCCACCTTTTGCGAGGGTGGCTTTATTGATGTGGAGCACTTTCCTCAGCGCATTGTGCAACAACCACCCCTTAATTTAGCTGAAAACTATACTGAGCTTGCTCACGCTAGTGCACGACATGAGGCTGCACCGATTAACGCTCACACCGGTGATAATCAGGTGCCAGTCTTCGAGCAAACTGAGCCAGATAACACCGCTCAAGAAGCTGCAGAAAATATGCCGACCTTAGAAGCCGTGCAGCGCCAATACATTCAACAGGTATTAAGTGCTACGGGCAATAACAAACGCCGCGCCGCCGATATCTTAGGCATTACCCGCCGCACGCTATATCGATGGATAGATAGTCCTACGGACTAGTCCTGCGCCATAAGCTATCAGTTAAAGATAAGTTCGACAGATTTCTTTAGGTACTATGCCGTCATACTGGGCGTGCCTCGGTATCTGGCATGTGTGTGTTTATTGCTAAATCTAAATCGAGATCCTGAAACGAGTTCAGGAAGACGGCAAAACACCAAGCGCTTTAGCTGCCGGTTCTGCGGAGCAGGAAGGAGTCTGTCTTTAACGTATGGCGTACCGCGTAAGGCTTAACGCGTCGCTTTAAAGGGCTGATATTGAATTTTATTGATATACCACTCTTTTACGCCCGAGGGGGTGTGGACTAGCACTTCGTCATCCACTTGCTTACCAATAAGCGCGCGAGCCATGGGCGAGTTAATAGTAATGTAGTTATTTTTAGGATCCATTTCATCGCTGCCTACAATACGATAGCGCACTATATCACCGGCTTCATTTTCTAACTCCACCCAAGCGCCAAAGAATACTTTGCCATCTTGGCGGGGATCATAATCGACAATTTTTAATACTTCTAAACGCTTCATTAAAAAACGTACTCGCCGGTCTATTTCGCGTAGCCGGCGCTTACCATAAATATATTCAGCGTTCTCGCTACGGTCACCGAGCGCCGCCGCTTCTGATACTGCTTGAGTCACGGCAGGGCGCTCTACTTTCCACAGCTCTTTTAATTCTAAATCAAGCTGGTGCCAGCCGGCGCGAGTAATTAAATTAGTTTTCATTAACCGTTGTTTAATCCTTAAATATAGAAAGCTATTGTGGCTGAGACTTTCCCAAGAAGAAAGCTGAGCTAACTTTGATCAAGCACAAACTTTGTACGAAAAAGTAGTAGGTCTGCTAGACAAGATAAAGGTTAATGATTACTGTTTTCATCTTTAATGCACTATGCGAAGGAGTTAAAATGAAAGCACTATTCTCTCTGGCCTCAGTTGCAGTTGTTATGTTGGCCAGTACCGCTCACGCCACTGACGAACGTCCCTCTCACTTTAAAGGTGAAGACTCACCAACGTGGGAAGTCGCACAAGAAAATCTTAGCGAATATAACCAACGTTTAGCAAAATTAGTTAATCAAGACCAGCTTAGTGCAGACGATCTTCACCAAGTGCATCAGCTGACCTATACCTTAGAAAATGCGCTAGAGCGTATGGAAGAAGAATTAGAAAAGGTAGCTGAAACATTAGAAAAAGTGCATGTCGCTTCAGAAACTAATAAGCCAGATACGGTTAAAAAAGAGGGCGAAAAATACCTAACGGATGTTGAAAAGTTACTGAGTAAATAATTTTTTCTTTATATACCAGCAGGTTGCATTGCACTTGCTGGTTTTATTTTTAAGCGGTGTGTTAAGCCGTTGAGTTTACATCTTAGATATTGGCGGTAAAATAAGCTGTTTTGTATTCCATCGCAAGCGAGACAAATGCGACTTTTCTATCCCTTTCAAGAACCACCTTTTAGATTAGCTCTGTGTTTACTGTGGTGCGTGGGCACGAGTGAATATCATGAAAAGGGCTGGTTTACTTAATGGATAATTTAAAACAGTGGCAGCACGTGGCCGCCAAAACTTACCCCTTATTTAAGCAAATCAAACAAGACTTCGTTCGTGAAGCCAGCTTTTTAAAAGAGGAGGCGCCTACCTTAAATGAGCTGCTTGATTATACCCAACTCACCCATGAATTCTCTGACTACTTGTGGCTAGATACCGATAGCCTAGATAATCTTTCTTTGCAGCTGATGGATGCTAGGCATCCCGAGCACGCGCCGTTATTCGAACAATTTCGCCAGCATGCCTTAGGTAAACACCAAGATATATATGCGCCGCGGCCATTATTTTGGGGAGAAAATAGGCCTGCAGCCTTAGATATTGCGCCGCGCATCAATGACGAAGGGCTGAGTTATCGCTGTAATCTCGCCGTGCTTGAACACACACAAAGTAAGCCGCGCATTATCGGTAACTGGGTATTGAGCTTTAATGGTGAAATTCCAGTAGAGCGACCTGCACCGGCATTAGAGATGGCTTTAAAAAGTCTTTACTTATTGCCGGAGTGGCAGGGCTATGGTGTGGGCTCGGTAGTGAACCGCGTACTTAGTGAGTTATTGTGTAAAATTTTAAGTACGCCATTGGCCAGTGCACTGCCTAACGAGCTGCCTGCACCTCCTGCTATGCAGTTTTATGCCAACTATACCAGTCGTAATGGCCAACGAATGGGTAAGCAAATTGCGCGGCGACTTGCGCCTCTTGCCCGCCAGCACGGGCTGTTATATTACGATAGCAGCCAGTTTTGCCAGCAAGGCGTCGCTAGAAATATGATTTAGTGTGCAGTCGTGACTGCCTTAGCCTAAATGATCCAGTGGCAGGGCAGTTTCATGCTTGATGCGGCGTAAGACAAAGCTGGAACGTACGCCAGTGACACCATTAACACGGGTAAGCTTGCCCAAAAGAAATTGCTGATAGTGCTCCATATCTCGTACCACTACTTTTAATTGGTAGTCAGCATCGGTGCCGGTGATCAGATCGCATTCTAATACTTCAGAGAAGTCTTTAATGGCGGCATCGAAGTTTTCAAAGCGCTCGGGAGTATGCCTATCTAATGAGATATGAATATAGGCTTGCAGACTTAAGCCCAGTTGGTTGGCATCAAGTAACGTCACATGGTTAGCAATAAGACCTGCATCTTCTAGCGCCTTAACGCGCCGTGAGCAAGGTGAGGGTGATAAGCCAATGCGCTCGGCAAGTTCTAAATTGCTAATGCGCCCGTTAGCTTGCATTAGCTCTAAAATACGGCGATCAGTTCTATCGAGTTGAATTAAGTTGCTCATGTAATGGTCTTAAGAGTGAAAGTGTATGGTTTTTTATAGCATAAAGGGTGAGTTGTTGCTCTAAGTAAGGGTTTTAGCTGCAACTTAGCAAGCACTCTCCCTTAATAAAGCGCTACCATAGTTGCATCTGCTGGAGACAAACAGACCGACACCTTCGGACGCTGTTGCAAGCCAATTAACCCAATTGGTAAGCGCCACTAGGCCGCATTTTAAGAGAATGTGAGGCTGGAAGCCGGGCCACAAGCCTTGGCAAGATGCAGATCATCATCGCGGTTAGGCCGTTAAAAAAAGAGCACCCAAGGTGCTCTTTTTTTATGGAAAAATAGGTAAGGAGTGAGGCGGAGATAGTGAGGTATAACAAGCAAACACCAAACATAGACTAGTGTTTTGAATTTAATCCCCTCACGCCTCACCATTTACTCTTCACGCTACTTAACTACTCCACAGGCAAAGCGCGCACCGCCGCCACCTAAAGGCTCAGGGTTGTCACTGTGATTATCACCTCCCGCATGGATCATAAGCGCGTGACCTTTTAGGTCACTGAGTTTTTTCAGCTTAGGGGCGAGTACGGGATAGTGAGCATTACCTTCTTCATCTACGTAAAGCGCAGGTAAGTCACCTAAATGTCCATCATCATCATAAGGCCCTAAATGCTGGTCGGTTTTTTTAGGATCTAGGTGTCCTCCTGCTGCACCCCCTGGTACAACTTTACCGGCGTCGTCTTTCTTAGGGCCACAATCGGCGTTTTCATGCACATGAAAGCCATGAATGCCCGGCGTTAGCTCAGATAATTGCGGCGTGAATAGCAGGCCGTAATCGGTTTCAGTGACTTTAATTTGGCCAAGCTCACTGGCGGTGCCTTGCTCATTCACTGTATGAATGATGATGTCTAAGTCTTGTGCTAGAGCGGTTGCACTTAAGGTGGTAGCTAATAATGCGCTAGCAAGTAAAGTACGCTTCATGATGACTCCTTTCTAGTAATAAATAGGGAATGTGAAGTTGTCTTATAAAGTGGCTTTATTACGCGCTTAAACAGGAACTTAATATATTTACCCTGACAGCTCTCTGAGCATAGAGCAAGGGTAGGCAGCCTTCGAGTTAAAAACCCAGAATAGTTAAAAAAATTAACACTTTTCAGGCCGTTTTAGAATTGTGCTCGGTATTCACTCTTTACAACGATATTTTAAACTTAGATATACCGGACATTCTCCGTATAATGTGCTTATCAGTTATCAATTTAACAAGTGATAACTATTTATTGATGAGTGGATCTATTTATGAGCCTATCTTCGCTACGGTCAACATCGGATATTACGCCCTTGAGTGGTGCTAACTCATTAACTGCTAGCGAGACAGATTGGCAGCAGTTATGTCAGCAAGTGTGTGTAACGAGTCACGCTTTACATGCCTGTTTTGTATTATTTAATGCTAATGAAGAGCTCCCTCATTTATTTTATAGCGAACATTGGCCGTTATTGTCTGAGTGGCAGACGCATGATTACCAGCATATTTTGCAAAAAAACTTATTCTATCACCCACTCTCTAAGCCTAATTCTACACTCAAAAATTACTTAGCCATTCCTATTAAACGCGGCCATATTAGCGGTCTTTTGTTATTACATTTTTCTGGAAACTTACCCACGTTAAATGAAAAAAACAAACAATTGCTAGATACCTTTGCCATGCATGGCGCCTTGTTATTCCAAGCTAACCAACCCAAACTTAAACACCGCCGAGTCAGTATTTCTCGCCATCTTATTCAGCGTTTTAAAAAAGTACTGAACCAAGCCGCTACCCCCATTAGTGCATTTGATGCCAGTGGGAAATGTGTATTTTGGAATTTAGCCTGTGAGCGAGTATTTGGCTGGCATAGTGAAGAAATGACGCAACATGAGTCTCCCATTTGTTTATTTTATCCTGAGGAAACTGAGCGCCAGCTAGTAATGAAAGAGGCGAGAGCGCTAGGGCGCTCAAGCTTTAAAGAATGGCATCCTTTTAATAAAGCAGGGCAGCGCTTAGGTATTTTATGTACCTCGATTAGTCTCACCGAGGGCATTAGTTTATGTATCTGTCATGATATTACTGAGCAAAAAAAGTGGCTTAAACAGCAGCACCTTGCGCCTAATGTTTTTGAGTCGAGTTACGATGGTATTATTATTTCCGATCCTAATCATCGAATTACGCATGTTAACCCGGCTTTTACCCGCATTACGGGCTTTAGCGCGGCTGAAGTCGTGGACCGCTACCCTTATGTTTTTAAATACTTGTTATCTAATCCTGAGTTTTATCATTACTTAGCGGCTCAGCTTAAGGTAAAGGATCATTGGCAAGGCGAGTTAAATAGCCAACGAAAAAGTGGTGAAGATTGTGCGCTATTGTTAGCTATTACCGCAGTAAGAGATCACAGCGGTAATATTTTAAATCATGTTACTGTGTTATCAGATATCACCCATTTAAAACAACATGAGGCTAATCTTCGACATCAAGCCTTTCATGACGCCCTAACGGGCATTCCTAACCGACTGCTCTTTAGTGAGCTGCTTGAACGCGCTATTTATCGTTGTCAGCGCAAGCAGAGCCAATTGGCTGTGTGCTATTTAGATCTTGATGGCTTTAAAGCCATTAATGATAACTTTGGTCACGCCGCCGGCGACGCCTTATTAATAGAAATTAGCCAGCGCCTAAATTCACGTACTCGCGCCTGTGATGCGCTAGCCAGACTCGGAGGTGATGAATTTGTATTATTGTGCACCGAGTTTGAATCACGTGAGGAATGTGCCGATATTTTAGAGCGCATCCAAGCTGTGATCCGTGAGCCGGTGCTATTAGAGGCAGAAACGGTGTATGTGTCTGCCAGTATTGGTGTTGCCTTATATCCTGACGATGCCGACCATGCTGAGCTATTGCTGCGCTACGCGGATCAAGCCATGTATCAAGCAAAAAAGCAGAGCAAAGATACGTATGTGTTTTTTGATACGCTAAATAAATAGTACTGCGAGTATCCCCTCCTTTTTCAAGCCAGTTTTGGGTCTTAAAAATTTAATTCGACCCTACTGGCAACGCAACCTAAAAACTGTCCTACTCTTAGTGTCACTTTATCTCAAACTAGTTGTGAGCCGTGCTTATTATCAGCGGCGGCCTTTGAGAATCGTTTTTTAGAAAAATAATAGGCATGGATATGCGACTGCAACATAATCAGGATGATTGGGCGCGCCCCGCCAACTTGCACATCACGACACCTGAGTTGGACTGGCAACAGTTATGCCAGCAAGCCAGCTACAGCTGTGGGGCTTTGAATACTCGTTTTGTGTTTTTTGCCGGTGTAAGCACAACACCTCAGATAATTCCCGAGGCAAAGCTAACTAGGCCAGACTCTTGGACTTTGGCCGACTATCAGCAAATATGGCGCCAAGCGAGCTTTTATCAGGCATTAGCAGCACCTAACAGTACGCTGAAGAATTACATGGCTATTCCTATTGCTCGGGCTAAGGTGCAAGGGTTGTTGGTGCTTCATTTTGCCGCTAGCGCACCTAAGCTTAGCCAAACACAGTATTTATTGCTTAATACCTTAGCCACCTATGCGGCGCTATTGTATCAAGAACAAACGGCGCCGCAGTTGCTTAAAGTAGATACCGCGGCGGCCAATAAGCATAGAAAAGAACAGAGCTCACGGCGGTTATTTAAAAGGCTAAAAAAGCTATTTAATGATGTGCCCATTCCCATTAATGCCTTTGATGAACACCAGCGTTGTATTTTTTGGAATCAAGCCTGTGAACAAGTTTTAGGCTGGTCTAAAACTGAGATTAAGCAGCATCCTGCTCCGTTACAATTATTCTATCCCGATGAGCAAGAGCAACAACAATTAAAAGCGGCCTTCAATGGGGAATGTAACTCTGAATTTAAAGAGTGGCAGCTGCGCCATCGTAACGGCCAGCTCCTCACTATGCTGTGGGCGCACATTAAATTACCCAATGGCGACACCTTATGTGTGGGCCATGATATGAGTGTGCAACATGAAATAGCGCATTTACAGCGCTTGGCTACCAATGTCTTTGAGTCCAGCTACGACGGCATTATGGTCACGGATGCTGATCATTGTATTACTCATATTAATCCCGCTTTTACCCGCATTACAGGTTATCAACTTGATGAAGTGAAAGGGCGCTATCCCGACTTATTAAAATATTTACCCGCCGATCGTAAGCTTTATCTCGAACTGGTGGCACATTTTAAAAGCCATGACTTTTGGCAAGGAGAGCTAACGGGATTACGAAAAAACGGTGAGAGCTATTCATTGTTACTGGCCGTTACTGCCGTTAAAAGTGACGCCGGACAAGTGCTGAGTCATGTGTCTATATTTACGGATATTACTTATTTAAAACAGCATGAGGCGCAGTTACGCCATCAAGCGTTTCATGATGCCCTAACAGGAGTCCCTAATCGGTTACTGTTTGGTGAGCTGTTAGAGCGAGCCATTGCCAGTGCAGAACGCGATAAAGGGCGCTTAGCAGTGTGTTATTTAGACTTGGATGGTTTTAAGGCCGTGAATGATAAATTGGGGCATGCGGCGGGAGATCAGTTATTAATAGAGGTGAGCCGGCGATTAGGCTCAATTACTCGAAGTTGTGATGCAATGTCGCGCTTAGGCGGCGATGAGTTTGCCTTGCTATTTACTGGCTTGCACTCGATTGAAGAAGGAGAAGAAATACTAAAGCGCGTGCACAATATTATAAATCAGACGACCTATATTGAAGGTGAACAGGTTAAAGTATCGGCCAGTATTGGCGTGGCTTTGTATCCAGAAGATGCCGATGAAGCCGAGTTATTGCTGCGTTATGCAGACCAAGCCATGTATGAAGCTAAAAAACAGGGTAAAAATGGCTATGTTTTTTTTGATGAGAGCCAAACTTATGAACAACATAGCCATGCCCAGCAATTAGCCTTAATTAGCCAAGGCTTAGCAAGGGGGGAGTTATGTTTATATTACCTGCCCGCGATTGATCTCCATACCCAGCGCGTAGTGCGTCTTGAAGCCTTATTGCGCTGGCAGCATCCTCAGCAGGGGCTGCGCACGCCAAGCGATTTTTTACCAATAGTGATGGGCAGTGCGTTAGAGCTGGAGCTAGGAGTTTGGGTCATTGAAGAAGTGCTTAAGCAAATAGAGATATGGCAACAGCAAGGACTGACTTTAAAGGTTAGTTTTAATGTGAGTGCCGGTCAGTTGTTAGATGACAATTTCACGCCTAAGTTAGCACACTTATTAAGTGCTTATCCTGCTTCTTTTGCTAGTCAGCTGGAGTTAGAGTTTCAAGAAAGTGCGATTCAAGCAGATATTAATGCGGCAGTAGATGCGCTACAGCGCTGTCGTGATCTGGGGATCAGCATGTCTATTGATAACTTTGGTACCGGCTATTCGTCTTTAAGTCATCTTAACCAGCTTCCTATTGATACCATAAAAATAGATCGTAGCTTTATTAACGATCTATTATCCAATGCGCATGATCTGAGTATGGTTACCAGTGTTATTCAGCTGGCCGCCGCCCTTAAGCTCAATGTGATGGCCGAAGGAGTAGAGGAAGCTGCTCAAGGCGTGCGTCTCTTACAATTAGGTTGTACTCAAGTGCAAGGGTTTGGTATTTCTCAGCCTATGCCAGCTGCTCATGTCCCGGCATGGCTTAAAAGCTGGAACTATAAGCTGCAATAATTTAAATTTACCTACTGTGCTTATTTTAAACTTGGTTAAATAACAAGGTGCCTCTCAATGAGGCACTTTGTTGTTTAACATGAAGATAAATATATGAATTGGTTTTTATTGCCCTAACTGACTAGCCGTTTTTAAAAGCGCCTTATATTAATTATGCTGATCATTTGCAACCTTGCTAATGTAGCGAGTTATTTTAGCTAATAAATTAATTTCATTTAAAGATGAATATTGGATGCTTAATAAAGAATAATAATAACCATTTGTCTTATATGAACTCATCTTATTTATGTGGTATAAAACTAAAACCACTAAGCTTAAACTTTAAAATGCTTTTACCTTAAAGATTGGCTTATTTTCGCACATACATGCCCATTATTATAAGTAGGAATATGCGCTCTCAAGGAAAAGAAGACGCCACCATTAGTGATGGCATAGTGCTCGTTGTTCAACAAAGCGATGAGTGGCGCAAGCTTTGCCAGCAAATAGTAGTGCTAACTAACGCTCAGCAAGCGTGTTTTATTTTTTTCGCTACTAACACTATTACTGTTATCGCCAGCGACCATAAGCCTAGTATTTGGTCTGAGGACGATTATCGTCAGTTACTTAAAGAAAATCAGTTTTATCAGCTACTTGATAAGCCAAAAGAGCCACATAATAATTATGTGGCTATTCCTATTAAACGAGGTGAGCTAACCGCTTTATTATTGCTAACCTATGTTAACAATCAGCCCGCGGCGCCTTCGTTTCTTAGTTTAAAGGATGAGCAAACTAGCCTTTTAGATATATTGGCTTTACAAGGAGCGCTATTGTGGCAAGAGCAGCACTGGTATGGTGCTGCGGCTCATGGCTTTGATAATGAAGAAAGACCTGTACCTGAAGTGAGTTCAGGGGGATTATTTAAACGATTAAAACAGTTGTTTCACCAAGCGCCTATTTTAGTGAATGCCTTTGATGCACAGGGGCGCTGTATTTTATGGAACCAAGCTTGTGAAAAAACCTTTGGCTGGAGCCGAGCAGAAATAAAAAGTCACCCTTCGCCTTTTCTTTTATTTTACCCCGATGGCGAAGAGCGCCAGCGAATGATTAGTGCCTTGCATACCAGTAACCATTCTGAATTTGTAGAATGGCGACCTTTTAATCGAGCCGGGCAGCGACTGACTATCTTATGGGCACACGTTAGCTTGCCACATGGCGGGGCGTTATGCGTTGGCCATGATATTAGCCAGCAAATCCAAGCGCTTAATGAGCAGCGTTTGGCGGCTAATGTGTTTGAGTCCAGCTATGATGGTATCGTTATTTCTGATCCTCATCATCGCATTACCCATATTAACTCGGCTTTTACGCGTATTACTGGTTTTACGCCAGCAGATATTATTGGCCGCAGTCCCTATCAGCCCACTCATATAGTTTTTGAGAGTAAGTTTTATCTCTCGTTACGCGAGCAACTTAAAACTCAAGACTATTGGCATGGTGAGCTGAATGGGCGCAGAAAAAATGACGAACAATGCATCTTGCGCTTAGCTGTGACTGTGGTGCGCGATGAAAAAGGACAGGTCGTAAACCATGTGACTATCTTGTCTGACATCACTCATTTAAAGCAGCATGAAAATAATCTTAAGCATCAAGCTTTTCACGACTCGCTTACAGGTATTCCTAATCGTTTATTATTTGGTGAGTTATTAGAGCGCGCTATTACTACCAACCAGCGTAACCAGAGCCAATTAGCGGTCTGCTATTTAGACCTAGATGGCTTTAAATTAGTCAATGACAGCTTTGGTCACGCCGCAGGAGATAACCTGTTAATAGAAGTCAGTCAGCGTTTGGCAGCAATTACTCGAGGCTGTGATGCGGTGGCGCGTTTAGGCGGGGATGAGTTTGTATTGCTCTTTAGCGGGCTAAACTCAAAACAAGAATGTGACTCTATATTACAGCGTGTTAAAAAAGTGATTTGTGAACCCGTCATCCTAGATGAGGGAGTAGTGACAATTTCCGCAAGTATTGGAGTGGCCTTATATCCGCAAGATGCCGATGAGGCAGAGTTATTATTGCGCTATGCGGATCAAGCGATGTATCAAGCTAAGGCGCAAGGTAAAAACGACTATGTCTTTTTTGATGTGACCTTACAACAGCAAGCACGCAGTGCCACCCAGCGCCTTGAGCAGTTGCAAGAAGGATTTCGCCGAGGTGAGTTCTTACTTCACTACCAGCCTGCCATTGACTTAAAAACGCAACAAGTCATTAGACTGGAAGCCCTTTTACGCTGGTCTCATCCTGAACTGGGCTTATTAGCGCCGGCGGATTTTTTACCCGTGTTAAACGGTAGCTATTTAGAGCTTGAGCTAGGGCTGTGGGTGGTTAAGCAAATACTCGAGCAGTTACAGCTTTGGCAAGCGCAAGGGCTGACCCTGACAGTGAGTATTAATGTAGGGACAGGGCAGTTATTGCATAAAGATTTTGTTAATCAGTTTAGCCAATTGCTCGCGCTTTATCCGAGCTCCTTTAGCCGCTTATTGGCCCTGGAGTTTCAAGAAAAGGCCCTATTAAGTGATGTGCAAGCTGCTATGGCAGTTTTACAGTGCTGTCGAGATTTAGGCGTTAGTACCACCTTAGATAACTTTGGCCTAGGACACGCCTCGCTAAATCATCTTCACCAGCTGCCCTTAGATGCCATTAAAATTGATCGCAGCTTTATCAGTGACTTACTCACTAATCAGCGCCATGTCAGCTTGGTACAAAGTGTTATTCAATTAGCAGCAGCCCTAAAGCTCGGCGTGACCGCTGAGGGCGTGGAAAAGCACGAACAAAGTGACCGCTTACAAGAGCTGGGTTGCTTTCAAATTCAAGGCTATGGCGTGGCGCTGCCCATGCCGGCAGAGCAAGTACAAGAGTGGCTGGGTGTGTGGGAGCGCAGTGATAAGCGCCTAGGTCAGGTGCAAGCCAAATAATGGCTTGCACTGTTATTAAGGGTGCCGTTGTTTAAGAGATTAGTGAAGAGTGGGTGGCTCACTAAATAAAGCACTGATATCGTCTTGATCAAACTGGTATTGCTGAGCGCAATAATCACAGTTCATTTCAATTTTCCCCTGTTCTTGTAGGATATCTTGCGCTTCTGCTTCTCCTACTTGCAACAACGCTTGCTCACATTTTTCCCGTGAACACGTGCATTGAAAACTCACGGCTTGCGGATCGAAGACGCGCACTGACTCTTGATGGTAGAGTCGATACAGCACTTCATGGGCATCTAAATTAAGAAGTTCTTGGGGCTTGATGGTTTGAGTAAGGGCTTCAAGATGTGAAAACTCTTCTCCTTGGCCGTCTGGTAAAGCTTGCAGCAACATGCCGGCACAGCGCGGTGTGTCTTGGCTTAAGTCGGTAAATAGCCAAATGCGCGTAGTCAGCTGCTCAGATTGAGCAAAGTAATTTTCTAAGCTCTCACTTAAGGAGTGCTCGCCTAACTCCACTATCCCTTGATAGCGTTCGCCTTCATTAGGCGTAATAGTAATGGCCAAATACCCTTTACCCACTATTTTAGACAGCGTATCGGAATCGGGCACTTCCCCTTCCCAGCGTGCGACACCCCGTAGCTGCTGTAAGTTATCTCCGTTAATAACCGCCAATGAGACAGGGCCATCACCTTGCAACTGCACGGTAATATGGCCTTCAAACTTAAGTGTGGCCGTCAGTAAACTGGTAGCGGTAAGCAATTCACCGAGCAAGCGCTGCACCGGAGCGGGGTAGCTTTGAGAAGCCAGCACCTGTTGATAGCTGTGCTGTAACTGAACCAGCTCGCCACGAACTTGATAGTTATCAAAAAGATAGCGGTGCAATGTGTCTATATGAGTCATAAAAATCCTGTCTGGGCTTGAGGCACTATGAAGGGTGCTGTAAGCGGTTACCTAATAAATATGGGGGCAAGTTCGTAACTAACAAGAGCTGAGAGTGCCTTACGGTCTATGTTAAAGATAAACCCTACTTGCAGCAGAATAAATGCATCAAAATTGGGCTCGACCAGCTCGTTGCTGTTTTTAATTGTCTTTAGCTTAGTGCTGCAAGCTCCCCGCAGGGCTTATTCTTGACCATGCTTAACTTTTAGCAAAGAACGACGCTCTTTTTTATCGGGCTTGCGTTGTGGGCTGGGGGTAAATTGATTATTAAGTTTACGCGCCTCGGCATTGAGCTCACGTTTTTTAATGCTCTCTGGCGTCTCATCATATAAGAGTTGCGCCTGCTCAGCTTTCCCTCTGTGCTCGCTTAGGGCGAGTACCTGAACTTCTCGTTCGTCGTCACCTTGGCGTAATTTAATAGTATCGCCGATTTCTACTATTTTGCTGGGCTTAGTGCGCTGACCATTATAATGCACTTTACCTCCTTCAATCATAGCGCGCGCTATGCTGCGCGTTTTATAAAACCGAGCCGCCCACAGCCATTTATCTAATCGCACCTTGCTTATGATTGTGTTCATCTCGTCCATCTTGCTTGTTGACTGACAAATAATGATAACAGATGCCACCTTAATTGGCTGTGCTAGCCTGCTGAACCGAATATGCTGAGCAGACGCATGCGCCTAGTTAGGATAAGCTCTTAATAGAGCTAGCCGATAGAGGATGTGAGCAGTGGGCGATAACAAACAAAAACCTCAAATTTTACACACTGAGTTAGTGGCACAAAGTCGCTTATTTAAGGTGGAGTCGGTGCATCTTAGATTTAGTAATGGGGTAGAGCGCCTCTACGAGCGCATGAGAAACGGCGGCAATGGCGCTGTGATGCTAGTGCCCCTATTAGACAAAGACACCCTATTATTAATTCGTGAGTATTGTGCCGGCACCGACAGTTATGAATTGGGTTTTCCAAAAGGGCTCATAGACCCGGGTGAAAATGCTTTTGAAGCAGGCAACCGAGAGCTGATGGAAGAAGTGGGCTATGGTGCGCGACAACTCACACCTTTAAAGCAAGTGACGCTAGCACCTAGCCATTTTGGTAGCCGTATGGATATATTATTGGCGCAAGACTTATACCCAGAATGGCGAGCAGGCGATGAGCCTGAGCCACTAGAAGTGGTGCCATGGCGCCTAGACAAATTGTATGATTTATTAGCGCACCCCGATTTTAGCGAGGCGCGCAGTATTTGTGGCTTATATTTATTACAAAACTGGCTTAACAGTAGCAATGCAAAGTAATTAACTAAGATTAAAAATGGTATTCATAAATAGAGCAATAGCTTTAAATTGTTATATTTTTTAAGTGGTTAAATATATAAAGCAACAACCATTAAACAACCGTAGTTAATTGAATTACATTATTATTCTATAAATAATAAAAGAGAGCGCCATAGACTAATGCGTTCTCTATTTTTTAGCTAAGATTAAAGGTTAAGTACATTAAGCGGATTAAGCTTACCTCTAATCAAATCGGAAATGGCGCGTGCATTGCCTTTTAAGCGACCGGAGTAATCTTTAATTCGCACGCCTCGTAATGTCTTAGACGAGTTGCTCGCCACGTTTTTGCTCATTAGCTTAACCGCAGCCGGCCAAGGCATGCTGCCTTTTTTGATTAAATAAAGCGGGTTGGCAATTTGCGAGTAGCCAAAACGAACTCCGCTAGTACGGCCATTGCTGGTACCTAAATGCACACCTTTAGTAGCGGACACTTTTCGTAAGACACCATACTTAAGTGCTCGGTGGGCAAAGTCGTAATCTTCTTGCCAAGAATACATGGGTAAGTTTTCATCGAATCTTTGCAGTTGCATTATCTTACCTGCATACGCCATATTGCAGCCATATAAGCCCTGCACAGCGCTTGGTTTCTCATGGGTATCTGCTGACTGACTCGTTAAGTAGTTCTGAGCCTCTTCCTCAGGAATACCGAATTCAAGATGAACTCCATCCGCTAAAACTAAACCTGTAATACCGACCACGTCAGTATTCTCAGTAAAGTATTTTTGTGCCTCAGCTATCCAGTTCTGGGCGGGTCGGAAATCATCATCAAAAAATGTGACGAACCAATCTTGCTCTACGGCTAATTCAGGCTGAGTAGTTAGCAAGGTCTCAATACCTGCATTTCGTTGAATACATAACCCCGCGTTAGATATAACCAGCTCGCCTTTTTTTTGCTCTATAAAAGGATGAGTTTCTAAACCTTCGATATCACTCTGTTCGCTACCGACAACCACTACATAGTGCGGCATAAGACTTTGATTCAACAAATAATCTAATAATACTTTGGTTTCTTTTGCTCTGCCTTTTGTAGCAACAATAACAAACGGTTTCATATATAATATATCCAAGTAAAAGTTAACAATTGAATCTTAAAGTTCACATTCTCAGTAGTTATATAACAGCAGGCAGACGTGTAGGTATGCCAATAATAAGATTGGTCACCCGAGCAGCAAGTTATTAAAAACTCATTTGCGGAAAAAAAGATACGTAATCTTGTAAAGCTGGAATATCATACAGTGCTCAAATAAAATTCCAAGTCAAAGCTTAAATAATAAATAGATTTAGTATTTTATTAACAATTAATAGCAGGCTCTTTTACTTTCTCTGAGCCTGCCAAAATATTAGGCGGGATTTTTTTCAGCGTAAAGAGTGAAAGGTTTACTCTGTTCGTCTATGGGTAAGTGCTCAACCTTGGCACCCTGTTGGCCAAAGGACTGCTGCATACGAGCGTAGCCTTGTTCAGTGGAATAACCAAAGGGCCCGCCAATTTCATCATCGGCGCAAAATACTACCCGCTCTACACCGGCATTAACCATGGCTGCCATACACATAGGGCAAGGCTTTCCACTGGCGTACATTATGCTACCCGGATGAGTGAAGCGAGCGTGTTCACGGCTAGCGATACGCAGTGCCTGAATTTCTGCATGAGCGGTGGGGTCGTGATCCACATGGGCCTGGTTCATGGCTTCGGCTAATACTTTTCCGTCTTGGACTAAAATTGCGCCAAAGGGCTCTCCGCCTTGTGCCACGCTCTCGCATGCCAAGTCCACGGCACGTTGTATTAAACTTTTATCATTCATTTGTTGCTCCTTTATATTGTTATGCCTGTGTTAGAGGTGCCTTTAGGCTGGCTCTTAATTTAGTGGTTAGTCATCCTCTTTGGCAAGCTAAGGCCTCGCTAAAACTCGGTGATCATAGCTAATCGCAGCCACAACAGGAAATCACAGACAAAATGACTCTTTAATCGTATTAAATGTGAGCAGCAATCGGTTATGCCGGCTCACTTATATTTTTAGCTAGTGCTTTCTGGCAAACTGCGATTACAGTAAAGTAGCTTGCAGGTTGTTAAGTTTTTAAAGCGCAGTGCTTTGCTAAAAAGATGAACCTTAGCTTTTTGTGAGGTGTGAGTTATTTTATTAAATCAACTTCGAGTGTGGATAAGATGTATCTCACGGTGTGGGTGTTGGCTGCAAATGTGGCTCGATAAAAAGGAGTAAATATGGATGTTTCTGCCTTGTTGCCCAGTGTTATTGCTGCTGCTCGCCAGTCGGGTGCCTTGATTTTATCGCTTTATAATAGTGGTGATTATAAAGCGCTTAATAAAGATGATAATAGTCCGGTAACAGATGCCGACTTAGCCGCTCATGAGTTTTTACAACAGGCGCTGCGCGATATTGCCGATGTGCCGGTACTATCGGAAGAAGGCAGTGAAGTCTCGCTAGCAGAGCGTAAAAGCTGGCCTTATTACTGGCTAGTGGATCCGCTGGATGGAACTCAAGAGTTTATTGCTGGAAGTGGCGATTTTTCTACCATGATTGCGTTAATGGCAGAGGGTGAGCCGGTGTTGGGCGTGGTATTTGGTCCTGTTAATGACTTGCTGTATTACGCGGTGCGTGGCCAAGGTGCATTCAAAGAAAGTCAGGGGCAGGTGCAACGTATCTTTGCCAGCCATTACGATAGTCGCCAGTCATTAGAGACACTGCGCATTACGGTAAGTAGACGCCAAAATGTTGATTGGGTACGCGCCCGTTTAACGGATGAGATTAATTACCAGTTAGTACCGCTTGGCTCCAGCTCTTTAAAGTCTTGCCTAGTGGCAGAAGGCGGGGCGGATATTTATATGCGTATTGGCCCTACGGGTGAGTGGGATACCGGAGCGACACAATGCATAGTGGAAGAAGCAGGTGGGCGTATTCGCGATTTGTACCTGCAGCCTTTAACTTATAATTTGCGCCACACTTTAATTAATCCCAATTTTATTACGCTTGGGGATCCTGAGCTAAGGTGGTCACAAATTCTCATTAGGCCAGAAGGTAATGGCGACTATTAGGTATTAGCTACTTAGCGGCCTAAATAACAAATATAAAAAACCGCAGACGAAAATTAGTAGTCTGCGGTTTTTTTAGTGCGGCTATAGTTGTTCGTCGCTTTCGAAGTCTTCAATTTCAATGCCAAGTTTTGCCATAATATCGCGCGCTCTGGCAGGGATTTGATCAGGCACGTCTTTGCGCAAGTCTTCGTCATCAGGCAACGGTTGTCCGGTATAGGCATGCAGAAAAGCTTCACACAATAATTCGCTATTCGTGGCATGACGCAAGTTATTAACCTGTCGACGGGTGCGCTCATCGGTTAGTATCTTTAATACCTTGAGAGGGATAGACACGGTAATCTTTTTTACTTGTTCATTTTTTTTGCCGTGCTCGGCATAAGGGCTGATATAGTCGCCGTTCCAATCAGTTTTCATTATCTACCCGCATCAAGGTTAAAAATTCGAGCAAGATTGTAACTCTTACACATTATATTGGCAATCCAACAGCTTAAACACCTGGCCGTCTAGGTGGCTTGACGTCTCGCTTGCGCTGGGTTACTGTGCGCGAAAGCAATAGTGACTTTTATAATTAAGCCGCCTCGGGGCAAAGGAGAATAAATGCCAGATTATCAGACTCAAACTCATGCGGTTCGTACCGGCATTGACACGGATTCTCAGCACGGTGCCGTCGTGCCCCCCATCTATTTAACCAGCACCTTTTCCTTTGAAAATTTTGGTAAACAGCGCCGTTTTGATTATGCCCGCTCGGGCAATCCTACTCGCCAAACTTTAATTGATGCGCTCACTAAATTGGAAAAAGGCGCCGGTGGCGCAGTAACGGCTAATGGCACTGGTACTATTAACCTGATTATTACCTCGCAGCTTAACAGCGATGATTTATTAATTGCCCCGCACGACTGCTATGGTGGCACCCATAGAATATTTAATGCCTTTGCTAAAAAAGGCCACTTTAAAGTGGAATACGTAGATCAAACCGATGCCGCCGCTATGGCCGCCGCCATGGCAAAAAAGCCCAAGATGCTGTGGATTGAAACGCCTTCTAACCCCTTGCTGCGGGTCGTCGATATTGCCGCCTTGTGTAGCGCCGCTAGGGAAGTGGGTGCCATGAGCGTGGTAGATAACACCTTTTTATCGCCCATTTTACAGCAGCCGTTAACGCTTGGTGCCGATTTAGTGGTGCACTCCACCACTAAGTATATTAATGGCCATTCTGATGCCTTAGGTGGGGCTGTAATCGCCGCCGACGCTGAGCTGGCCGAAGAGCTGCGCTGGTGGGCTAATTGCTTAGGCGTAACGGGTCCGGCCTTTGATAACTATCAGACGCTACGAGGCTTACGTACTTTGGGCGTAAGAATGCGCCAACACTGTGAAAACGCTGATGCTATCTTAGCGTATTTGCAGACTCGCTCCGAAGTAAAAGCTATTTATCATCCAAGCTTACCCGACAGCCCGGGTCATGAGGTGGCTGCGCGCCAACAAAAAGGCTTTGGCGCTATGCTGAGCTTTGAGTTAAATGTCGATGAGGCAGGCATGCGCGCCTTTTTAGGCGAGCTGCAGCTGTTTTGTTTGGCGGAGTCTTTAGGCGGTGTAGAAAGCTTAATTGCCCATCCCGCCACCATGACCCATGCAGCTATGCCAGAAGCTGATCGGTTAACGGCCGGCATTAGTAATCAACTGCTACGGTTATCGGTAGGCATTGAAGATGCTCAAGACCTCATTGCCGACTTAGAAAACGGATTTAAGGTACTCAACTAATAATGACTTTGCATCCAAGCCAAGAAGGGCTGCCTGCTCAGCAACGGGGCGTGCATAAATTTGGTGGCAGTAGCTTAAGCGACGCGCCTGGGTTTCAGCGGGTGGCTGATATTATTCGCAGCGAAGCACCCGCCGATGCTCTGATAGTGGTCTCGGCTTCGGGCAAGACCACCAATCGCTTAATTGAGCTATTAAATTTATTTGATAGTGGAGACAGTGCCGCCGCCACTACGCTAGAAGGTATTTACAGTTATCAGCAAGCGCTAATAACCAGTACGCTAGCCGAGCCTCTTGGGCACCCCTTACAAGCGGCCTTGGATGCAGATATTAATACCATCGCTTATGTCTTAGAAAGCCAACGACTTGATGAACATCAGCGTAATTTTATTCAGGCATTTGGCGAACTATGGTCGTCGCGCTTATTAAGTGCCCTCTTGTGTAGCCAAGATTTACCTGCCGTAGCCATTGATGCTCGCGATTTTTTACGAGTATCTGGCTCACCCGTACAAGTAGACGATGACCGCTCTCGCCAGTTATTAACCGAGCTATTAGCGCGCTACCCAGAGCAGCGGTTAGTGGTGACCGGCTTTATTGCCAGTGACGAGCAAGGGCGTACCCGTTTATTAGGGCGTAATGGCTCAGATTTTAGCGCCACTTTACTAGGCGCTTTAGCAGATAGCTCGCACACCACTATTTGGAGTGATGTGGCGGGGGTGTTTAGTGCTGATCCGCGGCGGGTATCAGAGGCGCAATTGTTATCTCGGTTATCGTTGGCCGAAGCCTCTGAGCTAGCCCGACTCGGTTCATCAGTATTACACCATCGTACTCTTGGCCCGGTAGTAGAGAGTCGCCAACAATTATTACTGCGCAGCAGTTATCATCCAGGCGATGGCCAAACCCGTATTTTGCGCCACGATCCTCGCGATCCTGGCGCCCGTATCGTGACTTCAGTGGACGATACCGTACTGATTGAAATGAGTATTTCAGATCGCTACCAAGAGCGCGTCAATGCGCTAACGCAATGGTTAACCCACCGTGAGTTAGTGCCCTTAGCCTGTAAACGCCGCCCTGAGCGTAAACTATGGCAAATTGCTTATACCCCAGAGCAAGCGCAACAAGCTTTTTCCTTATTGCGCGATCACCAACCTGCCGGTGGCTTCGAAGACTTACAACAACGAGAAGGCTTTTCACTGGTGGCCTTGGTCGGTAAAGGAGTGACTTCCCAGCCTGAGCAGTGTTTGCATTTTTATCATGCACTCAATGAGCAACCGCTGGAGTTTATTCAGCCCGCTAAAAATGGCTTAAGCCTAGTGAGTGTGGTGCGAAAAATGGTGTTAGAGCCCTTATTACAGCGCTTGCATAATAGCCTTTTTAGCCGCCCTAAACGCATTGGCTTAATTCTGTTTGGCCGCGGTAATATAGGCCAAGCGTGGCTTAAGCTATACCAAGCTCAGCAAGCCCATCTTGAGCAGCAGCTTAATGTACAATTAACCTTGTTTGGTGCTTTTAACTCTCAAGGAGGCGTGCTCTCTAGCGAAGGCTTAAGTGCTGAGCAAGTATTACATGATTTTCAGCCAGAGCCTGTGCAATGGCCTAACTGGTTAGAAGAGATTGCTGAGCACGGCTTTGATCAATTAGTGGCGCTGGACTTTACCGCCTCTGCTGAGCTGGTGCGCTATTATCCGGCATTGGTTGCACAGCGCATCCATTTAATCGTAGCTAACAAACTAGCCGGCGCCGCGCCGCAAAATCAGTATGTGCCGCTTAAGCAAAGCTTAATTGAACATGATGTACAATTTTTAGGTAATGCAACTGTGGGAGCCGGCTTGCCAGTACAAAGCAGCATAAAGCAGTTGCAGCATTCGGGCGAAGCCGTGCGTGAGATCAGTGGCATTTTCTCCGGCACCTTAAGTTGGCTGTTTCAACACTTTGATGGCAGTCAGCCTTTTTCTGAGCTGGTATTACAAGCTTGGCAGCAAGGTTTAACCGAACCCGACCCTAGAGAAGATCTCAACGGTCAAGATGTACAGCGCAAGCTAGTGATTTTGGCGCGCGAGGCGGGCTTTGATTTAGACCCCGATGAAGTAAGAGTGCAAAACTTGGTACCCGAGTCATTGATGGCCATTGATAAAGACACCTTTTTTGAGCGTTTAAGTGAATTAGATGCGCCCATGGCAGAGCAGTTGCTTAAGGCGCAACAGGCCGGCGCTAAATTGCGCCACATTGCTCGCTTTAACACGACGCTAGGAGAGGCCGAGGTAGGGTTAGCCACTGTGGCTAGCGATCATGCCTTTGCCCATGTGCGCCCTGGCGATAATATTTATGCCATAGAGACCACTCATTACCGACAAAACCCGTTAGTGATTCAAGGGCCAGGAGCGGGGCGCGCAGTGACTGCAGGTGCTATGCAAGCAGATTTATGGCAATTGCTGGCCAGTCTTTAAAAGACTGTGAGGCGGGAAGAGTGAAGAGCCAAAGCCTGATTTTATTAGCTTTTACTCCCCACGTTTTACCCATTCGCTCCGCACCAATAAAAAAGGCTCCTAGATAGGAGCCTTTTTTATTGGTGCGGAGGAAGGAGTTTCTTTAAGCTTTTTCACGCTTCACGCTTCACGCTTCACGCTTCACGCTTCACGCTTCACGCTTCACGCCACACCTTCCTCCTCACTCTTCCTACTTCGCAGGTATCTCAGCCACAGTGGATCATGGCTCGGGGTGATAAGATTTCTGCCAATTGTTCTTCAGTTAACAGCTCTTCTTTAAGTACTAATTCTGCCACACCTAAGCCGCTTAATAGCGCTTGGCCGGCGATGCGACTGGCGTTATCGTAGCCGATGTGTGGCACTAAGGCGGTGACGATACCGATGCTGTTTTCTACATGGAAAGTACAGCGCTCTTCGTTAGCGGTAATGCCGCGAATGCACAGCTCATCCAACATATGAATAGACTTGCTTAAGATACGACAGTTATTCAACAGGTTATAAATGATCAATGGCTCCATGGCATTAAGCTGCAACTGCGCGGCTTCGGCGGCCATGGTAATGGTCATATCCGTACCCATTACCTGAAACGCAGTTTGGTTCATGGCTTCTGGAATAACGGGATTAACTTTACCGGGCATAATAGAAGAGCCAGGCTGCATGGCGGGCAGATTAATCTCAGCAAAACCGGTACGCGGGCCGCTAGATAATAAGCGCAAGTCATTGCTTAGCTTTGATAGCTTAACGGCTAAACGCTTTAGCGTGCCAGAGAAGGTAACAAAGGCGCCCATATCAGAGCTGGCGGCAATGAGGTTAGGTGCCAAGCGCACGGGCAAGCCACTAATATCAGCCAGCTCTTTGACTGCTAAGCAAGCATAGCCCGCTGGCGCATTAATGCCGGTACCGATAGCGGTGCCGCCTAAATTCACTTCACATAACTGCAAGCAAGCTTCATCTATGCTGGCGTTTTCTGCGGCTAAGTCGGCAGCAAAGGCATCAAACTCTTGGCCTAAGGTCATCGGTACCGCATCTTGCATCTGGGTCCGACCCATCTTTAAGATGTCGGCAAATTCTTGACCTTTAGCCGCTAAGCTTTCTTTTAAGTTAGCTACCGTGACCATCAGCTCTTGAGCGGCAAACACGATAGCCAGGCGCGCAGAGGTAGGATAAACGTCGTTAGTAGACTGCGAGCGGTTAATATCGTTATTAGGATGTAAGTGAGCATACTGACCATACTCAAAGCCTAATTTTTTTAGGCCAATGTTAGCGATAACTTCATTGGCATTCATATTAGTAGAAGTACCGGCGCCGCCTTGAATAAGGTCTACGATAAACTCTTCATGGTGCTCACCATTAATTAGCTCAGCACAGGCTGCTTGGATGGCATTGTTTTTGTCATCGGTTAATAAACCGTGACTGTGGTTAGCACGGGCGGCCGCTGCTTTCACCATGGCTAAGCCTTTGACTAGCTCAGGAAAATGGCTAATGGGCATGCCGGTAATATCGAAGTTTTGCTTGGCACGCTGGGTTTGAATGCCATATAAGGCGTGAGCGGGTACAGCTTGATCGCCAAGTAAGTCATGTTCGATACGTGTTTTGATCTGAGTTGATTGTTGCTCTGTAGCGGTTTCGATATTCATAAGGCCCTTTAGAGGTTAAGTGAGTAAAAATAGCGATAAAGCGCGCTATCTGTAGGACACGCTCGACAAACGACGCCATTGGCATCCGTTTGATGGGAAGGCAACGGCTCTGATCATAAAGAGGAGGCCGAGCGAGCGGAAGAAACCCTAAATGTGCACTTTTTTCGCATAGCTATTCACACAATTAGTGAGGTATTAATATTCCTAACTAGTCGAGTTTCTAGCAGGTGCAACGACCTAACAGCGGTCGAGACAACATCGAGTGCGGGTAAAGATAGCGAAATAATTACCGATTTTCTAGTATTTATTGTTAGTAAATCACCGCATTAGCGCTTTTTTTTAAAGATGGGTAATTAAGGGAAGAGGCTCTATACATGAGAAAGCCAGAGCCAAGAGGCGGGCATATTTTAGACAAAGCATCTGAAAAAACAGAAAAAAATAACCGCCAAAACTGAATTCCTAGTCAGTCGCTGCGGTCGTTAAGGGCAATAAATTATGCGTGTCGTGCTCGTTGTAAAATTTCGACTAAATCGGGGCATAAAGGACTTGGTAGGGAGTCAAGTGAAAACCAACCTACCGCTTCGGCGTCATCGGCCGCTTGGGCCTGACCACTAATATACTCGCCCCGTACCGCTACCATCACATAATGATGAGCTAATTGACCGTCTTTTGCGTTTTCTAAGACATCAAAACACGCAAACGGGTGATCCATCTTTGCCTGTACTGCCGTTTCTTCTAATAATTCGCGCGCCGCACCTTGGCTCATGGTTTCGCCCCATTCCAACTTGCCACCTGGAAAACCCCAATGACCCGCATGCGGGGCAAACTTACGCTTAACCAGTAACACCTGCTCTTGCTGCCAGACGATGGCAATCACTCCTACTTTAGGCTGGGGGTTAGGTTGTACTAAAGATGCCATCTTTGCTCCTGCAAATTAAGTAAAAGTAAGGTGCTACCTTAGCGCAGTGTAGAACGAGTCGCTAGCATAGGAGACGAGCGCTATTTTTTCACCAAGCGATAGAGAAACAATAAGATTAGCGCGCCTACTACTGCGGTGAAAAAGCTGGCCACATTAAAACCACTCACGGTACCAAAACCAAACTCACGACCAATACCAAATTCTTTACCAATCCAGCCGCCCACAAAGGAGCCGGCTACACCCAATAAAATGGTCATGATCAAGCCGCCGCCATCTCGGCCCGGCATTAAAAACTTAGCGATAAAGCCGGCAATCAGACCAAAGAAAATCCAACTTAAAATATCCATTAACAAACTCCTGCGATAAATAAGACATAGCGCCCAGCTAAAAGAAAGCGCACAGCCATCGGCGGCTAGTTTTACTGTTAGTGGCTTAAGCGTCAATCAGTGCCCAGTGATTATCCCATTGATAAGGAGAATAAAAGCGCTGCTCACGACCGTTGATGTCTAATTGGCTAATGCCCCCTTGGCCGCTACTTAGCCAAATTTGGCCGGCCGTGGCGGCGGCTCCCGAGGCATCGGGCAGCGGCGAGATACGGATCAGCTCGCCGCTGTCTCTGTGCCATAGCCCATAACAGTTGCCAGGTGGTGAAGTGGCGGCAATTAAAGTATCAGTGACGGCTATGCTGGCGATGTAGTGATTAAAACGCGCCCACTGCAGCGGCGTGCCGCCAAGAGGCGTTAACTCATTTTCGCCAAGCTTATGGCGCACGATTAACGGCGGATAGTCTTGGGGCTCGCCCCGATACTGCTGGCCGGTAAAGACTTCACCGTCGGCGGTTACGGCTAAGTGGCGAATTGACAGTTTATGATCGCTTAAGCCGACTTGGCTTAAAATTTGGCCATCTTTGGCGCTTAAATAAGTCAGACTGGGGGCCATTGTCTTCAGGTTAAGCGGCTCTCGACCTAGGGTGTGCACGCCGCCAACGCCCACCACTAAGTTACCGTTGGGCAATAAACGAATTTCATGAGGACCGATCCCAAAGCCGGTAAATTCATTGATCTTGGTAAGGCGGTTAGCCCTTAAGGCATACACGCCAATGATGCCTTGGCTGGTATGGCGCTCGCCCTCGGTGGTATAAAGCGTTTGGCCGTCGTCACTAAAAGCTCCATGGCCATAAAAATAGCGCTTAGCCTCGGCATCAAGAGTGTGCAGTAATTCACCGCTGGCATGATTAAACAAACACATAAACTGCCCTGGTCGGCGTCCATGACACACTGCAAGTGGTAAAGAAGGATGCACAGTAATGCCATGGCCACGGGCAGGCAGCGCCAGCTCAAAGCGCAAGCTGCCATCCATATTAAGTGCCTGTGCTACATATTGCTCAGCTGCTCGCCGTCCGCCGCCAATGACATAGGCGCGACGGGCGGGTGTTTGGCTTTGGGCACTACAACCTAATAATCCTAAACTGCTTAATACGCCGGCTGCGGTAAGTGTTTTTAAAAATTGCCGGCGCTGCATTAATCACCGTCCGTCGCATTAAAGCCAAGGCTTAAGCCCAGCTCGCTAGGTAGCGTTTGTTTTAACTGGCTGCCTAATTGGTCTAATGACACCTTAAAGCGCAATAATTGGGCGTAATCGTCACCTGTTAACCACTGAGCTAAACTATCGCCGGCGGGCAAATGCGCCAAAGCATCGCTAAAGGCTGCATCCAGCTGGGAGACCAGAGTTTGATGGTGAGTATTAGCTAAATAATTGCGCAGTCCACCCTGGTGGTATTCTTGCTGTAGGGCAAGGAGACTGGTGCGTAAAAAGTATAACGATTGCTGGCTGCGCCACGTTTCCCCAAACATGGGGCGCGGATTGCTGGCGGTATTAAGGGGCAAGACTAATTTCTTTTCTAGACGGTCGTAGCCGTGCGCCAGTTGTGCGATGGCTTGAGTGAGTAAGGCAGTCTCGCCACCTTGTTGCTGCATTTGACTGAGCTGGTGTTGATAACCGCTAGGGTCGTGCCACGCGGCTTGTAGCAAATGGGCATTATTGACTAATTGCTGGCTAATCGCTGGCAGCAATAGGCAGCGTTGCTCAGCACTCAGCTCTTGAGTGAGTAAGTATTCCACGGCGTTTAAGGTGGTGACTACGCCACGATCTGGGGTGGCTGAACCTTGCGCGACCGCAGCGAGCTCTCGTTGTACCTGCTTAGCGACCGTGTCTTTTTTATCTGGCCAAAATTGAAAAGCATAGCTTAAACCCGCGGCGTCCAGTGGCCCACCACTTTGGCCTTGAATGGCGGACCAAGCGGCGAAGCTCTGGCGCCAATCTTGTCTAGCTTGCTGTAAATTGGCGGGGCTGGGCGTGGTGCAATACTCATGGCTAGCGCTATTAAGTTGCGTAAGTTGCTCGGCTAGAGAGTCTGCTTGGTGGCGCATGAGTATGAGGTGCTGGTCAGTTAGTGCTTGCAGCTGGGCGTCGTGGGCAGTGAGGGCTGTACTTTGGCAAGCCGTTAAGCCGATGAGGGCGCTGCTTAGTAGGCCAAAGGCGAATAAAGACTGCTTCATAGTGACTCCAAAAAGGCGATTAGTTGCGCGCGTTCATTCTTGCTGGCAGCCATCACGCTTTGTTTAGCTATTTCGGCTTCACCACCATGCCAAAGAATGGCTTCTAACAGCGTGCGTGCTCGGCCATCGTGTAAATAAAAGGCATCGTCACTGCCGGCAACTTCTGCGGCATAGCCTAGGCCCCATAAGGGTTGAGTACGCCATTCTCGACCGTTGGCTAAAAACTCGGGGCGGTTGTCGGCCAACCCCTCGCCCATATCGTGAAGTAGTAAGTCGGTATAAGGATAGATCTTTTGCTTACTTAAGGCGGGGCTGGCGTGTTGGCCTGTGGTGTAAGAGGGGATATGACAGCTGCTGCAACCCAGTGCTAAAAATAATTGCTCACCGGCTTTGACTGCAGGCTTATCCATGTTGCGGCGCACGGGCACGGCTAGATGCTGACTATAAAATGTCACCGAGTCTAGAATATCTTCACTCACTTCCAGCTCGCCACCATTAGGAAAACGCGCACATTCTTGAGCTACCATGCAGTCGTCGGCTAAGAATAAGGCCGAGGTTAGGCCCATATCACCGGCAAAGGCACTGGCATTTTGTTGGTGTAAACTGGGTTGGCCGGCTTTCCAACCAAAACGTCCCATAACGGCTTTGCCGGCGTGGTTGTCCCACACTTTATTAGCGCGGCCGCTAATGCCATCTTGATTACTATCATCAGCGTCTTGGCGAGCAAGTAATACCGACTCAGGAATGGCTTCCAGTAATCCCAGTCCTATCATAGGCTGCGCGATACGCGCGGAATATAAGGTATCCTCGCGAAGGGCGCCGTAATTGAGATCAGTAACCGTTAAGTGGGGCTGTCTTAGCTCAACCTTAGTGCCATCGTTTAGGCGCAGGGTGTGTAAGGTATAGCTAATATTTACCTTACCTTCTGGCTTGGCGTTGGGAATGGCCATATCTTGTAATTGGCCACCGTAATGGGGTTCGGGAATTACCCCTTGCTGACGTAATATTTGTTGATGCTCTGGGCTGTCAGTGGCAGGAATGGATAAGCGCACTAACATGCTCACCGCATTATCACCTTTAAAGCGCGGCGGATGACCGCGACCATCTCTAATATGGCAACCTTGGCAAGCATTAGTATTAAATAACGGCCCTAAGCCGTCGCGGGCATCGGTAGTGGCCGGAGCTGTCACCCAAGGGTTTCTAAAAAAGCTATTGCCTACTGAGAAGTCGAGGCGTTTATCAAAGCTTAAATTACTAGCAGGCATGGAAAAAGCGCTACTACCACTCTTATCGGTGCTGGTTTTACCACCCGATTGCAGCGGGTTTGCTTGAGTGTTGAACGCCAAGCTGGCATATAAGAGGGTAGTTGTGAGTCGTAACCACATATTTATTCCAAGATGAAATGGCTGAGGAGCGAGGAGCAAATCACACCGCTTTTTTGCGGTGTGATTGCTGTGAGCTAGGTGTTAGGCCATTATTTCACGTTTCACGTTTCACGTTTCACGTTCAACAGATCAAAATTCGTGATCAGCGGTGTCTGGGCTGAGGTTAGTAATACCAATGGTGTTGGCCGCCAGCTCAATGGCCCGTGTTTGCTCAACGAGCGCGTCGATGGCGTCTTGCACTAATTGATTACCACTGCTGTTATTGGCGTCAATCAACTGATCAAAGTGCACATTATTGACTTCGGCCGATTGCACTAATTGGTAAACCGCTTGTTCACTAGTACGCATTTGGGCATCAATTTTCTTAGCGGCACTTTCATCCTCTTGGGCCACTAATTGCAATAATGAGGGGCCTTGTAAGGTGCTGCCATCGATTCGTTGGTACTCACCAAACATCAGATTCACTATGCCTTTTTCATTGTAATAGTGAGAGTTGTGCGTGTTATCAGAAAAACAATCGTGCTCATCTTCAACTGAGTTAGCTACTAAGGCGACTTTCATGCGCTCACCGGCCAGCTCTCCTAGTGATAAAGAGCCCATACCAAATAACATGCGGCGCATGCCCTCGCTAGCAGGCAGAGCAGTTAATTCGGCACGATAATTATCACTGTCTGTGGCTTGCCACTGTTCAACCATCCAGCTTAAGTCGCTAACTAAGAGCTCGCTGGCCGCTTGCAAATAGTCAGCACGGCGATCGCAATTACCATTAGTACACTCTTTGCCTAATACATAATCGGTATAAGGGCGCTCGCCGGCACCCGCACCCGTGCCGTTTAGATCTTGCCCCCACAGTAAAAACTCGATGGCATGATAGCCCGAGGCCACGTTCGCTTCGGAGCCGGCTAGCTCATTGAGACTGGCTAATAAGTCAGGAGTAAGAGTACTAACATCTAAGCGCTCACCACCGATTTGTAATACTTTGTTCGCGATAATATTGGCAGTAGCGCCTTGATTACCCAGCTCATGCTGATAACCGGGAGCCACATAATCGATTAGGCCCTCATCGAGCGGCCAAGCATTTAGCTGACCTTCCCACTCATCTACAACGGGGTTGCCAAAGCGAAACGCTTCTGACTGCTGGTAAGGGACGCGCGCCGCAATCCACGCAGTGCGCGCATTGCTTAGGCTTTGCTCGCTGGGTTCTGCTAAAAATTGTTTAATCGCTAGATTGAGCTGCTCAGCACGGGTTAGCGAGTCTTGATAGACCGCATGGCCAAGATCTGCATAGTGCTCCACCACTTGGCGTTGGCTAACTTGGGGCGTAGGGTTAGTTTGAGCACAGCCAGTGAGTAGTGCACCCATGGCCGCAGCCAGCATGAGTTTAGGGTAGGGCATAACAGCATCCTGTTTGATTATGCGTGTGATAATCGTTTGTGATTAGGAGCGAAAGTGTAGCGTTTTTAGGCAAAGTGTCGCAACAAATAATTGTTAGAAAGCGGATTTAATAAGCAGGTTAAGTGAGGTGTGAGATGAGGGAGAAAGGTGAGGGGTACGCCGTAAGTTAAAGAGGGAGGGGCTTTCTCTTTAACGTACGGCGTTTAACCTAAAGCGTGGCGCTGTGTTTATAAAATTTTACTTAAAAACTCTTGAGTGCGGGCTTGTTGCGGATTATCAAATAAAGCTTCAGGGGTGTTTTGTTCTAAAATTTTACCTTCATGAATAAACACGACCCGATCACTGACTTCGCGGGCAAAACCCATTTCGTGAGTCACCACCACCATGGTCATGCCCTCCAACGCTAACTGCTTCATTACCGCCAGCACTTCACCCACCATTTCCGGATCCAGCGCCGAGGTGGGCTCATCAAATAACATAATCTTGGGGTTCATCGCTAAAGCGCGAGCAATGGCTACCCGCTGTTTTTGCCCACCGGATAACTCTCCCGGGTAAGCCTCTGCTCTATCTGCTAAGCCGACTTTTTCTAACAGTGCTAAGGCATTTTTTTTCGCTTCTGCCTTGTTAACACCGCGCGCTTTAATGGGCGCTAAGGTAATGTTTTGCAAGACGGTTTTATGAGGAAATAAATTAAAGTGCTGAAACACCATGCCCACTTCTTGGCGAATTTTATTAATATTGGTACTGGGCGAGGTAATATCTTGATCATCTATGATGACTTGGCCGGAGGTAATGTCATCTAATCGGTTTAGGCAGCGTAAAAAGGTACTCTTGCCTGAGCCAGAAGCGCCAATCACGCACACCACTTCTTTCTCGGCAATGGTAATAGAAATATCTTTAAGCACTTGGTTAGTGCCAAAGGATTTTTTTAAGCTGTGTACTTGAATAATATTCATGGCAGCCGACATCTCCGCTCTAGATAGCTAGATAATAAAGAGAGCATGTAAATCACTACAAAATACATGGCGCCCACGGCAATCCAAATTTCAAAGGCTTTAAAGGTGGCGGCAATTTGTACTTGTCCCTTTTGCGTTAAATCCGCAATACCAATCACCGATAACAAAGAAGTATCTTTTAAACTAATAATGGCCTGATTAGTAAAGGCCGGTAACATGCGCCGAAAAGACTGCGGTAAAATAACATAGCGCATACTTTGGCTACTGGTTAAACCTAAAGAGCGTGCGGCTTCATTTTGGCCTTTATCTAGAGATTGAATACCGGCGCGAATAATCTCTGAATAATAGGCACCCGCATTAATGGCCACCGTAAAAATACCGGCCGACTCCCGATCTAGGCTAATAAAGCCTAATGAGTTTAAACCAAAATAGATAAAGAACAGCTGCACTAAAATAGGGGTGCCGCGAATAATATCGACAAAAATTTTAGCCAGCCAACGTAAAGGAGGAATAGGCGATAAACGTAATAGGGCGAGTATTAAACCAATGCCAAAGCCTAAGCTAATGGCGATAATAAAAATTTTAAGTGTAACTTGCAGACCTTGCCATAAATAAGGCAGAGCTTGAATGACCACATCCATAGTGTCGTCCTTATAAATGCCGTTAACGGCTTGAATGGTGCAGTTAACGGCGCTTGGTGAAGCTTAATCCAAGTAAGTATTCATGATGGTCTCGTATTCACCACTTTCTTTTAAATTGGCCAGGCCGTCATTGATCATCTGCAGTAGCTCATCGTTTTTGCCTTTGAGTACTGAGATACCGTAGTCATCACCGGTGAGGCGCTCGCCCACGGTTTTAAGTTTAAGCCCACCAGTTGCGATGGCGTAGCTGATAACGGGGTAGTCTTCCATTAGTGCATCTGCTGTGCCGTTGGTCACTTCTTGAAACATAGAAGCACTGTCGCTGACTTGGATAATGCTGTAGCCATATTCTTTGGTATTTTTATCGGCAAAAGAGGCGCCTACGGTGCCATTTTTAACCACCACTTTTTTATCTGATAAATCGCTGAGGCTGGTAATGTCTTGATTCGTGTCGGCTACCACCAGTGACACACCTGCGGCAAAGTAAGGGTCAGAAAAATCAACGGTTTCTTTACGTTTATCGGTAATACTCATGCCGCCCATGCCAATGTCGAGCATGCCCGCTTGCATGGCAGGAATAATACCGGAGAAGTCCATTTGCTCGATATCAATCTTAAAGCCTTGGTCTTTAGCAATGGCGGTAATGAGATCCACATCTATACCCACTAATTTACCATTTTGGGTAAATTCAAAAGGAGGATAGGTGTTATCTAAACCGACCTTATACACTTTATCTTGGTTGCTAGTGGGGCTGTCGTTGGTGGTTTGCGGGGTGGACTGATCACAAGCTGTTAGTCCGAGTGCGGCGACTAAACTTAAAAGAGCCAAATTTTTATTCATATAAATTCTTCCTTGAGGTGAAGTAAAAGCTCATTAATGCTTACTTGTTAATCTATAATATTTTTTTAAAAATTACAGTATAAACAAGGGCGTACCAGCTAACAGCCAGCTAATTTCACGCTATTAGAAAAGACTAATCCTGTCAATTTAATGTTAAATATAGCAGTTTAAATTGCGGGCTAGCGCCCAAGATCACTATATTAAGTGGTTGCGGCTTTCATCTTGGAAAACTTTAAACAATGTCTGCAATAAGCACGTTAAGCGCAGTGGCTAATAGAGTAGCGCTAATGCCTAAGGATAGACCGCGCTTGCCGCCAGAGACTAAGATTTCGCGATATTGCAACGCCGACGTATCCACTATGGTCAACAGTGCTTTTTTTTGTGCGAAAGGGCTAATACCGCCTACCTTATAACCGGTGAGGCGTTCAGCCTTGGCGGGCGCCATCATCTGCAGTTTTTTCATGCCCGCCGCCTTCGCTAAGCGCTTTAAATTGACTTTAGCCGAGGCGGGCACCACTGCCACTATCGCACCTTGCTCGCCTTCGGTTAATAGCGTCTTAAAGACTTGCGCTAACGGCAGCTGTAACTGAGCGGCGGCATGAGCGCCAAAGTCGTCATGGGCGGTGCAGTGATATTGATGCAAGGTAAACTTGGCGTCTTGCTGTTCTAAAAATAAGATGGCGGGAGTCATAATCGAGTCTCAATCAAAAGCCAGAAATTTTATTATGTAGAAAAAATCGCCACCGTCATCACGAATATCAGTAAGTGAGTGAACCTTGCTCGCCTTAGCGGTTAAGTGTGTGGTAATCATAATGCGTAAATAAGGTTATTCGCGGTGGATAACCTTTAAATAAGAGAGCAAGGCAGATGTTAAGTGTGATCACTCAGTTATTCCCGTTGTGGGCCCTATTATTATCGGCGTTAGCCTATTTTCAGCCGCAATTATTTATCGGCATTAAAGGCCAAATTGTACCTTTGCTCACCATTATAATGTTGTGCATGGGCTTAACCCTTAGCATTAGTGATTTTCGCAATGTGTTAGCTAGTCGTAAGGCTTTGCTGGTGGGGGTAGTCTTACAATTTAGCATTATGCCAATAGTGGCTTTACTCATCACTCGCTTATTTGGCTTTGATGCCGAGCTCACTGTGGGTATGTTATTGGTAGGAAGCGTAGCGGGCGGAACCTCCTCTAATGTGATGTGCTATTTAGCTAAAGGCGATACAGCGTTATCGATTTCCATGACCGCTATCTCTACCTTGTTAGGCGTGCTGTTAACGCCTTTATTAGTGGCGCTGTTCGTCGGTCAAAGTATTGATGTACCAGTTCAGTCAATGCTAATAAGCTTGTTGCAAGTGGTGGTGGCACCGGTGTTGCTGGGTGTGGTGCTAAATTATGCATTAAGTGGCTTAGTGAAGCGTTTGGAGCCGGTACTGCCATTATTTTCTATGCTGGCCATAGTGTTAATTATCGCGATAGTCGTGGCGCTAAACGCTGAAAATATCGCGCATATTGGGGGCATAGTCGCGCTGGCGGTTATTATTCATAACAGCTGCGGGTTGGCGCTGGGTTATGGTATTACTGCGCTAATGGGGTTTGATAAGAAGATTTGTCGAACCATCGCCTTTGAAGTGGGCTTGCAAAACTCAGGACTGGCCACGGCGCTGGCCATGAAGTTTTTTACGCCCACGGCGGCACTGCCGGGCACCTTATTTAGCGTATGGCATAATATTTCTGGCTCTTTGTTGGCGGGTTACTGGGCAAGAAAACCTTTGTCAGAGCTAGGGGCTGTACCAACAACGCAGCCTCGTTCTAAATAAAGGAGTAATAAGGTGGCGGCGCTTATAAGCCAAAGCCGAGCTTTAGCTAACAGTCGGTTTATAAAATAACCGGCGCATTAGCTAGGCTATCTTGATGGTGATCCCCAAAGGGGGCCTGAGCCTTTAAAATGGCTTGAATGGTGTCAATGGCGGCTAATACCCCATGTTGGTAATGGCCTTTTGCCAGGCTCTCTTGTAGATTTTCGCACACTCTTTGCCACTGCGCGCTACTGGCAGTAATACCACGGTCGGCGACGATTTCTATGGCCCGTCTATCGAGTGCTAAATAGAGTAACACGCCGCTATTGAACGGCGTATCCCATACTTTTAGTCGGCCATAAACCTCTAGTGCCCGCAGTTCTGGGTCTGCCTCATGGCTAGGCATTGTCGCTTCCACTGCCACCACCAGCTCGCCGGTGTGCTCGGTTTCGCCTTGGCGAATATGCTCAGCTATTTTGGCTAGCATAGCTTCATTAAAATGGCGTCTGCGTAGCCAGTGGCCATGCATGGCAGCCAGTCCCATTAACTGTTTAATGTTACTGCGCATGCTCATGTTTACTCCCCAATCCCTAATCCTCAATCTCTAGCTGTGCTGTTTACCAACCTCCAGAGGCACCGCCGCCGCCACTTCTACCGCCACCACCGCCACCAAATCCCCCGCCTCCACCGCCGCGCCTCCCTCTGGTGCTGCCTAAGCCTCCTAAAAAAGCGCCACGGCGAGAAGCGCGCGCCGAGTTGCCTCGTCCTCCTGCGCCAAACACCTTACCTACTAACGATAAGACAAACGCCACTGCGGCGGCGAACAGCGCTAAAATCAGACTGCCAAAAATAAAGAAAGTGAATAAGCCTATGGTCACAGCGCTCGCCAGCGGCGGAAGCACAACAGCGAAAATTGCCAACGGTAGTAACATACTCCAAGAGCCTTGTTCACTGCTACTTTGGCTAGCAGGCGGCGGTAAGGGCTCTCCTGCAACTAACGCCATGATCTTTTTAACGCCTTCTTGGATCCCGCCAACATAGTCATCTTTTTTAAAATAGGGCGTGATAAATTCATTGATAATTCGCCCAGCTTGTAAGTCGGTAATCGCCCCTTCTAGACCATATCCCACTTCAATACGCAGCCGCCGATCCTGTTTGGCAACTAATAACAGCACGCCATCATCAATTTTTTCACGACCTAATTGCCACTGGTCATACACGCGGCGGCTATATTGAGCGATGTCTTCTTCGCCGGTGGTGGGCACCACCAGCACAAAAATTTGCGCGCCTTTGTTTTGCTCAAAGGCACTAAGTTGTTGTGCAAGCGCGCTGTGTTGAGCCTTACTAAAAGTATGAGTCGTATCGACCACCCAGTTATCCAGTTTAGGTAAAGCAAGTGGGGCCGCCGTTACTGGCCAAGCCAGCATCAACAGCAGCATCAATGCCATTCCCAGTATGGCCGAGGGCTTAGACTTAATGGGGTGGGCCATTATGCTCACTCCTTATTAGTTTGCCGGTGCGCTGGTGGGGGTATTAGGCATATCAAAGCGCACTTCAGGGTTTTTCATAATCTCTGCCTGGCGCTCTACACCGTAATTATCTTTTACCTGATAACCCATTATTTTGGCGGTGATCACCGTAGGAAATTGGCGAATATATTGATTATAGGCTTGAACCGCTTGAACAAAGCGACCCCGCTCGGTGGCGATACGATTTTCAGTGCCTTCCAGTTGGATCATTAAATCGCGCACTAGGCCATCGCTTTTAAGCTCAGGATAATTTTCTGATACCGCCATTAATCGTGACAATGCCGAAGATAGCTCGCCTTGAGCTTGGTTAAAGCGTTGCATTAAAGCCGGGTCGTCTAAATCGTTCACATTTACATTAATTTGCCCCACTTTAGCGCGCGCTTCGGTTACATCAGTTAATACTGTGCGCTCTTGGCTCATATACGCATTGACTGAGCTCACTAACTTAGGCACTAAGTCGGCTCGGCGTTCATATTGGTTTAAGGCCTGTGACCAGGTGGCGTTAACTGCTTCATCGAGCGTTTGTATTTGATTGTAGCCACAGCCGCTTAAGCTAAGGGTGATGAGCGCAAAAACTAAAGCGTGAAGGTAACTTTTCATAATAGGGTTCCTGCTATTCGCTAATAAGGAAGATGCTTAACTGTTGGCACTATGACTTTTTAGGCTGTGCTTCAGGCGGATAAACTAGCTCACCTTGGTCAATTTCTACCGGTTCGGCGCCCCATTTACCTAGCTGATGTTCTTCGATCAGCGTTTGCTGTTTCGGGCCATCAATAATGTGTTTTACCTGCCAGCCGTGAGTGGCCAGCCAGTTACTGATCAATAATCGATGGCATCGTGCGGGATGGCGCTCTGAGCAACAAATGGCAATTCGTTGCTCGTCCGCTTCTGCTTGCAATTGCTTAATGGCGTCCTGAAATTCGGCGGTGAGTGTGTAATCTGCATAGTTATGAAACGACTGATTTTGCCAGCCGTCATTAAGCGCTTCGTCTATTTCTGTGGATTTTCTACGCCGTCCGCCTAGGTGGGGGCAATGCTGGTAGGCAATGCCATTGTCCGGTAACCACTGGCGCAGTTGGTCTTGGTGAAAATGGGGAAACTTGCGACTACCAGGAAAGGCGCGAACATCCACTAGTTTCTCAATACCGGCATCCTTGAGCAGTCGTAAAAACTCTTGCTGGCTGTGAGTCGAATGGCCGACCGTATAGATTTCCATGACAGCTCCTGTGCTTAGTTGGCGCTTAGGCTTCTTTGCTCCTCTTATGTTTATAGCAGAGATAGCTCTCAGACTCATAGTTGGCTTTTAGCAGGCCGCTACTTTATTAGCGCTGGCGCTCACTGAGCTATAGGAAAGATGTGGGCGCCTGCGTGGCTAAAAAAGACCCTTTTTGTATAAATAATGACAATTAATCGACAAAGTAAGTTATATTGACTCCACACGCCATCCATATGGATGGTTAATTGTTGAGTCTTTATCTTTAATATTTGCTAAAAGCCTGATCACAAGGAGCTGAGATGAGCGTACATGAGCTAAAAAGAAAGCCGAGCGAGACCAGTGAAAAACTTACCATCAACTTAGGGGTGGTGGATTTAGGACAGGTAGATTTACTGGTACAAGAAGGCTTTTATGCTAATCGCAGTGATCTTATTCGTACCGCGATTCGTAATCAGCTAGCGGTGCATGCCGAGGTAGTAAAAGAAACCGTGGCCCGTAAAACCTATGTGCTAGGGCTGCAATATTACAGTCGCAGTGACTTAGAGGCGCTACAAGCCCAAGGTGAAATGCTGCAAATTCAAGTCTTAGGCTTAGCCAATATTGCCGATGATGTCTCTCCCGAGCTTGCGCTAGCAACTATTGAGTCCATATCTGTGCTCGGCGCTCTGCAAGCCAGCAAGGCGGTAAAGGCCGCACTGGCTAATCGAATTTATTAACGCTGCAATGCGTATAAGGAATTGACAATGAACTTTCCTAATAATGAAACCTTAATGGCCCATTTACAGCAAGCCACGCGCTTAACTAATGCCGGTCAATTACAACAAGCCACCGCACTCATTCAACGTGCCTTGCAAGGTAAACCTGTGGCACAAACGGCTGCGCGCTCCGCCGACTTTACAGATGGCGCGCTGTTTGAAGGTCAATGCTATGAAGTAGATAAAGAAGAGATAGAAAGTAACCATGGGCCAAGCAAGCGTGCGAAAAAATCTGCCACAAACCGCGAGCACGCAGCAGATGAAGCAGTAACACCGCCATGGAGCGGCGCATTTGCTGGCGAAAGTGCCTCTGAGCTGACTAAAGTGGGATTAGGCGGGGTTAGCAAACAATGGCGAGATACACTCTCTGGCTTAAAAGTTAAGCAGCCGAGCCCTGCGTTGCCTGAGGGAGCGACCTTTAATAACGCCACTTTTGCAAATGCAGCGGGCAGTCGAGATTATAAGCTCTATGTGCCCAGTAGTTATCAGGGGCAAGCCTTGCCGTTAGTGGTGATGCTTCATGGCTGTACGCAAAACCCCGATGACTTTGCTGCAGGCACCGGCATGAATCTTTTAGCAGAAAAAACGCCTTGTTTGGTGCTGTATCCGGCACAAAGGGGCAGCGCTAATCATTCTCGATGTTGGAACTGGTTTAAGCCAAGTGATCAGCGCCGTGATGCCGGAGAGCCGGCCATTATTGCCGACATGACTCGCCAAATTATTAAAGAGTATCGGCTTGATAAACAACGTGTCTATGTAGCAGGACTTTCTGCCGGCGGCGCTATGGCCACCACTTTGGCTCAGCTTTATCCTGAGCTTTACGCAGCAGTGGGAGTCCACTCTGGCTTGCCTTATGGCGTGGCCCAAGATATGCCCTCCGCCTTAGCGGCTATGCAAGGCTCAGCAAGCCCGCTTGCAGGGCTTAATCAGTCACGTTCCAGAGCTGTGAATGGTGAGAAAATTCCTGCCATTATTTTTCACGGTGACCAAGACAGCACAGTGCACCCTAGTAATGGGGAGCGGGTAGCAGCGCAGTATCTTGCGGGTGCCGCTTTATCACCTTCTAAAACTCAGCCACAACAGCGCACAGGAAAGGTAGCCAAAGGCCGCTCTTACACCTGTACGGTTCACTCTCACAGTAATGGCAAATCGCTACTGGAGCTGTGGTCTATTCACGGAGGCGCTCACGCGTGGGCGGGGGGTGATAGCGCGGGCTCTTACACAGATCCTAAAGGCCCTAACGCCTCACGGGAAATGCTGCGCTTTTTCCTCGCCCATCCAAAAAACGCCTCATAATAAGCGGCAGTAAAAAAGCCCCAGTGCTGTGTTCGGTACTGGGGCTTTTGCTTGTATTTTACTTACAGCGGTGTCTATCCCGTATTACGCATCCCTGCCGCGATACCGGCGATGGTCACCATGAGTGCTTGATCTAATACCGGATGAATATCTCCTTGCTGGCGGGAGCGTTTTAATAGCTCGGCCTGCAAAACATTTAACGGATCTGTGTAGGGATTACGTAGCTTAATGGACTCTTTTATCCAAGGTTCACTGACTAATAACTCAGCTTGTTCTTTCAGTTGTAAAATAAGCGCCATGCTATCGCGCAGCTCATTGCGCAACCGCTTACCCAAAGGCTTTAGCTCATCAGGTACTAATAGTGCATCGTAATAGGCGGCTAGGCTAATATCAGTTTTTAAAAACACCATTTCTAGCATATCGAGCCGAGCTCTAAAAAATGGCCAGCCTTTGTTCATCGCTAGCAGGGTACTTTCTTGACCCTCGGCAATGACTGCTGCTAGGCCTTTATGCGCTCCCAGCCAAGCAGGGAGCATCAGTCGATTTTGTGTCCAGGCAAAAATCCAAGGGATGGCGCGCAAACTTTCTACGCCGCCATCGGCTTTTCGCTTGGCGGGACGTGAGCCCAGCGGCAGTTTGCCTAGCTCTAACTCTGGAGTGGCGGCGCGAAAGTAGGGCACAAAGTCTGGCTCGTCACGGATAAGCGCTCGATAATGAGCACACGACACCTCACTTAAGGTATCCATTATTTTCCGCCATTGTGGCTCTGGCTCGGGCGGTGGTAATAAGTTGGCCTCTAATACGGCACTGGCATAAAGCGCTAAGCTGTCAAGCGCTACTTTTGGTAAACCAAACTTAAAGCGGATCATTTCCCCTTGTTCCGTCACCCTTAAGCCGCCCTGAGTTGAGCCCGGCGGCTGCGCTAAAATCGCTTGATGAGCTGGGCCGCCACCGCGCCCTAAGCTACCACCTCGACCATGAAAAAGAGTGAGCTTAATTTGTGCTTGCTCACTTAATGCTACCAGTTTTTCCATAGCGCTATATTGGGCCCAGCCGGCGGCCATCATGCCGGCATCTTTTGCCGAGTCGGAATAGCCAATCATCACGTATTGGCGACCTGCTAGGTAGCCACGATACCAAGGCAAGCTATAGAGCTGCTTAATGACCTCGGCGCCCTTGTTTAAGTCATCGAGGGTTTCAAATAAGGGCGCCACCGGTAGCGCAAAGTCCACACCATTTTCTTTTAGTAATAGCTGTACTGCCAATACATCCGATGGCGCGCTAGCCATAGAAATAATATAAATGCCAAAGGCCTCTGGCGGGTGCTGAGCAATAACTTGGCAAGTTGCTAGCACTTCTTGAGTGTCGGCACTGGCTTGCCAATGGTGAGGCAGCAAAGGCCGGCGGGAGGCCAATTCATTTAGTAAAAAAGCCTGTTTATCTGCTTCGCTCCATTCACTGTAATCACCTAATCCTAAATAACGGGTGATCTCGGCCAGTGCTTTTGCATGGCGCTCGCCATCTTGGCGAATATCTAATTTAAGTAAATGAATACCAAAGCAGGCCACTTTACGAATGACATCCAGCAGTAAGCCATCGGCAATTTTGCCCAATCCGCAAGCTTGCAGTGAGCGATAACATAACTCTAAAGGTTGGCGCAGCTGCTCGTTGTGGGTAATTAAATCTCGGGCATCGGTATTTTGTCCTTGTACCTTAGCATTCAAATGCAGCAGTGTTTCTCGTAAATCTTCGCGCAGTTTTCGCAGCAATGCGCGATAAGGCTCATCACTTTCTCCACGACTCGGTGTGAGGGATTGGCTGGCTAATATAAGTTCATCGCTAGCTTCTGACATAGAGAGCTCAGAAACCAGCTCTTGAATGTCACTTAAAAATAACGAACTAGCCACCCAGCGTCCTAATAACAACACTTCTTCTGTTACCTGAGCGGTGACAAAAGGGTTACCGTCGCGATCGCCGCCCATCCAAGAAGTAAAACGAATAGGAGCCGCATCCAGCGGCAGCCTAACGCCTAGCTCGGCCTGGGTTTGTTGTTCGAGTTGGCGCATAAACTGAGGCAGGGCAGGCCACAGGCTATTTTCAATAACCGCAAAGCCCCAGCGTGCTTCATCTACGGGAGTGGGACGTTGAGAGCGAATTTCTTTACTGTGCCAACCTTGGGTGATCAGCTGCTCGATACGCGCTATTAGCTCAGCGTGTTCGTTACTGGGCAAATCGAGCTCAAGTGCGGCTAAACAGTCATTAAGTTGCACATGTTTATGGATAAAAGTGCGCCGGGTAACTTCTGTGGGGTGTGCGGTTAGCACTAAGTCGATATCGAGCTCGCTGAGCGCTGCCGTAATGCGCTCAGGTTCAATCTGCGCCGCTTTAAGACGTTGTAATACTTCATGTATTGGCCCCGCGCCGGCATTGCGCTGCGTTTGGCGAGAAATAGTATGAAATTGTTCAGCTACATTGGCTAAGTTTAAAAACTGGCTAAAGGCGCGCGCCACTGGCAAGAGCTCGTCATCACTTAGTTGTTTTAAGGTGTCGATTAATCGGGTTTCGTCTTGCTCATTACCTTGACGGGCAGACTTAGCTAATTGGCGAATAGTTTCTATTTTATCTAAAAACTCCGCGCCGAGATGATCTTTAATCGCCTCGCCCAGTAATTGCCCCAACAGGCCAACGTTTGCCCTTAGTGGTGCATGATTATCCATATCTGTGCATCCTTAATGTGAAGTTATTGCTTGCAAACCATATAGCCAGCTTTCCCCAACACGGTCAATTGTGATAAGCCCAGAGTGGATAAAATCTGTGAGGGGCGAAGCATAAAGAGTGGAGGGGAAGTGCCAACTCGCGCTGCTCTTAATCTTTACGTCGTCATCCTTATGACAACCGGTGAGGGTGAAGGGGAAGTGCCAACCGCTGGCCTTAATCTTTACGCCGTCATCCTGATGAACATCAGGATCTCGCTTTAGATTGTTAGAACATAAATGCGAGATACCGAGGTCGTCATACCGAACTAGGATCCGGTATGACGATGGTGAGGGTATGGGGTGTCTTTAGCTAGGCGCTGCCTTTACTTTTGCTCTAAACAAAAGCGATTTACTAAGCGCTGGATAATATCAAGGGTGGGCTTAACGAAAGACAAGTCCAAGTATTCGTCGGGTTGGTGCGCTTGGGCAATATGACCTGGACCCAGTACGATAGTTTGACAGCCTAACTGATTAATAAAGGGCGCTTCGGTGCAGTAGTTTACCGCTTCGGCAGGATTACCTGATATCTCGGCGGCGGCTAGTACTAATTCGCCGTTAGGATCCGTGCCATAAGGAGGAATAGGCTCATGTAAATGGAATAATTCCAGTGCGCCTGGGTATTGCTGTTTAATGGGCTCGATGGCGTGATGTAGTAAGCCCATTAGCTCATCGGGGCCCACGCCTGGGATCGGGCGCATATCGAAATTTAGCTCACAGCAGGCACAAATACGGTTAGGGCTATCGCCGCCATTGAGTGAGCCTAAGTTTAGCGTCGGTTGTGGCACCTTAAAATGGTGGTTACCGTAGTTCTCTTTTAATTGGCGCTGTAGATCTAATAAACGCCCCATCACTTGGTGCATAATTTCCAGCGCATTAGTGCCATTGGCGGGATCTGAGCTGTGGCCGCTTTTACCAGTAATACGAATGCCTTCCGACATATGGCCTTTATGCATCATTACCGGCACTAAGCCGGTCGGCTCACCAATCACCGCATATTCGGGTTTAATGGCCATGGCACTGGCAATGGCGCGCGCGCCAGCCATGGTGGTTTCTTCATCGGCAGTGGCTAAAATACGGATCGGTTTGGTTAACTTGCTTAAGTCCATGTCTTTAAGGGCTTCAATAATAAAGGCAAAAAAGCCTTTCATATCAATCACCCCTAAGCCATAAAGGCGGCCATTTTCTTCTGTTAATTTAAAAGGATCTTTAGTCCAGCGGCCTTCATCATACGGCACGGTATCGGTGTGGCCGGCTAACAGTAGGCCGCCATCACCTTCGCCGCGAGTAGCGATTAAGTTAAACTTGCCGGGTAAGCCCTCAAGCTCGGTAACTTCTACCGCAAAACCGAGCTTGCTAAACCAGTCGGCTAATAAACGGATGACTTTTTCATTACTTTGGTCCCAACTTGGATCTGTGCTGCTAATGGAGGGCAGGGCGATTAAATCTCGATACATATCTAGTAGTTGAAACTGGGTAGATGACATAGGGTCTCCAAAAAATTGCGCAAATTTATATTCAATAATGTTGCATAACTATTTTATCATTGCTAGTCTGGCAGCTTATTCTTTTCCAAGTATTTAGCGTAGCAAATGGCCATGTTTTTCCCTTCTTTATTCAAGCGACGACGACCGCTCGCCTAAGCCATGACCTTAGGGTGACATAAGCCCTCAAAACACGCTAGGCTGACGCCTACACTCTTACGTCTTACAAATAAACGGACATGCCTCATGTTAAAAGCTGCAGTTATTGGTGCTAGCGGTTACACCGGAGCGGAACTGGCCGGTTTAATTCAAGCGCATCCCCACCTGTCATTAGCTGGATTGTATGTATCTGAGTCTAGCCAAGATGCTCATAAACCTTTCTCAAGTCTATATCCACGCTGGCGCGGGGTGATTGAGCAGCCTATATTGCCGTTAGATGATGAGGCGCTGAGCCGCATCCATACCGAGGCGGACATCGTCTTATTAGCCACGACCCATGAAGTGAGTCATGATCTAGCCGCAGGATTTTTAGAAAAAGGCTTGCCAGTATTTGATTTATCAGGCGCGTTTCGCGTGCCTGGTGAAGGCTTTTATGAAAAATTCTATGGCTTTAGTCATCAGTACGGTGACTGGCTAGGTAAGGCCGCCTATGGCTTGGCCGAGTGGAATCAAGAAGCAATAAAAGCCGCCCAGCTGATTGCCGTACCGGGTTGTTATCCTACGGCTTCATTAACGGCGCTTAAGCCGCTGCAAGCTGCTGGTTTTATTGCCGATAACACTAAGCCCATTATCAGTGCTGTATCCGGTGTGACCGGCGCCGGCCGTAAAGCAAGTCTTGCTACCAGTTTTTGTGAAGTCAGCTTTAAGCCTTATGGCGTGCTTAGTCATCGCCACCAGCCTGAAATAAGTCATCACTTAGATAATGGTGTGGTGTTTCAGCCGCACTTGGGTAACTTTGCCCGCGGTATTTTGGCCACTATTTATGTAGAGCTAAAAGAGGGCGTGACTGATGAGCAAATATCTAACGCTTATCATCAAGCATACGATGGACAAAAAATCGTGCGTATCACCGATCAATGGCCAGAGATCAACGATGTAGCGGGTACGCCGTTTTGTGATTTGCACTGGGCCCGTGAAGGTAATCTATTAATTGTGGTCTCCGCTATCGATAACCTATTAAAAGGTGCGGCCAGCCAAGCCATTCAATGTATTAATATTCACCAAGGATTCTCGCCCGTGGCGGGCTTAGTGCAGGAGTAACAGCATGAGTACCCAAACTAGCCCGCTCATTATTAAATTGGGTGGCACCTTATTACAAAGCAATGAGGCCTTAGCGGCCTTATTTACCACCCTTAATACCTTTATTAAAGAGGTTAAACGTCCGCTAGTGTTAGTTCACGGTGGTGGTGTGTTGGTAGATAATCAACTTAATGCCATGGGCTTAAGCTCTACCAAAAAAAATGGTCTAAGAGTGACCCCAGCTGAGCATATTGGTGTGATCACCGGCGCCTTGGCGGGCACGGCAAATAAGCTGTTATTAGCCCAAGCCATTGCCCATAACATTAACAGTGTGGGCTTGTGCTTAGGGGATGGCGGCTTATGTCGTGTTAGCCAGCTCGATGCTGAGCTGGGCTCGGTGGGCAAAGTCGATGGCGGTGATGCCACTTTAATTAGCACCCTTTTAAATGGCGGCTTTATGCCGGTGATAAGCTCCATTGGCATCACCCAAGACGGCCAGCTAATGAACGTGAATGCGGATCAAGCGGCCACCGCCATTGCTGAAGTATTGGATGCAGATTTAGTGATGCTATCCGATGTCAGTGGCATTTTAGATGGCGAGCGCCAACTGATTAATAGCTTAACGCACGACCGTGCGCAGGAGCTGATGCATCAAGGCGTGATTAAAGACGGCATGGCCGTGAAAGTAAAAGCGGCATTACAAGCCACACAAACCTTGGGTAAGCCGGTAGCCGTAGGAAGCTGGCGTAACCCTGAACAATTATTGTCGCTGCTGGCAGGTGAGTCAGAGTTTGGCACTCGGATTTCACAGTAAAGACCTATCTCAAACGAAGGAAAGAAGATGCAGCATTTATTAAGCCTAAAAGATTATAGTAAGCAGCAAATTGAAGATATCTTGGCGCTGGCTAAAGACTTAAAAGCCCATCCAGAAAAATATGCCGATGCTTTGAAAGGTCAAAGTGTGGTTACGCTGTTTGAAAAACCTTCGTTGCGTACTCGCGTAACGCTCGATATTGGTATTAACCGCTTAGGCGGGCATGCGGTTTATTTAGATAGTCAAAATGGCGCTATGGGCAGCCGTGAAACCGTACAAGATTTTGCCGCTAACCTCTCTCGCTGGTGCCAAGCGATAGTAGCACGGGTGTTTGATCACCAAACGCTGGTAGAAATGGCAAAATATGCCAAAGTTCCAGTAATCAATTCCTTATGTAACCTGTATCATCCTTGTCAGGCGTTGGCAGATTATATGACCATAGCCGAGCACCATGAGGATCTGAGTAAGGTACATTTAGTCTATCTGGGTGATGGTAATAATGTAACTAATTCATTATTACTGGCCGGTGCGATTTTAGGCGCCACCGTTACCTCGGTGTGCCCGCGTGGACGCAACGTGGATGCCCAAGTATTAAAAGAAGCCGAAGCGCTAGCTGAACTAAGTGGTGGCAAAGTGCAAGTGGCTGATAGCCTTGATGATATTACTGATATCGATGTGTTATACACAGATACTTGGGTGTCGATGGGTGATGACACGCCGCTTGAGCAAGTGGCTGAAACTTTTATGCCTTATCAGATCAATCAAGCGCTGCTTGATAAAACCGGTGCTAAGCAGGTATTACATTGCCAGCCTGCGCACCGAGAAATGGAAATAACTTCTGAGGTAATGGACGGTCCTGCTTCCTTTATCCTCGACCAAGCTGAAAATCGCATGCATGTGCAAAATGCCGTGCTGCTGACATTGATGAATAGGGATACCCACTAATGAGCCAAATTAAAAAAATCCTACTGGCCTACTCCGGCGGTTTAGATACCTCTGCCATCATTCCATGGCTTAAAGAAAACTATGAAGGTTGTGAAATTATCGCCTTCGTCGGTGATGTTGGCCAAGGTGCAGAAGAGCTTGAAGGTATTGAAGAAAAAGCTTTGGCGTCCGGTGCAGTAAAATGCATTGTTGCCGATTTAAAAGATGAGTTTGTTAACGACTACGTTTACCCAACGTTAAAAACCGGCGCTATCTATGAAGGTACTTATTTATTAGGCACTTCTATGGCGCGCCCGATTATCGCTAAAGCCATGGCGGAAGCGGCATTGGCTGAAGGCGTGCAAGCCATTGCTCACGGTTGTACTGGTAAAGGTAACGACCAAGTACGTTTTGAAGGTGCAGTAGCGGCATTAGCGCCACAGATTGCTATTATTGCGCCATGGCGCATCTGGGATATGAAGAGCCGCGAAGACTTGTTGGATTATCTTGCCGAGCGCAATATTAAAACCACGGCCAGTGCCACTAAGATTTACTCGCGCGATGCCAACGCTTGGCATATCTCCACCGAAGGTGGCGAGTTAGAAAGCACTTGGAATGAGCCTTCCGAGCAAGCCTGGACTTGGACCGTATCACCAGAGCAAGCACCGGATAAAGCCGAGACCTTGTCGCTGACGGTTGAGCAAGGTCGCATCACCGCCATCGATGGCCAACAGATGAGCCCTTACAACTTATTAGTTGAGCTGAACAAGCGTGCCGCTAAGCACGGTGTGGGTCGCGTGGACATTGTAGAAAACCGTTTAGTAGGCATGAAGTCGCGCGGTTGCTACGAAACCCCAGGCGGTACCGTGATGATGGCCGCACTGCGCGCTGTTGAAGAGCTGGTATTAGATAAGCCAACCCGCGCCTGGCGTGAAAAAGTAGGCGCTGAATTCTCGCACTTGGTTTATGACGGTCGCTGGTTTACGCCGTTATGCAAAGCACTGTTAGCTTCCGCCGATGCCATTGCCGAAGACGTATCGGGTGAAGTAGTACTGAAGATGTACAAAGGCCAAGTGACCGCGATTCAAAAGTCCTCGCCAAACAGCCTGTACTCTGAAGAGTTTGCCACATTTGGTGAAGACGAAGTCTACGACCAAAGCCATGCTGAGGGCTTTATTCGCCTTTACTCCTTGGCCAGTCGCATTAAAGCGCTGAACAATTTGAAAAAATAAGCGTAGCGAGAAAGTAAAAGGGGGCTTAAGCCCCCTTTGTTTTTGAGCTAAAGCGGTGAGGTGTGAGAGGAGAAACGCTAGGGGGTAAACACCTCACAATTTACATCTCACACCTCACCGCTTTTAAGTATAATAGCGCGCAATAAACAGCCCGCTTGCACAGTCAGGTGCGGTTAACCAATAAATTTAGCAATGTTGTTTAGGAGTAACAGGTTATGGCACTTTGGGGTGGGCGTTTCAGTCAGGCGGCAGATGCCAAGTTTCAGCAGTTTAATGACTCACTGCGTTTTGATTACCGCTTGGCAGAGCAAGATATTGTTGGCTCTATTGCTTGGGCGGGCGCGCTATGTAAAGCCGGTGTCTTAACCACAGAAGAACAGCAAAAAATTGAGCTGGCATTAAACGATCTTAAATTAGAAGTAATGCAAAACCCCAGCCAAATTTTAGAGTCTGATGCTGAAGATATTCACTCTTGGGTAGAAGGCCAGCTAATTGCGGTGGTCGGTGATTTAGGTAAAAAATTACACACTGGCCGCAGCCGTAACGACCAAGTGGCCACCGACTTAAAGCTATGGTGTAAGCAACAAGTGCCGCCTTTGCTGGCTAAAATCGATGAGCTGCAAAAGCAGCTAGTGACAGTGGCTCGTCAACAACAAGCCACCGTATTGCCAGGTTACACCCATTTGCAGCGTGCCCAGCCGGTGACCTTTGCCCACTGGTGCTTAGCCTATGTAGAAATGCTGGAGCGCGACTTCACCCGTTTACAAGATGCCCAAAAGCGCATGGACACCTGCCCGTTAGGCAGCGGTGCCTTAGCGGGGACCGGTTTTGCTATTAATCGCCACGAGCTTGCGCACTCATTAGGCTTTTCTTCGCCGACTCGTAACAGCTTAGACTCGGTATCGGATCGTGATCATGTGTTAGAGCTAATGAACTGTGCCGTTAATTCCATGATGCACTTATCGCGTTTTGCCGAAGATTTAATCTTTTACAACTCGGGTGAGTCAGACTTTATTGAATTATCCGATCGCGTGACCTCTGGCTCATCACTGATGCCACAAAAGAAAAATCCTGATGCGTTGGAGCTTATCCGCGGTAAAACCGGTCGGGTATTTGGTGCTTATGCCGGCATGATGATGACCTTAAAAGCGCTGCCGCTGGCCTATAACAAAGACATGCAAGAAGATAAAGAAGGCTTATTTGATGCCCTCGATACTTGGCATGACTGTTTAGAAATGGCCGAGATGGTGTTGCATGATATTAAGCTTAACGAAGAAAAAACCCGAGCAGCAGCTCAAGGCGGCTATTCCAACGCGACCGAAATGGCCGACTACTTAGTCAATAAAGGCATTCCCTTTCGTGAAGCGCACCATATTGTGGGTGCCATTGTGGTGCACGCCATTAATAAGAAGCTGCCCATGGAAGAGCTGCCATTAGCGGACTTTAAAGAGTTTAGTCCGCTGATTGAAGACGATGTGTTCGATAAGTTGTCTCTAGAGTCGAGTCTCGCCAGTCGCTGTGCCTTAGGCGGCGTGGCGCCGGATCAAGTAGAGTTTGCCCTCAGTAGTGCCGAGCGGCGCTTAACCCAGCGTGATAGTTCAGGTATTGCGGTGCGCAGTGCGCGCTTAACCGACTTAGATGCTATTGAGCGTTTAGTGAATTATTGGGCTAACGTCGGTGAAAACTTACCTCGAGACCGTAAAGATTTAGTGAAGGCAGTGGCAGAGTTCGCTGTCACCGAGGTACAAGGCCAGATCACCGGCTGTGCCTCTTTATATGTCTATGATACCGGCCTTGCCGAAGTACGCTCACTGGGCGTGGAGCCGGGTTTCCAAAATCAAGGGCAGGGCAGTGCGCTGGTAGATAAGGTGCTGCAAAAAGCCGACGATATGGGCATCGATAAGGTGTTTGTCTTAACTCGGGCGCCTGAGTTCTTTATGAAGCAAGGTTTCACCATGACCAGTAAGTCTTTGCTACCAGAAAAAGTCATGAAAGATTGCGATATGTGCCCACGCCAACACGCCTGTGATGAAGTGGCACTGGAAATTGTCTTAAAAGATAAAGCCAGTTTACGTAAGACTGAACGTTAAACACCGTACGCGTTAGATTAAAGACCAACAGTGAAAATACCGGGCTTGTCCGGTATTTTTTGGGCTAAAGTTCAAAGCTCTCTTTTGCCGTCCAAGGTATTGTCGCTAGCTCTCTGATGTCTTGCCGTTTTGCTAACTAAAGCAAGCGCCTGACTTTGGTCAGCAAGACGGCAAGAAGCGGTGGGGATTTTCATCTTAGGGCGTAAAAAGTATTGCGTAGGGCGGTTTACACTTAATAACATACCGTCTTTTTTAGGCGTTAGGTGGTGCTCTTAAAGCTCGTCCTCTTCACCTTTTGCGCCTCACTCTTTCATTGCCCTCAAGAAACTGGTGAAAAATAACTCAAAGTCACTTGTGCCTCGTCTCGAGATAGGTATAATAGCGCTCGCTTGGTACGAGATAACTTAGTTTTTAGCTAATGCATTAACGTAATTAAGCGAGCCGATAAGGCTCCGTTAGTCGCTGTAATGCGATTAACCATACAAGCCCCCGATTTGGGTGGCACCGTTGTTAAATCACACCCCCATTCTTCTATAAGAGTGCAGGCGGTGCTGATTTATGTTCTTTATCCAATTGGAGCTCTGGTAATGCAGAACCAAAGAATTCGTATCCGCCTCAAGGCCTTCGATCACCGTCTGATCGATCAGTCTACTGCGGAGATCGTAGAAACTGCTAAGCGCACTGGCGCCCAGGTTCGTGGTCCAATCCCACTGCCGACACGCAAAGAGCGTTTTACCGTACTGACATCTCCACACGTGAATAAAGATGCACGTGATCAGTATGAAATTCGTACTCACAAGCGTCTAGTTGACATCGTTGAGCCAACTGACAAAACAGTTGACGCTTTGATGAGACTGGATCTGGCTGCTGGCGTTGACGTCCAGATCAGCTTGGGCTAACAACGGAGAGGTTAATAATGGCAATCGGTCTAGTAGGTCGTAAGCTAGGTATGACCCGCGTCTTCACCGAAGACGGCGTGTCTATCCCAGTCACCGTTATCGAAATAGATGCCAACCGTGTTACCCAGGTGAAAACTCTGGAATCGGATGGCTACCAAGCTATTCAGGTGACTACTGGCGTTAAGAAAGCGATTCGCATCACCAAGCCACAAGCGGGTTTATTCGCTAAAGCTGGCGTAGAAGCGGGCCGCGGTCTGTGGGAATTCCGCCTGGGTTCAGGTGAAGGCGAAGGTATCGAAGTAGGTACTCAGCTGAATGTTGACATCTTTAACGATGTTAAAAAAGTAGACGTTACTGGCACTTCTAAAGGTAAGGGTTTTGCAGGTACTGTTAAGCGCTGGAATTTCAGCATGCAGGACGCTACCCATGGTAACTCTCTGTCACACCGTGTTCCTGGTTCAATTGGTCAAAACCAATCACCAGGTAAAGTGTTCAAAGGCAAGAAGATGGCCGGACACATGGGTGCAGAGCGTGTTACTACGCAAAACCTAGAAGTTGTTCGCGTTGATGTTGATCGTAACTTGCTGCTCATTAAAGGTGCAGTACCAGGTGCGACTAACGGCAGCGTGATCGTTAAACCTGCCGTTAAAGCATAACGTCTGAGGAGATAGTAATGGAATTGGTAATGAAAGACGCGCAAGCCGCTCTTGAAGTTTCCGAAACTACCTTCGGGCGTGAGTTCAACGAAGCGCTGGTGCATCAGGTTGTAGTAGCCTATGCCGCCGGTGCTCGTCAAGGTACTCGTGCTCAGAAGACCCGTTCCGAAGTGTCTGGCGGCGGCAAGAAGCCGTGGCGCCAAAAAGGCACAGGCCGGGCCCGTGCCGGTACCATTCGCTCTCCTATTTGGCGTGGTGGTGGTGTGACTTTTGCAGCTAAGACGCAAGATCACAGCCAGAAAGTCAATAAGAAGATGTACCGTGGAGCTATCAGAAGCATTTTATCTGAGCTGGTACGTCAAGAGCGTTTGATCGTGGTCGAGAAGTTCGGTGTAGAAGCGCCTAAGACTAAAGAACTGCTAGCGAAATTGAAGCAATGGGATCTGACTGATGTCTTGATCGTTACTGCCGAAGTTGACGAGAACTTGTTCCTTGCCGCCCGTAACCTGTACAAGGTTGACGTGCGTGATGTAACCGGTATCGATCCAGTTTCTTTGATCGCTTTCGACAAAGTATTGGTAACTGCTGATGCAGTTAAGCAAATCGAGGAGATGCTGGCATGATCCGTGAAGAGCGTATTTTAAAAGTTCTGAAGGCGCCGCATGTCTCTGAAAAAAGCACCATGGTTGCCGAAAAGACAAACACAATTGTGTTCAAAGTTGCTATGGACGCTACCAAGGCTGAAGTAAAAGCTGCGGTTGAGAAGCTGTTCGAAGTTGAAGTTAAAGATGTTCGCTCATTAGTAGTGAAAGGTAAAACCAAGCGTTCTGGCAACCGTACCGGTCGTCGTTCTGATTGGAAGAAAGCCTACGTGACCCTGCAAGAAGGTCAAGACATCGACTTCATCGGCGGCGCCGAGTAAGAAAGGAGTAAGTTAAAATGGCAATTGTAAAATGTAAGCCTACTTCTCCGGGTCGCCGTCATGTAGTTCAGATCAGCAACCCGGAATTGTACAAAGGCAAGCCGTTCGCCCCTCTGCTGGAAAAGAAAACCAGATCAGGCGGTCGTAACAACGCTGGCCGTACTACCTCTCGCCACATTGGCGGTGGTCATAAGCAGCAGTATCGTTTAGTTGACTTCAAACGCAACAAAGACGGTGTACCGGCTAAAGTTGAGCGCTTAGAGTATGATCCTAACCGCACCGCTAACTTAGCTCTGCTGTTGTTTGCCGATGGCGAGCGTCGTTACATCTTGGCACCTAAGGGTGTTCATGCTGGCGATGCCATCCATTCTGGCGATGCCGCACCGATCAAAGCAGGTAACTGCTTGCCGATGCGTAACATCCCAGTAGGTAGTACTGTTCATGCCATCGAAATGAAGCCAGGTAAGGGCGCGCAAATTGCTCGTTCTGCTGGTACTTCCGCCCAAATTTTGGCGCGTGATGGTCAGTATGTCACCTTGCGTTTGCGTTCTGGCGAAGTACGTAAAGTACTTTCCGAGTGCCGTGCAACGCTGGGTGAAGTAGGTAATGCTGAGCACATGTTGCGTCAGCTGGGTAAAGCTGGTGCTTCGCGCTGGCGTGGTATCCGTCCTCAGACCCGTGGTGTGGCAATGAACCCCATTGATCACCCACACGGTGGTGGTGAAGGTCGCAGCTCTGGCGGTCGTCATCCGGTTACTCCTTGGGGTAAACCGACTAAGGGCGCCAAAACCCGAAAAAATAAGCGTACTGAACCATTAGTAGTACGTCATCGTAACAAGTAACGTTTTTTAGAGGTATCGCCATGCCACGTTCTCTCAAGAAAGGTCCATTTATAGACCTGCACTTGCTGAAGAAGGTAGAGAAAGCGGTGGAAAGCGGGGAAAAGAAACCAATTAAGACTTGGTCCCGTCGTTCAATGATCATTCCGAACATGATCGGTTTGACCATCGCTGTCCATAATGGTCGTCAACATGTGCCTGTTTTCGTTTCTGAGGAAATGATCGGCCACAAGTTAGGCGAATTTGCACCGACTCGTACTTATCGCGGCCATGTCGCTGATAAGAAGGCCAAGAAGCGTTAAGGGGTAAAAGATGGAAGCTATAGCTAAACACCGCTTTGCTCGTACTTCTGCCCAGAAGGCGCGCCTGGTAGCCGATCAAGTCCGTGGTCTATCCGTAGACAAGGCTCTGAATGTCCTGGCTTTCAGCCCTAAAAAGGCTGCCGTTCTGGTTAAGAAAGTACTTGAATCTGCCATTGCTAATGCCGAGCACAATGAAGGTGCGGATATCGATGAGCTAACAGTGGCTAAGATCTTCGTTGACGAAGGTCCAACCATGAAGCGTATTCGTCCACGAGCCAAAGGCCGCGCGGACCGTATCATGAAGCGTACCAGCCACATTACTGTGGTTGTGTCCGACCGCTAAGAGGCTAGGAGAAAAGCAATGGGCCAGAAAGTACACCCAAACGGTATTCGCTTAGGGATTACCAAGCCTTTTAATTCGACCTGGTTTGCGAATACAAAGGATTTTGCTGATAACTTATACAGCGATTTTCAAGTTCGTCAGTATCTGAAAGAAGAACTGAAGAATGCATCCCTGTCTCGTATCGTGATCGAGCGTCCTGCGAAGAGCATCCGTGTGACTATTCACACTGCTCGTCCAGGTGTTGTGATCGGTAAGAAGGGTGAAGACGTGGAAAAACTGCGCAAGCACATCGCCAAATTGGCCGGTGTACCTGCACAGATTAACATTTCCGAAGTGCGTAAACCTGAGCTGGATGGTCAGTTGGTAGCGGATTCAATCGCTTCACAACTCGAGCGCCGCGTCATGTTCCGTCGTGCTATGAAGCGTGCGGTACAGAACGCAATGCGTATCGGTTCCAAAGGCATTAAGGTGGAAGTTAGCGGTCGTTTAGGCGGCGCTGAAATCGCGCGTACCGAATGGTACCGTGAAGGTCGTGTGCCACTGCACACCCTGCGTGCCGATATCGACTATGCAACTTCTGAAGCATCTACCACTTACGGCATCATCGGCGTAAAGGTTTGGATATTTAAAGGTGAAGTTCTTGGCGGCCTACCAGTCGTTGAAGAGCAAGCTCCATCTAAACCAAAGCGCAAAGGCCGCGGTAAGTAAGGAGACTCGGATATGTTGCAACCAAAACGTACGAAATTCCGTAAAGTCCACAAAGGCCGCAACCGCGGCGTGGCAACCACGGGTAACCTGATTTCTTTCGGTACCTTCGGTCTTAAGGCGACTACTCGCGGACGTATCACTGCTCGTCAAATCGAAGCAGCACGCCGTGCTATGACTCGTCACGTTAAGCGTCAAGGCAAAATCTGGATCCGTATTTTCCCAGACAAGCCGATTACCGAAAAGCCCCTCGAAGTTCGTATGGGTAAGGGTAAGGGTAACGTGGAGTACTGGGTAGCCCAGATCCAGCCTGGTCGCGTTCTGTATGAGATGGACGGTGTACCTGAGTCACTGGCTCGCGAAGCCTTTGCACTGGCAGCGGCTAAGTTGCCAGTTAGGACCACTTTCGTAACTCGGACGGTGATGTGATGAAAGCACAAGATCTGCGTGAAAAGAGTGTTGAAGAACTGAACCAAGAGCTGTTAGCTTTATTGCATGCGCAATTTAAAATGCGTATTCAAGCCAGCACAGGTCAATTGGAACAGACTCACAACATTAAAACTGTACGTCGCGATATCGCACGTGTGAAGACTGTTTTGAACCAAAAGGCAGGGGCGTAAGATGAGCGAATCTAACGTTCGTACCGTGCAAGGCGTAGTAGTTAGCGACAAGATGGAAAAATCCATTGTTGTAGCGATCAGCCGTTTCGTGAAACACCCCATTTATGGGAAGTATCTGAAGCGCACTACTAAGCTGCACGTACACGATGAAAACAATGAATGTTCTACCGGTGACGTCGTGACTGTTCGCGAATGTCGTCCGCTGTCTAAGACTAAGTCTTGGACATTAGTAAAAATTATCGAGCGTCCGGTTAAAGCCTAAGACTTCTTTATAATCTTTGCTTGGTCAAACGGCCCTATGTTGGGCCGTTTGTTTTTTATGCTTCCTTTTTCGGAATTGGCAGTGCTATAATGCCGCGCCTTCAAAGGCAGTCAATATCCCGAAAGGGGTTTATTAATAAAGTAATCACTTTAGCGGAGCACTAACATGATCCAAATGCAAAGTATGCTGGACGTGGCCGACAATTCCGGTGCGCGTAGCGTAATGTGTATTAAGGTCCTGGGTGGCTCGCACCGTCGCTACGCCGGAATCGGCGACATCATCAAAGTTACTGTTAAGGAAGCAATTCCTCGCGGTAAAGTAAAAAAAGGTGATGTAATGAATGCGGTGGTCGTACGCACTCGGAAAGGCGTTCGTCGCGCGGACGGCTCAGTCATCCGTTTCGACCGCAACGCGGCCGTGATTTTAAATAGCAATCAACAGCCGATCGGAACTCGTATTTTTGGGCCTGTGACGCGTGAACTTCGTAATGAGAAGTTCATGAAGATTGTTTCACTGGCACCTGAAGTACTGTAAGGAGTCAACGATGGCAGCTAAAATCCGTCGCGATGACGAAGTCATCATTCTTACTGGTAAAGACAAAGGCAAGCGTGGCAAAGTCACTAAAGTTTTAGTCGAAGCTGGTAAAGTAGTAGTCGCAGGTATTAACCTGAACAAGAAGCATCAGAAGCCAAACCCACAGCTGGGCCAAGCGGGCGGTATTATTGAGCAGGAAGCACCTCTCGACGTTTCAAATGTAGCGTTGTTCAACTCTGCCACTGGCAAAGCTGATCGCGTTGGTTTCCGGTTCGAAGACGAGAAGAAAGTTCGTTTCTTCAAGTCTACCGGCGAACTTGTGAAGTAATTGGAGTTTATACGATGGCGAAACTGCATGGTTACTACAACGAAACTGTAGTAAAAGAGCTGATGAGTCAGTTCGGGTATACGTCTATCATGCAAGTCCCTCGGATTGAGAAAATCACCCTGAACATGGGTGTAGGTGAAGCTTTGGCTGATAAAAAGATCTTGGATAATGCTGCTGCCGATATGGCTGCCATTTCCGGTCAAAAGCCATTGATCACTATTGCTCGTAAATCCGTTGCTGGCTTTAAAATACGTGAAGGCTACCCAATTGGTTGTAAAGTAACACTGCGCGGCGAGCGTATGTGGGAGTTTTTGGAGCGTTTGATCTCTATTTCTATCCCTCGTATTCGAGATTTCCGTGGTCTGAACGCTAAGTCGTTCGACGGCCGTGGTAACTACTCGATGGGTGTGAAAGAGCAAATCATCTTTCCAGAAATCGATTATGACAAAGTAGACCGAGTTCGTGGTATGGATATTACTATCACTACCTCTGCTAAGTCAGACGAAGAAGGCCACGCTTTATTGGCAGCCTTTAACTTCCCATTCCGTAAGTAAGGTGTAGGGTTATGGCAAAGCAATCAATGAAAGCTCGCGAAGTCAAGCGCGAAAAATTAGCTGAGAAATATTCAGCTAAGCGTTTTGCACTGAAAGAAATCATCTCTAGCGTTAATTCTTCTGATGAAGAGCGCTGGGATGCAGTGTTGAAACTGCAGCAATTGCCCCGTGACGCAAGTCCCTCTCGTCAGCGTAACCGCTGCAACATCACAGGCCGTCCGCATGGTTTTCTGCGTAAATTTGGTCTGAGCCGCATTAAAGTGCGTGAACTGATGATGAAGGGTGAAATTCCAGGCCTGAAGAAGGCTTCTTGGTAAGCGAACACGGGAGTAATACATAATGAGCATGCAAGATCCGATCGCGGATATGCTGACCCGCATCCGCAACGGTCAGGCAGCCAATAAAGTGGCTGTGACTATGCCCTCTTCTAAAGTTAAAAAGGCAATTGCCCAAGTACTTAAAGAAGAAGGTTATATTGCTGACTTTAACGTTGTTGGTGACACCAAGCCTGAGCTAGAAGTTACGTTAAAGTACTTCCAAGGCGAAGCTGTGGTTGAGCTAATCCAACGCGTTAGCCGCCCAAGTCTGCGCATCTATAAGAAGCGCGACGAACTGCCAAAAGTAATGGCAGGTATGGGTGTTGCTATCATTTCCACGTCTAAAGGTGTAATGACCGACCGTGCCGCGCGTAAAGCCGGTATGGGCGGTGAAATCATCTGCTACGTAGCTTAAGGAGTAGATATGTCTCGTATTGCTAAGGCACCTATCGACATTCCTGCAGGCGTAGAAGTGACGTTGAATGGTCAGGAAATTACTATCAAAGGTGGCAAAGGTACTTTAAATCGTACTATTCATGCCGCCGTTGAAATCAGCCAGAATGATAACGTGCTGACGTTTGCCCCACGTGAAAACGTAGCAAACGCTGATGCCCAGGCGGGTACTGCCCGTTCCCTGGTCAATAACATGGTTGTCGGTGTTACCGAAGGCTTTGAGCGCAAGCTGCAGCTGGTTGGTGTTGGCTATCGTGCCCAGATGAAAGGCAATTCAATTGCTTTGTCTTTGGGTTTCTCTCACCCGGTTGAGCATGCGCTTCCTGAAGGCGTGTCAGCTGAATGTCCAACTGCCACTGAGATTGTTCTCAGATCAGCTGACAAACAGCAGATCGGTCAGGTCGCTGCCAATATTCGTGCGTACCGCAAGCCAGAGCCTTACAAAGGCAAAGGTGTTCGCTATTTCGGTGAACAGGTACGCAGTAAAGAGGCTAAGAAGAAGTAAGGTAACACTATGCTCAAAAAAGCAGCTCGTATCCGCCGTGCTACAAAAGCACGTGCAAAGATGCTGGAACTGGGTGCGACACGCCTTGTGGTTCACCGTACTCCGCGTCACATCTATGCCCAGGTTATTGCACCAGGTAGTTCAGCCGTGTTGGCTTCTGCGTCTACCGTAGAAAAAGCACTGCGTGAACAGGTTAAATCAACCGGTAATAGTGAAGCCGCAGCAGTCGTCGGTAAAGCCATCGCTGAACGCGCACTTGAAAAAGGCGTAACAGTTGTCGCATTTGACCGTTCCGGTTTCCAATATCACGGTCGCGTAGCCGCATTAGCTACTGCTGCACGTGAAGCTGGTCTTCAGTTCTAAAGGTGGAGTCGAAAATGGCAAAAATCGAAGCTCAAGCCGGCGATCTGCAAGAGAAGCTTATTGCAGTTAACCGTGTTTCAAAAGTTGTAAAAGGTGGTCGTATTTTCTCCTTCACCGCTCTGACGGTAGTAGGCGACGGTAACGGCCGTATCGGATTTGGTTACGGTAAAGCTCGTGAAGTTCCAGCTGCGATTCAAAAAGCAATGGAACAGGCTCGTCGTAACATGCGTACTATTGGCCTGAACAGCGGCACCTTATTCCACCCGGTAAAAGGTCGTCACTCTGGTTCAAACGTATTCATGATGCCTGCTTCTGACGGTACCGGTATTATTGCCGGCGGTGCAATGCGCGCCGTATTAGAAGTTGCTGGTGTTCATAACGTATTGGCTAAAACGTACGGTTCCACCAACCCAAACAACGTAGTTCGCGCTACCATCGACGCACTGGCAAAAATGAAGTCGCCAGAGCAAGTCGCTGCTAAGCGTGGTCTGCGCGTTGACGAAATTCTGGGGTAAGCGCCAATGGCTAACAAGACTGTAAAAATTACACAGACTCGCAGCTCGATCGGCCGTTTGCCTAAGCATAAGGCAACGTTGCGTGGCCTGGGTCTGCGTCGCATTGGTCACACCGTTGAGCTGGAAGATACAGCTTGTACTCGCGGTATGATCAACCAGGTTTACTACATGGTAAAGGTTGAGGAGTAATCGCATGCGTTTGAATACTCTATCTCCAGCTGCTGGTTCCAAGCCAAGCGCTAAGCGCGTTGGTCGTGGTATCGGTTCAGGTCTGGGCAAAACCGGTGGTCGTGGCCACAAAGGTCAGAAATCACGTTCTGGCGGTAAAGTACGTAACGGTTTTGAAGGCGGTCAAATGCCTTTGAAACAGCGTTTGCCGAAGTTTGGTTTTACTTCTCGCAAAGGTTTAGTTACTGCTGAAATCCGTTTGAGCGAACTGGCCAAAGTTGAAGGCAACGTTGTTGACCTGAACACCCTTAAGCAAGCTGGCTTGATTACCAAGAATATCCAGTTCGCCAAAGTTGTTCTGTCTGGCAGCATTGACCGTGAAGTGACTGTGGTTGGTTTGGGCGTCACCAAAGGTGCACGCGCAGCCATTGAGACTGCCGGCGGTAAAATCGAGGAATAATAAGTACTATGGCCAAGAAACCAGGATTAGAATCTAAAAGCGCACAAGGTGGGCTGGGTGAACTGAAAAGTCGTTTGCTTTTCGTTCTTATCGCGATTGTTGTCTTTCGCGCCGGCTCCTATGTGCCTATTCCTGGAATTGACGCCGCCGTACTAGCCGAGTTGTTTAAACAGCAACAGGGCACCATCATCGAAATGTTTAACATGTTCAGTGGTGGTGCTCTGGAGCGAGCATCCATATTGGCGCTGGGGATAATGCCGTATATTTCTGCGTCTATTATTATCCAGTTACTGTCTGTGGTTCACCCCGCTTTAGCTGAGCTAAAGAAAGAAGGTGAATCTGGCCGTCGAAAGATCAGTCAGTACACCCGATATGGCACGCTCGTGCTCGGCACCATCCAAGCCATCGGTATCGCTACCGGCTTACCAAATATGATGCCAGGTCTTGTGGTTAACGCAGGACTTGCTTTTTATTTTACAGCAGTAGTGAGCTTAGTCACCGGCACCATGTTTTTAATGTGGTTAGGTGAGCAAGTGACCGAACGAGGCATTGGCAATGGTATCTCGTTGATAATCTTCGTGGGTATTGTTGCTGGTCTGCCATCGGCTATTGGTGCCACGGCAGAGCAGGCGCGTCAGGGGGAATTGCACGTCTTGTTGCTGTTGCTACTGGCCGTTATTGTGTTTGCAGTGACCTTTTTTGTGGTATTTGTTGAACGTGGCCAGCGCCGCATTGTGGTGAACTACGCCAAGCGTCAACAAGGCCGTCAGGTTTTTGCAGCACAAAGTACACACCTGCCCTTGAAAGTGAATATGGCGGGGGTTATTCCGGCGATTTTCGCATCCAGTATTATTCTTTTCCCAGGTACCGTAGCCTCATGGTTCGGCCAAGGAGAAGGGTGGTTTGCCAATGCGTTGCAAGAGGTCTCTCTTGCGCTGCAACCAGGCCAGCCGCTGTACGTGATGCTGTATGCAGCTGCTATTATCTTCTTCTGTTTCTTCTATACCGCCTTAGTGTTTAATCCACGCGAGACGGCAGATAACTTGAAGAAGAGCGGTGCGTTCATTCCAGGCATACGTCCGGGTGAACAAACAGCGCGCTATATCGATAAGATAATGACTCGCCTCACTTTAGTGGGTGCGCTCTACATTACCTTTATTTGTTTAGTGCCACAGTTTCTGATGTCAGCTTGGAACGTCCAATTTTACTTTGGCGGTACTTCGCTGTTAATTATTGTGGTCGTCATCATGGACTTCATGGCTCAGGTACAAACCCACATGATGTCTCATCAGTATGGCGATGTGATGAAAAAAGCGAATCTGAAAGGTTACAACCGCTAAGATTCGGTTATTTACGGAGTTAAGCAATGAAAGTTCGCGCTTCCGTTAAGGCAATTTGCCGTAACTGCAAGATCGTTAAACGCCACGGCGTAGTACGTGTTCTTTGCACCGAGCCAAGACATAAACAACGTCAAGGTTAAAAAGTTACGGTTTAACTTGTAATTTAAAGGCGAGCTGGCTAAAGTAGCCAGCCTCCCTTGTAGGGTGTCTGTACAGTCGTTGCGTATCCTAGACGGGCTTTGCAACGGCTTAATATTTATAACTCTGTAGGAGTGCATAGTGGCCCGTATCGCTGGCATTAACATTCCTGACCATAAACATGCAGTTATTGCGTTAACTGCGATTTATGGCATAGGCCGTACCCGCTCACAAGCCATTTGTGCTGCAGCCGGTATCGCTGAGAATGTGAAGATTAAAGAATTGGATGAAGCTCAGGTAGAAACTCTGCGTGAGCAAGTGGCAAAGTTCATCGTTGAAGGTGATTTGCGTCGCGAAATCTCCATGAACATTAAGCGTCTGATGGACCTGGGTTGTTACCGAGGTTTGCGTCATCGCCGCAGCCTACCCCTTCGTGGTCAGCGCACTAAGACTAATGCGCGTACGCGCAAAGGTCCTCGTAAACCGATCAAGAGATAACGGGAAGGTAGATCATGGCTAAAACTCCAGCTCGTAGCACGCGTAAGCGCGTGAAAAAGCAGGTGAGCGATGGGATCGCCCACGTTCATGCATCTTTCAACAACACCATAGTAACTATTACTGATCGTCAGGGTAATGCTCTTTCTTGGGCAACTGCTGGTGGTTCAGGTTTCCGTGGTTCGCGTAAGTCCACCCCGTTCGCCGCTCAGGTAGCTGCAGAACGTGCCGGTGAAGTTGCGAAAGAATACGGTGTTAAAAACCTAGAAGTAATGGTGAATGGTCCGGGTCCGGGCCGCGAGTCATCTATTCGTGCATTGAATGCTGCGGGTTTCCGCATCACCAATATCACTGATGTGACTCCGATTCCGCACAACGGTTGTCGTCCTCCGAAGAAGCGTCGCGTATAACACTTCTTGTAGGATAGTTGGAGAAAGAACATGGCAAGATATTTGGGTCCCAAACTCAAACTGAGTCGTCGTGAAGGCACTGACTTATTTTTAAAGTCAGGTGTTCGCGCAATCGATTCAAAATGTAAAATAGATACTTCCCCTGGTCAACACGGTGCTCGTAAAGCCCGTTTGTCTGACTATGGTGTACAGCTGCGTGAAAAGCAGAAAGTTCGTCGTATGTATGGCGTTCTGGAAAAGCAATTCCGTAACTATTATAAAGAAGCTGCTCGCTTGAAAGGCAATACCGGTGCAAACCTGTTGCAGCTGCTGGAAGGACGTTTAGACAACGTTGTTTACCGTATTGGTTTTGGCTCTACACGTGCCGAATCACGCCAATTGATCAGCCACAAGGCGATCTTGGTGAACGGTAAGGTTGTTAACATTCCTTCGTTCCAAGTTTCTCCCGAGGATGTTATCAGCATTCGCGAGAAGGCGAAGAAACAAGCCCGGATCAAAGCCGCTCTTGAGGTTTCCGGTCAACGCGAAAAGCCGACTTGGGTAGAAGTTGACGTTACTAACATGCAAGGCGTATACAAGCGTCTGCCTGAGCGTAGCGACCTATCTGCCGAAATCAACGAACAGCTGATCGTCGAGCTTTACTCTAAGTAAAGCTAGCTTCAAAGAGAGGACACAATGCAGGGTTCTGTAACAGATTTTCTTAAGCCGCGTCTGGTTGATATCGAACAGATCAGCTCGACTCATGCCAAAGTGACTCTCGAGCCGCTGGAGCGAGGCTTTGGTCATACATTGGGTAATACGCTACGTCGTATTCTGCTTTCTTCCATGCCGGGTTGTGCGATTACCGAAGTCGAAGTCGACGGTGTACTGCACGAGTACAGCAGCAAGGAAGGTATTCAGGAAGATGTCCTGGAAATCTTACTTAATTTAAAAGAAGTTGCTGTCAAGCTGGAAGGCAAGGACGAAGTCACCCTGTCTCTGACCAAAACTGGTGCAGGTCCCGTAACAGCAGGCGACATCACTCATGGTGATGACGTTGAGATTGTTAACCCAGAGCACGTTATCTGTCACTTGACAGGCAATGACGCCGAGATCAGCATGCGTTTAAGAGTGCAACGTGGACGAGGCTATGTACCTGCTTCTGCTCGTGCGCACACCGAAGACGATGAGCGCCCAATTGGTCGTTTATTGCTAGATGCGGCTTATAGCCCAGTGGTTCGTATCGCCTATAACGTTGAGGCGGCCCGTGTTGAGCAGCGTACCGATTTAGATAAGCTGGTTATCGACATGGAAACTAACGGCACACTTGATCCTGAAGAAGCTATCCGTCGTGCAGCCACTATTATGGCTGAACAACTGGAAGCCTTCGTTGATTTACGTGACGTAAGTGAACCAGAAGAGAAAGAAGACAAGCCTGAGTTTGATCCTATCCTGCTGCGTCCTGTCGACGATCTAGAGCTGACAGTTCGCTCGGCGAACTGTCTCAAGGCTGAAGCGATCCACTACATTGGTGATCTGGTACAGCGCACCGAGGTTGAGTTGTTAAAAACTCCTAACCTAGGTAAGAAATCTCTCACTGAGATTAAAGACGTGTTAGCATCACGTGGCTTATCACTGGGCATGCGCTTAGAAAATTGGCCGCCAGCTAGCATAGCTGACGAATAAACCGGGTCACGGTTTTACAGATTTAGTTAGGAAGGATTAGTTCATGCGCCATCGTAAGAGTGGTCGTCAACTTAACCGGAACAGCAGCCACCGTCAGGCAATGTTCCGCAACATGGCTAGCTCCTTGGTTCGTCATGCAGTTATTAAAACGACACTGCCCAAGGCAAAAGAGCTACGTCGTGTTGTTGAGCCTTTGATCACATTGGCTAAAGTCGACACAGTAGCTAACCGTCGTTTGGCATTTGCCCGTACTCGCGACAGCGAAGTAGTAGGTATTTTGTTCAACGATTTAGGACCTCGCTATCAAGAGCGTCCGGGTGGTTACACCC
>NZ_CP021376.1:2485000-2580000 GCF_002157875.1 Oceanisphaera avium
GACTTAATCGCATGGGCTGAAGCAGCTGGTGCGATTTTTTGCCCTCAGGTCGACGCTTTATTGCGAAATCTGAGGGTAAAGAAACGATTTTGGGTCTGTAGCTCAGTTGGTTAGAGCGCACCCCTGATAAGGGTGAGGTCGGTGGTTCGAATCCACCCAGACCCACCAAATCAATCTCCTACGTTGTCATAAGACTCGTCGTTTAGCAGGCTAAACGTCCTCGTCTTATTCCTAGTATTAGAATGATTTGGTGTTTGGCTAAACATTGTGCATCTTGTGTAATGTAAAGCTAAGAAAAAAGCTAAGAACTAAATGGGGCTATAGCTCAGCTGGGAGAGCGCCTGCCTTGCACGCAGGAGGTCTGCGGTTCGATCCCGCATAGCTCCACCATTTAGCTTTAAGTAATAACGAACCGAAGTCAGATATCAAAGTAATAGGCTGTACACAGTTTACTCCTTTGATTTCTTATGAAGTCACGCTCTTTAACAATCTGGAAAGCTGATAGAAATAATTTGTAGTTCTTGATACGCAAGTGTCTTAGAAATTCTTGGCGAAATAAGTTGTAAGCATCAGTCACTGATGCGTTATGACCCCGCTTAAAGATTCCTCATTATTTTATGTCCATCTATTAAATGTTTTTCGAAGCGTTTGTTAGGTGAGGTGCAGCGACGCGAGTGCAAGGCGCGGTTTGAGTGAGCCTCCTGAGCATAGTTAATCTATGTGATGGAGCGAGCGAAAGCCGCAACGCAGAAATCGCTAAGCAGCACCCACATAAAAGAGGCTTCTTGGGGTTGTATGGTTAAGTGACTAAGCGTACACGGTGGATGCCTTGGCAGTCAGAGGCGATGAAGGACGTGCTAACCTGCGTTAAGTACGGATGAGCTGGTAAGAAGCGCTTGAGTCCGTAATATCCGAATGGGGAAACCCACTGCACTCAGTGCAGTATCGTAACGTGAATACATAGCGTTGCGAGGCGAACCGGGAGAACTGAAACATCTAAGTACCCCGAGGAAAAGAAATCAACCGAGATCCCCCTAGTAGCGGCGAGCGAACGGGGGCCAGCCCTTAAGCTGTGTGTGGTGTAGTGGAATGGTCCTGGAAAGACCAGCCGTAGTGGGTGATAGCCCCGTACACCAAATGCCACTTACAGTGAAATCGAGTAGGACGGGACACGTGATATCCTGTTTGAATATGGGGGGACCATCCTCCAAGGCTAAATACTCCTGACTGACCGATAGTGAACCAGTACCGTGAGGGAAAGGCGAAAAGAACCCCTGTGAGGGGAGTGAAATAGAACCTGAAACCGTGTACGTACAAGCAGTGGAAGCCCACTTGTTGGGTGACTGCGTACCTTTTGTATAATGGGTCAGCGACTTACTTTTAGTAGCAAGGTTAACCGTATAGGGGAGCCGTAGGGAAACCGAGTCTTAACTGGGCGAATAGTTGCTAGGAGTAGACCCGAAACCCGGTGATCTAGCCATGAGCAGGTTGAAGGTTGAGTAACATCAACTGGAGGACCGAACCCACTAATGTTGCAAAATTAGGGGATGACTTGTGGTTGGGGGTGAAAGGCCAATCAAACCGGGAGATAGCTGGTTCTCCCCGAAATCTATTTAGGTAGAGCCTCGGACGAATACTTGCGGGGGTAGAGCACTGTTTAGGCTAGGGGGTCATCCCGACTTACCAACCCTATGCAAACTCCGAATACCGCAAAGTACTATCCGGGAGACACACGGTGGGTGCTAACGTCCATCGTGAAGAGGGAAACAACCCAGACCGCCGGCTAAGGTCCCAAAGTCATAGTTAAGTGGGAAACGAAGTGGGAAGGCTCAGACAGCCAGGATGTTGGCTTAGAAGCAGCCATCATTTAAAGAAAGCGTAATAGCTCACTGGTCGAGTCGGCCTGCGCGGAAGATGTAACGGGGCTAAACTATGCACCGAAGCCGCGGATGCGCTCTTTATTGAGTGCGTGGTAGGGGAGCGTTCTGTAAGTCTGCGAAGGTGTGTTGTGAAGCATGCTGGAGATATCAGAAGTGCGAATGCTGACATGAGTAACGATAATGGGGGTGAAAAACCTCCACGCCAAAAGACCAAGGGTTCCTGTCCAACGTTAATCGGGGCAGGGTGAGTCGACCCCTAAGGCGAGGCTGAAAAGCGTAGTCGATGGGAAACGGGTTAATATTCCCGTACTGACGTGCATTGCGATGGGGGGACGGAGAAGGCTAAATGGGCCAGGCGTTGGTTGTCCTGGTGAAAGGGTGTAGGCAGGGTGTTTAGGTAAATCCGGACGCTCAATGCTGAGACCTGAGACGAAATCGCTACGGCGGTGAAGTCATTGATGCCCCGCTTCCAGGAAAAGCCTCTAAGCTTCAGATGCACGTGAATCGTACCCCAAACCGACACAGGTGGTCGGGTAGAGAATACTAAGGCGCTTGAGAGAACTCGGGTGAAGGAACTAGGCAAAATAGTACCGTAACTTCGGGAGAAGGTACGCTGAAACAGGTGAAATCCCTTGCGGATGGAGCGTGGGTCAGCCGCAGTGACCAGGTGGCTGGAACTGTTTATCAAAAACACAGCACTGTGCAAACTCGCAAGAGGACGTATACGGTGTGACACCTGCCCGGTGCTGGAAGGTTAAATGATGGGGTTAGCCTTCGGGTGACGCTCTTGATTGAAGCCCCAGTAAACGGCGGCCGTAACTATAACGGTCCTAAGGTAGCGAAATTCCTTGTCGGGTAAGTTCCGACCTGCACGAATGGTGTAATCATGGCCACGCTGTCTCCACCCGAGACTCAGTGAAATTGAATTTGCGGTGAAGATGCCGTATACCCGCGGCTAGACGGAAAGACCCCGTGAACCTTTACTATAGCTTGGCACTGAACATTGGCCCTACATGTGTAGGATAGGTGGGAGGCTGTGAAACCATGACGCCAGTCGTGGTGGAGCCATCCTTGAAATACCACCCTTGTATGTCTGATGTTCTAACGTTGGCCCCTTATCGGGGTTGCGGACAGTGCCTGGTGGGTAGTTTGACTGGGGCGGTCTCCTCCTAAAGAGTAACGGAGGAGCACGAAGGTTGGCTAAGTACGGTCGGACATCGTACGGTTAGTGCAATGGCATAAGCCAGCTTAACTGCGAGACGGACAGGTCGAGCAGATACGAAAGTAGGTCATAGTGATCCGGTGGTTCTGTATGGAAGGGCCATCGCTCAACGGATAAAAGGTACTCCGGGGATAACAGGCTGATACCGCCCAAGAGTTCATATCGACGGCGGTGTTTGGCACCTCGATGTCGGCTCATCACATCCTGGGGCTGAAGTCGGTCCCAAGGGTATGGCTGTTCGCCATTTAAAGTGGTACGCGAGCTGGGTTCAGAACGTCGTGAGACAGTTCGGTCCCTATCTGCCGTGGGCGTTGGATGATTGAGAGGAGCTGCTCCTAGTACGAGAGGACCGGAGTGGACGAACCCCTGGTGTTCGGGTTGTATCGCCAGATGCATTGCCCGGTAGCTACGTTCGGAATCGATAACCGCTGAAAGCATCTAAGCGGGAAGCGAGCCTCAAGATGAGTCATCCCAAGGGCTTTACGCCCTCTGAAGGGCCGTTGGAGACGACAACGTTGATAGGTTGGGTGTGTAAGCGCTGCGAGGCGTTGAGCTAACCAATACTAATGACCCGTGCGGCTTAACCATACAACACCCAAGAAGTGTGAGACCTTGCGCTCAAGAGCAACAAACAAATTATTCAGATTACCGACCTTAACCGTTCGTTAATCAAACATTCAGTTTTCTAGATACAATTTATGCCTGGCGGCCATAGCGCTGTGGAACCACCTGACTCCATGCCGAACTCAGTAGTGAAACGCAGCCGCGCCGATGATAGTGTGGCAGATGCCATGTGAAAGTAGGTCACTGCCAGGCAACCAATTCAAAAAGCCCTTCGCTGATGTGAAGGGCTTTTTTTATGCTTTCGAGACACTCATTTCACATGGCAAGGTGGATAAAGCGGAGCGTAGCGACCTCCCTATAGTGAAAGTAGGGCTTAGCACGCTCGGAAAAAGCAGCGCTTTTTCAGTGCTAAGCGACCCGAGCTCTGCGAGGGGATGGGCCACGCCAGGCGCCAAATTCAAAAAGCCCAACTCGAAAGAGTCGGGCTTTTTTTCGTCTGTCGAAATGTGGCGGCTCTGGCGTGGGGGAGAAGAGTGTAAACCAAAGCCTACTTCGCTTGAGCTAATAATTTTACTACCTCGCGAGTTTTCTACTCTTCTTGATCAGGTTCATTAATTTATTTTTACTTTATTTGCCCACTTCTTTGCTCATTTCCTTGTCGATTTACTTTAAAAAAAGTTAATTGATTTAATAACTTATCAAGTTTTTTATACTGAATAACTTGCTCAATAAAGAGAGCTGTAGCACACAATTAATAAATAAGCATTTAAAAAGCAGCTTTAGTGACTTACATCAAAGTATATGTTCTAGCGAATGCTAATATCCGCACAGATTTGAAGTGATAGGTAATGATCATGCTTAAGAACAGATGCTTTTTTTTATACCTCATGCTGATGAGCATGGTGTGCGTAATGACTCCGAGTATTAGCCATGCTGCTGCGCTAAGTACTCTAGAGCAAGAGCGTCTGTATAGCGTCCTTCCGAGTGTTGAGCAGGTATCAGAGCCTAGTGGTGAATTTGGAGTGCGAACCCTTCACCAAGACGGTGAAATCGTGGGTTATGCCTTTCAAACTAACGACGTGCTTACCATCCCTGCTTACTCCGGTCGTCCTATTAACTTTCAAGTTATTATGGATCCCCAAGCCAATATTTTAGATGCCTATGTGTTGCATCACGATGAGCCTATTCTGCTTATTGGTATTCCAGAGCATAAGCTACATAACTTTGTTAGCAAATACCAAGGCGTGAATGCGAATCAGCGGGTGGTAATCGGTCACTCTAAAGACGACAGCGCTATTACTATTGATGCAGTCAGTGGTGCCACTGTAACTGTGATGGTAGCTAATGAAACTGTGATGCGCGCTACCCATAAAGTGGCTATTGATTTGGGCTTAATTAGCGCAGATGTAGCAACCGCCGCCCCTCAGTCAACCATTAATACCGAAGTTGACCAAGTTAAGGATTGGGAAACGCTCATTAATGATGGCTCTGTTGCACATTTAAGTCTGACCCGCGGTCAAGTAGACGATGCCTTTGTGGGAACAGAAGGCGAAGGGGTTGATAATGCGCGCCCCGAGCAGCGAGATGAGCAGTTTATTGATCTCTATTTCTCTGATCTGACGGTGCCTACTATTGGCCGCAGTATCTTAGGCGACAAGCAATATGAGCGATTACAAGATGAATTAGTCGCAGGCGAGCACGCCATCTTAGTGGCCGGTAACGGTAGCTATTCCTTTAAAGGCTCAGGTTATGTGCGCGGTGGTATCTTTGACCGTGTTCAATTAAGACAATACGGCGACATTATTAGCTTTAGAGATTTAGACTTTACGCGCTTAAATGACGTCTACGCCGAAGGTATGCCAAGATTTTCTGAGATGGCGATCTTTATCGTACGCAGTAGCTACGAACTAGACCCAGGCCAAGATTGGAGCTTAGAGCTATTAGTGCGTAAGCAAATTGGCCCGGTGAGTAGTGTCTTTACTATCTTTGAAGGCCAATACCAAACACCCGAAGCTTACCTGAATCGCCCAGAAGCGGTGGCAAGTGAGCCGCTCTATGATGAGCGACCAATGTGGGTCACCATTTGGGAGCAAAAGACCTTTCAAATTACGGTATTAGTGATTGCACTGGCCTTGTTAGTGATCATTTTGTTTATCCAAGATTACTTAGTGCGCCGCCCACGTTTAATTCACTTTATTAGAAACTCATATCTCACCTTTACTGTTATTTTTATCGGTTGGTATGCACTTGGGCAACTGTCGATTGTAAACGTACTGACCTTTGTCCATTCGTTATTTGATGACTTTAACTGGGGCATCTTCTTAAACGACCCCATTATCTTCATCTTATGGACCTTTACTGCCGCCGCCACTCTGTTGTGGGGACGCGGTATATTCTGTGGTTGGCTGTGCCCCTTTGGTGCACTACAAGAATTAATTAATGAGATAGCCCGTAAGCTTAAAATTAAACAATATACAGTTCCTTTCGGAATACATGAGCGGCTGTGGGCCATTAAGTACATAGTGTTATTTGTACTGTTTGGTCTGTCTTTGCAGTCGCTTGCTACCGCCGAGAAGTTCGCCGAAGTTGAACCTTTCAAAACCACTTTTACTTTAGGCTTTGATAGGCAGTGGTGGTTTGTTTTATACGCGGTGATCTTACTGGTTATTAACATATTTACTCGTAAAGTTTACTGCCGATATATCTGTCCTCTGGGAGCTGCGTTAGCCATTCCTACTCGAGTGCGGTTATTTGATTGGCTTAAACGCCGTAAGGATTGCGGTTCTCCTTGCCAGCTATGCGCTAAAGAATGTGAGGTGCAAGCCATACATCCAGACGGCACCATTAATGCGAGTGAATGTCACCACTGCTTAGACTGCCAAGTGACTTACTATAACGACAATCGGTGCCCTCCTTTAGTCGCGACTAAAAAGCGTAAACAACGTAAACAAAAAGAAATTGATAATGCTTTGGTCATAGAAACAGTGCAGTTAGAAGATAAACCTCTTTGATTGTCAGGCGATTCGCCAATGGAGAAAGTGAACTATGAAAGATAAAAAGACAGGTGTAGAGCAAGAGCAAACTGGGTTGAATCGTCGTGGCTTCTTAAGTGCCGCTGCATTTACCGGCGCTGGGTTGGCTGCAGGAGCTGCCGCTTTAGGGTCTTCGTTTATGACTCCTGAAGCGTGGGCGAGTGCGGTTAAAGAATCTCAAAATCGCGCGGTAGTAGACCCAGGCGAGTTGGATGACTACTACGGTTTTTGGAGTGGTGGTCAATCCGGTGAAGTACGCGTATTTGGCGTGCCTTCTATGCGTGAGTTAATGCGAATTCCGGTATTTAATACTTGTTCTGCTACTGGTTGGGGCTTAACTAACGAGAGTAGAGCTATCTTAGGTGAAAGTGCTAAGTACTTAAACGGGGATACTCACCACCCTCACTTATCCATGACCGACGGTAAGTATGACGGTAAATATCTGTTTATTAACGATAAAGCCAACAGCCGAGTGGCGCGTATTCGTTTAGACGTGATGAAGACCGATAAAATTACTACCGTGCCTAACGTACAAGCGATTCACGGCTTGCGCTTGCAGAAAGTGCCACACACTAAATATGTATTCTGTAATGCGGAATTTATTATTCCCCATCCAAACGATGGCTCTAACCTAGATAATTTAGATAGCGCCGAAAAATACACCATGTTTAATGCCATTGATGCAGAAACCATGGAAGTAGCCTGGCAGGTTATCGTAGATGGTAACCTAGATAACGTGGATGCGGATTACACCGGTAAGTATGTGGCTGCAACTTGTTATAACTCTGAAGGTGCAACTGATCTCGCCGGTATGATGCGTAATGAACGCGACTGGGTGGTTATCTTTAACGTTGAACGTATTGAAGCAGCCATTAAAGCGAACAAGTTTATTAACTTAGCTGACTCTAAAGTCCCAGTCGTTGATGGCCGTAAGAAAGACGGTAAAAATAGCCCGCTAACTCGTTATGTTCCGGTGCCAAAAAACCCGCACGGTTTAAACACCTCGCCCGATGGTAAGTACTTCATTGCTAACGGTAAGCTGTCGCCCACTTGTAGTATTATTCAGTTAGATAAGCTAGATGACTTATTTGATGACAAGTTTAAAGACGAGCGTGAAGTCATTGTCGGTGAGCCCGAGTTAGGCTTAGGACCTTTGCATACCACCTTTGATGGTCGTGGTAATGCATACACCACACTCTTTATCGATAGCCAAGTAGTAAAGTGGAATATTGCTGATGCGATTCGTGCGTATGATGGCGAAGATGTTAACTATATTCGCCAAAAATTAGACGTACAATACCAGCCAGGTCATAACCACTCTTCACTGACTGAAACTTCGGAAGCTGATGGTAAGTGGTTAGTGGTCTTGAGTAAATTCTCAAAAGACCGCTTCTTACCGGTTGGCCCATTACACCCAGAGAACGATCAGTTGATCGATATCTCAGGTGATGAAATGAAACTGGTCCACGATGGTCCTACTTTCGCTGAACCCCATGACTGTATTATGGCTCGCCGTGATCAGATCAATACCCTGAAAGTGTGGAAGCGCGATGATCCTTTCTTTGCTGGCACCGTTGAGCGCGCAAAGAACGATGGCATCGTTCTAGAAAGAGATAACAAAGTTATTCGCGAAGGTAATAAGGTTCGCGTGTATATGACGTCTGCTGCACCTAGCTTTGGTATGACCGAGTTTAAGGTCAATCAAGGTGATGAAGTGACAGTGACCATTACTAACATCGATATGATTGAAGACTTGTCTCATGGTTTCTGTATGGTTAACCACGGGGTAAGTATGGAAATTAGTCCGCAACAGACTTCTTCTATTACTTTCACCGCTGACAAGCCAGGTGTGCATTGGTATTACTGTACTTGGTTCTGTCATGCGCTACACATGGAGATGGTCGGTCGTATGTTTGTTACGCCTAAGAAATAATTAATGATAGTGCGGGTGCAAATTATTGCACCCGCTTTTAACTTTGAAGTTTATATCTGATAATGTGTACCAGTGCCGATTTCACTAAAGAGTAATAATAAAATGAAATTAGAAAAATACAGTTTGCTTTTATTATTACTATTAACTCCTTATGCCCACAGTATTTCTGCCCCCGATGCATTAAAAGATCTGCATTTACACGCTATTCAAGCGCCACCGGATGCGGACACCAGCCTCACTTCTGTGGTTGAGCTGCCCTTAGAGCTCATTTCTGATAATAAATGGCGGCTGCCTAAAGGCGAATATCAAGGTAACTATGTAATTGATGTCCCGATCCATTTAGCATGTGATGACGGTGCTATTTTTAATGGTAATAACCACAAAAATACGCTCAATATTCGTGCGCCCCATGTGACGATAGAAAATTGCCAGTTAACTAACTGGGGGCAAAACTTAACGAATATGGATGCAGGCATCTTTGTTGAACGTACCGGTGAATTTAGCAATATTTTGAATAATCGTCTCTCAGGACCTGGTTTTGGTATTTGGGTGGATGCGACGCCTAATGTGACCATAGATAAAAATATTATTGAAGGCGATGAAAGTATAAGAACGCAAGATAGAGGCAACGGTATTCATTTATTTGCCGTTAACTTCGCTAACATTATAAATAATGAGGTTTATCATGTAAGAGACGGTATATATATCGAAGCGGCTAACGATAATATTATTGACGGTAATTACTTACATGATATGCGCTATGGCGTTCATTATATGTTTTCCCACCGTAATGAAGTAACCAATAACCTTACCCGTCGTACTCGCACCGGCCTTACTCTAATGCAGAGTCGCCAACTCACGGTGCATAACAACCGTTCAGAGTTTGATCAAAACTACGGCATTTTAATGAATTACATTACTTACTCTACTATTAACGACAATTTCGTTTCTAATGTACAGGCGGGGGTCGGTGATGGCATTCATATTAAAGGCGGTGAAGGTAAAGGTATTTTTATTTATAACTCGCTCTTTAATGAAATCTCTCACAATTATTTTGAAGATAATGCGCTGGGCGTGCACTTAACTGCTGGCTCTGAAGATAATAAAATATATCATAATTCTTTTGTTAATAATAAAACCCAAGTTAAGTATGTCTCTTTAAGAAAGCAGGAATGGTCTGAAGAGGGGAAAGGCAACTTTTGGAGTGACTACTTAGGATGGGATAGAAATAATGATGGTATAGGGGATGTGATTTATGAGCCTAACGATAATGTTGATAAATTACTTTGGTTATACCCTCAAGTTAAATTTTTAATGAACAGCCCGAGCATAGAATTATTACGCTATGTTCAAAAAGTGTTCCCAGTTATTAAGTATCCAGGAGTCCAAGATAGTTTCCCATTAATGCGTCCTATTAAAAATGCTGACTCCTATCGTTAAGGAACCAAATTATGGCTGTTGTAGAGCTAACAAACGTAAGTAAATATTATGACCAGTTGGAAGTGCTTAAGGACATCAGCTGGAGTCTTGAGCAAGGACAAACCTTAGGCTTATTTGGCCATAATGGCGCGGGCAAAACGACCACTGTTAGACTAATCTTAGGTTTAACAGGCACCTCCAGTGGGCAAATCTCTGTATTAGGCAAACAGGGGGGTGGCATTGATGCCCATAGAGAGATTGGGTTTTTACCTGAAAACGTGATGTTTTATCCGCAGCTAACAGGGCGAGAAATCTTAACCTATTTTGCTCGTCTTAAAGGCGCGAGTATAGGTCAAGTTAATGACTTACTTGAACAAGTGGGGCTGGCAAGTGCCGCTAAACATCGCATTAAAACTTACTCTAAGGGGATGCGCCAACGCCTAGGCTTAGCACAAGCTTTATTAGGAGAACCTAAGCTATTAATTTTAGATGAGCCCACGGTAGGGCTAGATCCTATCGCCACCCAGGAGTTATATGAGTTGATGGGTAAGATGCAAAAACAGGGGACGAGTATTATTATTTGCTCCCATGTATTGCCAGGGGTGGAACCTTTTATTAACCAAGCCGTTATTTTAGCCAGAGGCCAGTTAGAGGCCAGTGGTAAGTTATCAGAATTGCGCCAACAGGCCGACTTACCAGTAAAAATTATTGCCACCGGCCTAAGCCTGCCTATTAACCATTACAGCATAATGGCACACAAAGAGTTAGCTCATCAATGCCATGAATTTAGTGTGCAAGACAGTAATAAATTAGCGTTGCTAGAGCAGATTATTAAAGGTTCGCCGCAAGATGTAGAAATTAAATCTCCATCTTTAGCTGACTTGTATTGTTATTATATGCAGCGCGCCGGGGCGCTGGGTGCGGCGGGAGTACAATAATGGATAGCATCTTACATATTGCTAAAAAAGAATTAAATGATGGCTTAAGAAACCGCTGGTTATTATTTATTACAATTTTGTTTGCCTTAATGGCTATCGGTATTTCTTGGTTTGGGGCGGCGGCTTCAGGCCATGTTGGCTTTACTAACTTACCGGCGACCATTGCCAGCTTAGCCAGCCTAGCTACTTTTATCGTGCCGTTAATTGCCTTACTTTTAGCCTATGATGCCATTATTGGTGAAGAAGAAAACGGCACCCTTATCTTATTGCTCGCCTACCCTATTAGTAAAAGCGATATTATATTAGGTAAGTTTATTGGTCATGGCGTTATCTTATCTTTAGCCACGCTAGTGGGCTTTGGTAGTGCTGCCATCGCTATTGCCATGCTAGTCACAGAAGTAGATACGGCTTTTTTACTGCTGTCTTTCACTAAGTTTATTTTATCTTCATTGTTACTGGGGTTAGTATTTTTAGCTTTTGCTTATGTATTAAGTTGCTATGCCAAAGAAAAGTCTACCGCCATCGGTTTGGCATTAGGGCTGTGGTTTTTATTTGTATTGGTCTTTGATTTAGTACTGCTGGCACTATTAGTAATGAGTGAGGGGGCATTTAACCCTGATGCACTACCTTGGCTACTACTCCTAAATCCTACCGATGTTTATCGACTCATTAACTTAATGGGTCTAGATATGACGGGTAATGGGGTGGGCGTGATGAGCTTAGCTGCAGACTTACCCGTTAGCGCCGGTGTGTTGTGGGCCGTATTAGGATTATGGGTTGCCTTAGCCTTGTTATTAGCTAAGACACTTTTCATGCGTAAAGATTTTTAGTCTTGTAAAAGGGTTAATAATGCGTACATTTTTAAGATTAATTGCCGTGGCGTTGTTTTCACTGTGGCTTGCTGGCTGCGATCAAGACCCGACACAGCGCACCAGTGCCGAGCCTATTGCTTTTCATAGTGATGATGAGTGCCATGTGTGCGGCATGATTATTACTAATTGGCCAGGCCCTAAAGGAGAGATATTAGCGGGTACCGATGAAGTGTATAAGTTTTGCTCTACGGTAGATATGTTGTCTTGGTGGTTGCAGCCGGAAAATAATAACCGCGCCGCTGATATCTATGTGCACGATATGACAAGTACGCCTTGGGATAGCCCAGAAGATGAGCACTTAATTAATGCAACTGAAGCTTGGTATGTGATGGGCTCTAGCCAAATGGGGATGGGACCCACATTAGCCAGCTTTAGCAGCCAAGAGGCGGCTAATGATTTTAGCGAACAATATAATGGCGAAGTACTTGCTTGGGCTGATTTAGATCTTGAGGTATTACAAAAAGTCATGCACTCGGGCCATAGCTTTTCTTTAGATGCTGAGCCTGAACACGCGCATCATTAATAATAAAAAAGCCCGCTATTTAGCGGGCTTAATAATTAACGAAGTAATAAATTAACTTATAAAGTAACAATCCACTGCGCTAGGCTGGTGGCTTCTTCTTCTGTTACTGCATTCGGACCCATTGGCATAGCCGAGCCCCATCTTCCTTGGCTGCCATTTTTAATATGGTCTGCAAGCGTCTCTACAGCATTTTCATCATCTGCATATCTCTCTGCTACTGCAGATAAAGCAGGGCCTACTAATTGGCTATCTACGGTGTGGCAACCGACACAAGAGTTACTTTTAAAAATGGCTTCTCCCTCGTTGGCTAGGCTGCCAAATGATACAGCTAAAGATAAAACAGCAATTGGCAATAGTACTTTTTTCATAATGGCTCCTTCGAGGAATGGTGATTTCGCTAATGTGGTATATGAAATACACCATATAAACATGTCATAAAATTAGCATGTTGGCGCCAAGCGAAGTTGCGCTGGATCAATAAAATCGCACTTTATGACTGACTCGAACAAGAAGTTTTCTATTTTCTCTACTATGGCGCAAAACTGGGCATTGGCTTTTTTAGGCAAGGATCAGTTAGCATAAATGCGATTTTTAGTTGGTCTTAAAAAAGTTGTGTAGACAGCGCTTTTTTAGACTTAGATTTTAGAGGCTTGCCGTTACTAGGTAGGCGCTTAACAGGAGAACATAATGCCTATTTTAAATATCGCTCTTATTGAAGGCCGCTCTAATGAGCAAAAAGAAGCCTTGATCAAAGAAGTCACCGAGGCTTGTGTAAAAGCACTGGATGTAGCACCCGAAACGGTACGTATCTTATTGCAAGATATTGCAACGCAAGATTTTGGTGTGGCGGGCGAGTCTGTAAAGGCTAAGCGTGAGCGCCTAGCGTAATTTCTTACTATAGCAGGGGCCGCCCTGCTATATTTTTATTTAATAACCGCGCTCAACTGAGTTATTTTCTTTCTCTAGTTAGCCATTCCCTGCCTGGTTTTATTACTTTCGCTTTCCCTCTTCTGTATTTATTTCATTATGTTTTTGAAACGATTGCCTTTTAAAATAACGACTAAATGGTGGCGGTAGGTTTTTAATGAGGCAAAGCGTAAACTGCTGTTATGTTCAAAGAGCGGGCTTACACATGCATAATTTGTTAATGATTGCGGTGGGTGGTGCGCTTGGTGCGCTATTACGGTTTGGTATTACGGAATTCATGGCGCGAACGGTAGGAAGATCTTTTCCCTATGGTACGCTCACCGTTAACCTACTGGGCTCGCTGCTTATGGGCTGTATCTTTGTACTAGTACAGCAGCAAGTATTAAGCCATCACGGCTGGCGACCTTTTATTATGGTGGGCTTATTAGGCGCGCTCACTACCTTTTCTTCTTTCTCGCTAGATAGTTTGCTGTTACTTGAGCAAGGAGCATGGCTGAAAGCGATGTTGAATGTGTCGCTCAATGTGGTTTGTTGTATTATGTTGACCTACATTGGCATGCAATTAACGACGAGTCTCATCGCTTCCCGTTAGTCTAGGCCACGCATTTGCAGTACACTCATATACTTTGATTTTATAGGTGCCTTCAGCATGTCAGAACAAGAAAAATCGACGACCCACTTCGGTTATAAGACGGTAGAAGCCAACGAAAAAGAGCAAATGGTGGCCAGCGTTTTTCATTCAGTGGCGGCCAAATACGACATTATGAATGATCTAATGTCGTTTGGTATTCATCGATTATGGAAGCGCTTTACCATAGATTGTTCTGGCGTGCGCAAAGGACAAAAAGTATTGGACTTGGCCGGTGGCACGGGCGATCTTACCGCCAAATTTTCCCGTATTGTGGGTGAAACAGGCCAAGTCGTATTAGCGGACATCAATGACTCAATGCTAAAAGTGGGGCGCGATAAGCTACGTAACCGCGGTCTTGGCAACAATATTAGTTATGTACAAGCGAATGCCGAAGCGCTGCCTTTTCCTGATAATCACTTTGACTTAATTACCATTGCTTTTGGTTTGCGCAATGTCACCGACAAAGATAAAGCGCTGGCTTCCATGCAAAGAGTACTAAAGCCAGGCGGGCGGTTACTGGTGCTAGAGTTTTCTAAGCCACAGCATGAAGTGATGAATAAATTATATGATTTTTATTCATTTAATATTTTGCCTAAAGTGGGGCGGATAGTGGCGAAAGACGGTGACAGTTATCAGTATTTAGCGGAGTCTATTCGCATGCATCCCTGCCAAGATACGCTTAAACAGATGATGGAGCTGGCGGGGTTAGAGAAGGTTGAATACTTTAATCTCACCGATGGCATAGTCGCACTGCATCGTGGGTTTAAATTCTAATGCGCGCCTTGTTATTCCCCTTGGTCAATGGCTCGCTTGAAACCGCTTTCAACCGGTTTCTGCTCCATGAGCCTCAGGCTCTTAATAAAGCCCCTTCATTAGCGGGAAAAACCTTGCAGCTCACTATTACTGGGCTGAGCAGCTTTTACCTAGTATTTAGTGAGCAAAAACTGCAAGTGTTGCACACCTTTGAGGGCAAGGTAGATAGTCATTTAAGCTTATCGCTTAATGCGCTTGGCTTATTAAAAGACAAAAGCTTGTTGATGCAATATATCCGTGATGGCCGCATCGACTTACAAGGCGATCCTAGTCTTTGGCAAGATTTTTCCACTTTGTTGAAAACGCCTGACTTTGATATTGAAGAGTGGCTGGTTCCTTATATGGGCGATGGTCTGGCTCATTTAGTGGTACGCCACGCCACAGAGCTTGCTCAAGGGCTGCAACAGCGCACACAAGCACTGCGTGGCCACGTGGGGGATTATGTGCGTGAAGAAGCGCGCTTAGCCGTAGGCCCTCTTGAGCTGGCCGATTTTAGTGATCAAGTGCAGGAGTTACATCAGCAAAGCTTAAGGCTCGCTAATCGATTAGCGAAGTTAACGGATAAGATTAGGCATTCATGAAAAAGCTCCGCGAACTAATACGACTTTATCAAATAGGTAAAACGCTGCTTGAGTACGGGCTCGATGAACTGATCCCCGCTCGTTTACAAATTTGGCCAGCACGCATGGCCAGAAGCAGCCTGTTTTGGTTAAAAAACCGCCATCCTGACTTGTCTCGCGCTCACCGGATCCGCCTCGCATTTGAACAGCTAGGGCCGGTGTTTATTAAGTTTGGACAAATGCTGTCCACGCGGCGGGATTTATTACCGCCCGACATTGCTCAAGAGCTGGCCTTATTACAAGACCGAGTACCGCCTTTTCCCGGACAATTAGCTCAGCTGCAAATTGAGGCTAGCTTAGGCGCGCCTATTAATGAATTATTTGATGACTTTGCGATAACACCCCTAGCTTCAGCGTCTATTGCCCAAGTGCATACCGCGCGTTTAAAAACTGGGCAAGAAATTGTTATTAAGGTTATACGACCCGATATTGAAAAAACCATAGACGCCGATGTCAGCTTGATGCAAACCTTGGCGCGGTTAGTGGCGCGCTTTGCTCCTGCGCGCACCCAGCGCTTACGTCCAGAAGCTGTGGTAGAAGAGTATCGTAAAACACTATTTGATGAGCTTAACTTATTGCGCGAAGCGGCCAATGCCATTCAGCTGCGCCGTAATTTTGAAGGCTCGGGCACTCTCTATGTGCCAGAAATTTATTCTGATTATTGTCGAGAAAATGTGCTGGTGATGGAGCGCATTTATGGTATTCCGGTGTCTGATATTGCCGCTTTAAAAGCGAATGGCACTAACATGAAGCTGCTTGCCGAGCGCGGCGTCGAAGTCTTTTTTACTCAAGTGTTTCGCGATAGCTTCTTTCATGCCGATATGCATCCGGGCAATATTTTTGTTTCCTATCAACACCCCCAAGACCCACAGTGGATAGGCATAGACTGCGGTATTGTGGGCACGCTAAATAAAGATGATAAACGCTATCTAGCGGATAACTTTTTAGCTTTTTTTAATCGCGATTATCGTAAAGTGGCTGAATTGCATGTGGAGTCAGGCTGGGTACCTGCCGATACCAAAATTGAAGAATTTGAGTCGGCGATTCGTACCGTACTAGAGCCGATTTTTGAAAAGCCGCTGTCTGAGATCTCCTTTGGCCATGTGTTGCTTAATCTTTTTAATACCGCGCGCCGCTTTAATATGGCCGTACAACCGCAACTGGTCTTATTACAAAAAACGCTCTTATATGTAGAAGGCGTTGGTCGCCAGCTGTATCCTCAATTGGACTTATGGAAGACAGCCAAGCCCTTTTTAGAAGAGTGGATGCAACAACAAGTCGGCTATAAAGCGGTGATTAATGCGATGAAAGAAAAAGCACCGTTTTGGGCAGAAAAATTACCCGAGCTGCCTGAATTAGTGTATGACGCCCTTCGCCAAGCGAAAGCGCAGCACCAACAAGTACAAGGTTTGTATTACCAGTTTGCTCGCCACGATAAAGAACAAGGTAAAGGGCGATTTTTGCTGGCCATGGGTGCTACGCTGTTACTGGCGGGAACCTTATTGCTCGCCATGGATAAAAATCAGTGGGCGTTCAGCGCGTTAGTGTTAGCGCTAGTAAGTTGGTGGTTGGGATGGCGCAAAATCTCCCGCTAATGTGATCTGGCATAAAGGTATTATCTTTAAGCTCGGTTATGATAGGTTTTTATTTTTGATAGGAAGAAGGTTATGGCCGGTATTAGCATATGGCAGTTACTGATTGTAGTGTTAATTGTGGTGCTGCTGTTTGGAACTAAGAAACTGCGTGGCTTGGGCACTGACTTGGGCTCAGCGGTAAAGGGCTTTAAAAAGGCCATCAGTGATGATGAGCAAGATATTGCCAAAGATAAGCAAGATGCAGACTTTGAGCGTGAAGCGTTGTTTGATAAAAAAGAACAAACAGATCGTTTTACGGCCAAAGACCAAGAAAAAACCAAAGATAATGATCGAGTATAAGCATGTTTGATATTGGCTTCTGGGAGCTGGTGGTTATCGCCATCGTCGGTCTGTTAGTGCTAGGTCCTGAACGATTACCTGTGGCTATCAGAACCGTATCACGTTTGTTTAAAACCGTGCGCGACACGGCTAATTCAGTAAAAGCTGAGCTTAGCCAAGAATTGCGCATGGAAGAGTTACATCGAGATTTAAAAAAAGCAGAGCGACTCGATATTAAGCACTTAAGCCCAGAGCTAAAAGAGTCGATTGATCAACTTAAAGAGGCCGCCGACTCGGTTACGCGGCCTTATGCAAAAAAGAGTGCTAGCGAGCCTAAATCTACTGCTGTACTCGAGTCACCCGCTGAAACTAAGCCGAACGTTGAACCGAGTGCAGCGCCTTCGTCGACTTCGCAGGATAACTCGTAAATGAATCAAGTCCATCAGCCTTTATTTAGCCATCTTGTGGAACTAAGAGGCCGATTTTTGCGAGCATTTGGCGCTATTTTACTGGTGTTTCTGGCGTTGGTGTATTTTGCTAATGACATTTACACTATTTTAGCTGAGCCACTACTTCGCCAATTGCCTGCGGGCAGCTCCATGATCGCCACCGGCGTCGCTACCCCGTTTTTAACACCCATGAAGCTGACACTTATCGTGTCTTTTTTCATCGCTATTCCCTATGTTTTATATCAGGTATGGGCCTTTGTGGCGCCGGGCTTGTATAAACATGAAAAGCGCTTAATTGCGCCGTTAGTGTTTTCCAGTGCCTTGCTGTTTTATGCCGGTGCCGCCTTTGCTTACTTTGTGGTTTTCCCACTCGCGTTTGGCTTTTTTACTAAAATGGCACCCCAAGGCGTCACCATCGCTACCGACATTGCCAGTTATTTAGACTTTATATTAGGACTGTTTATTGCCTTTGGCGTGGCCTTTGAAATCCCCATTGCCACTATTGTTATTTGTTGGACGGGCATGATGACGCCCAAAGAATTATCCTCAAAACGCCCCTATGTCATCGTGATAGTGTTTGTGGTGGGTATGTTATTGACGCCGCCGGATGTTATTTCTCAAACCTTATTAGCCATTCCCATGTGGATGCTATTTGAGGTGGGCGTATTTTTTGCCCGTTTTTATGTACGCCCCGAAGACGATGAACAAGAGCAGGACTCTATTTCATGATCGACATTGGCGTTAATTTAACGGATCGCCAGTTTACTAATGACCGAGCAGCAGTCATTGCTCGTGCCCAACAAGCAGGTGTCTCGGCGCTGATCTTAACCGGCACCAATGTGGCTGCCAGTGAGCAAGCGGCAGATTGTGCCGCTGATTATCCCAAATTCTGTTACAGCACCGCGGGCATTCATCCTCATGATGCGAAAAGTGCGGATGAACAGAGTATGAACGCACTACGCGCACTCGCCCTGCGCCCAGAAGTGGTGGCTATTGGTGAGTGTGGGCTAGACTTTAACCGTGATTTTTCACCGCGCCCGCAACAAGAAGCCGTATTTGAAGCGCAGCTGGCCTTAGCGGCTGAGCTACAATTACCCGTTTTTATGCACTGTCGGGATGCACATTCGCGTTTTATGGCGATTCTTCGCCCTTGGCGCGATAAGCTGCCTGGGGCCGTGTTGCATTGCTTTACCGGTAGCGAAGCTAAGCTGAAAGACTGCTTAGAGTTAGACTTGCATATCGGCATCACTGGTTGGATTTGCGATGAGCGCCGTGGCCAAGAGTTACAAGGGCTGGTGTCCTTGATCCCTGCCAAGCGGTTAATGATAGAAACCGATAGTCCGTATTTATTGCCTCGCGATATTAATATCAAACCAAAACCTAAGCGCAATGAGCCCGCCTTTTTAGGGCATATTGCCCAGCGCATTGCTACCTGTCGGGGTGAAACACCCGAGCAGCTGATTGCCGAGACCTTGGCAACCAGTCGTGCCTTTTTCCGTATTTAGTTATTAGCTAGGAGCTGTCATGACTCAACAAATATTTGGGGGCTTTCACAGCCGTCGTTTACGTCGTACCCGTTTCCAAGACTTTAGCCGACGTTTAGTGCGTGAGCATACTCTTACCGTTGATGATTTAATTTATCCGGTGTTTGTATTGCCAGGGATTGGGCGTCGTGAAGCTGTGGACTCTATGCCTGGCATTGAGCGCTTATCGATTGATTTACTTGTTAAAGAAGCCGGCGAGTTAGTTGAGCTTGGCTTGCCCTTAATTGCATTATTTCCCGTGGTGAATGCGGAGCAAAAAACCTTGATGGCTGAAGAAGCTTATAATGATGCCGGATTAGCTCAAGAAGCGGTGCGTGCGCTAAAAGCCGCTTACCCTGAGCTGGGAGTGATGACAGACGTAGCGCTGGATCCATTTACGGTGCACGGTCAAGACGGCATCTTAGATGATACCGGCTATGTGGTTAATGATGTTACTACCGAGGTGTTAGTTAAGCAGGCGCTCAGTCATGCTAAAGCGGGCGCCGATATCGTGGCGCCATCCGATATGATGGATGGGCGTATTGGGGCGATTCGAAAAGCGCTGGAAGCGGGTGGTTTTATTAACACTCAAATTATGGCTTATTCGGCAAAGTATGCATCTAACTACTATGGCCCCTTTCGCGATGCTGTCGGCTCAGCGGCTAATTTAAAAGGCGCGAATAAGTCGACCTACCAGATGGATCCGGCCAATAGCGATGAAGCGCTACAAGAGGTGGCGTTTGATATTGAAGAGGGTGCCGATAGCGTCATGGTTAAACCCGGTATGCCGTATTTAGATGTAGTGCGGCGCGTAAAAGAGCAGTTTGGGGTGCCGACTTTTGCTTATCAAGTGAGTGGCGAATATGCCATGCATATGGCAGCGATCCAAAATGGCTGGTTAAAAGAGCGCGAAACGGTACTGGAGTCATTAATGTGCTTTAAGCGCGCTGGGGCCGATGGCATTTTAACCTACTTTGCCAAGCGCGTGGCGACGTGGCTAAAAGAAGAACAGTTGGCCAAGTACAGCGATAAGAAGTAATAATCAGCCGTTATCCGCAATAAAGAAGGCGCCGCAAGGCGCCTTTTTTCAATATAAAGCCGTTTTTTCCACAAAGTACACGAAAAGCCACGAAAGTAGAGAAAAGCGAAAACAGATATTTTTTGCAAGCTCTATCCAATAGAACCGTCTTGTTCCCTAGTGTTCTTTCGTGTATTCCGTGGCGAGAAAATCTTTAGTCTCTACTACTTATCCTACACCTTACTCTTCACCCTGTTTTATAACCAAGGGCCAACCTAACTCGGTTTGGCGTTGTGCTTCTTGCTGGAGTTCGCTGGCGCGAAGATGGTGAGTTTGGCTCCAGTTTGGCGGCAGGGTAAGTGTGAGTTCAATGCCTTGAGCACTAACGTGAAAGTCAGGCACAGTGCCTTTAGTGCGGCGCAGACAGAGGATAATGCTAATGCGCAGCAGGCGGGTCAGCAAAATCGCCTGTTCATAGCTAGTCGCACTTTGCTGCTCTAGCGCCGCCAGTTGGAAGTCATCTCTTTGGTTAAGGAGCAGTGCGGCTAATAATTGTTTTTGGGCAACGGTAAAGCCGGGCAAGTCGATATGGCTGAGAATATAAGCCCCATGCTCAGGCGCACGCTTATATTCAATACATAAGCCCAACTCATACATCATGGCAGCCCAGCCCAATATATCATCACTTGCATCTTCTAGGGGCTGGCGCTCATTTACTTGCTTAAATGCTAGTAGAGCCGTGTTACGGACTCGTTCTCCTTGAGTGCGATCCAATTGATAGCGATCCATTAAACTATCAAGACTGCGCACTCTGGCATCGCGATCTTGATGCTGGCCTAACATGCCATACATTAACCCTTCTCGTAGCGCCCCCCCAGCTAACACCATGTCGTCGATGGCTAACATATCAAATAGCGCAATGAGGATAGCCAATCCTGAAGGGAATACACTTACCCGTTCGGCTTTAAGACCAGGTAAGTGCAGCTGAGCGAGGGTTTTACAGTCAATAGCGGCATTTTTAAGGGCTTGGAGTTTTGGCAAAGTAATACGTTCATCTTCGCCAAGATTAATCATTATTTCTTGAATGGCTTGAATCGTACCTGATGCGCCAATGCAACCTTGCCACCCTAATTTGAGATAAGCACTGGCGTTTGGCACTAACACTTGGCGCGCTGCAGCGATGGCTTGCTCAAAGTTAGTCTCAGACAAATTACCATCATTAAAATAGCGCTTAAGCCAAGTGACACAACCCATATCTAGGCTATTTAATAATAACGCCGAGGTTCCTTCACCAATCACTAGCTCGGTACTGGCGCCACCTATATCAATCGCGAGGCGTCGTCCGGTTCCTGATGAGGTCCATGCCACTCCCTCATAAATAAGAGCAGCTTCTTCTTCACCGGAAATAATGCGAATAGGGTGGCCTAGTATGGCGTGTGCTTGGTCTAAAAATACTTGGATATTGCTTGCCAGGCGTAATGTCGCCGTACCCACAATACGAATATTTTCTGCAGGCACATCTTGTAGTTGTTCGGCAAATAACTGTAAGCAGTCCCAACCACGCTCCATCGCGGCGTGATCGAGACTGCCATCCTCTTGCAACCCTGCCGCCAAGCGAACCTTACGCTTAATTTTAGCAAGGGTACGACTGGCTCCTGCTACTTCATTTACCACTAGCATATGAAAACTGTTAGAGCCTAAGTCGATGGCAGCATACAGGGCGCTATTTTTCACTATAAGCCTCCGTTAACCAGGACGCCGACGTGGAGCACTGGGGCGGCGTTGACCGTTATTGGGTTTGCGATTGGATGTCGCTCTATGATGATGAATGCGCAGTGGCGGTGTCACATCATCTAACAAAGAGTCTTTATCATAATTACTGACCTGGATTGCGTGCTCAATGTATTCCTCAATGGCTGGCAGATTAAAGACATACTCTTCACAGGCAAAGCTGATAGAGCAGCCGCTCGCACCGGCACGACCGGTACGGCCAATGCGATGCACATAATCTTCGGCATCATCGGGTAGGTCGTAATTAAAGACATGAGAAACTTCAGGAATATGTAAACCCCGCGCCGCCACATCGGTGGCTACTAAAATATCTAAGTCACCTTTAGTAAACTCTTCTAAAATCGCTGAGCGCTTGCGCTGGGGCACATCGCCGGTTAACAGTCCGACTCTATGACCATCGGCAGCTAACCAAGCATGCACTTTTTCACAGCTATATTTAGTATTAGCAAAAACGATGGCTTTATCAGGCCATTCGTTTTCAATTAAGGTTAACAATAACAACAATTTGTCTTCTTGAGCGGGATAAAACAGCTCTTCTTTAATGGCGACGCCTGTTTTACGAGCCGGCTCTATGGTCACTTCTTCAGGGCTATTCATATGCTCATAAGCCAGCTCTTGTACTCGCAACGACAGCGTGGCTGAAAATAACATATTGAGCCGTTGCTGAGGGGGCGGCATGCGTCTGAATAAAAAGCGAATGTCTTTGATAAAGCCTAAATCAAACATGCGATCCGCTTCATCAAGTACCACTGCTTGGATAGCGCCCATATCGATGACTTGTTTTTTTAAGAAGTCGATAATGCGCCCAGTAGTACCAATTAAAATATCGACCCCAGCGTTTAATACAGCAGTTTGCTCTTCGTAGCCTTCCCCGCCATAGGCCAAGCCTAGCTTTAAGCCAGTACTGGCGCTTAAGGTGTCAGCATCATTATAAATTTGTACTGCCAGCTCGCGCGTGGGCGCCATGATAATGGCTCTGGGCTGGTTAACTTGGCGCGCCTGCGTCGCTGGGTGCGTGAGTAGGTAGTTAAAAGTCGCCGCGAGAAAGGCAATAGTTTTACCGGTTCCGGTTTGTGCTTGGCCGGCTAAATCTTTGCCTTGAATTAAATAGGGTAATGACAGCGCCTGAATTGGCGTGCATTGATAAAATCCTTTTGCATCCAAACCGGTCACAACTTGTGGTTGTAGACCCAGCTGGGCAAATTTTACGTCAGTTAAGTGTGTTTTGCTCATAACGTTCACAATATCAGGTTAGGCTTGCAATAATAAACAGGATCGTTTGGAATAGACCAACTAAATTCTATATTGGCTCTACATTACCTGTTGAGCAGTAACAAAACTAACTGGAGTTGGAGATGAGTGACAAAATTGTGCAGCTGACCGATGCCAGCTTCGAAGCGGACGTGCTAAAAGCGAGTGGTCCCGTATTAGTTGATTTTTGGGCTGAATGGTGTGGTCCTTGTAAGATGATTGCGCCAATCTTAGAAGAAGTAGCGGGCGAGTACGTAGGCAAGGTAACGGTGGGTAAGCTGAATATCGACCAAAATGCCGACACGCCACCTAAATTTGGTATTCGTGGTATTCCTACTTTACTGCTATTTAAAAACGGTGAAGTGGCCGCGACTAAAGTGGGCGCTTTGTCTAAGTCGCAGTTAAAAGAATTCTTAGACGCGAATCTGTAGTCGTCATAAATTAAACAAGGGATGCGCAAAGCATCCCTTGTTGTTTTTATAGACGGCCTGTCTTTTTAATGCTAACTTGTTAATCGTTTGCTAACCTACATTTGTGCCACGTTAAATCGGCCCTGCATTTTTAAGTCTCACCTCAGCAGACTTTTTTCTACTATTTCACATATCCTGGTTGATAGAAACCCACCACTATGAATCTGACTGAACTCAAGAATACCCCCGTCCCTGAGCTAGTAAAGCTTGGTGAGACCATGGGCTTGGAAAACCTCGCCCGTTTACGTAAACAAGATATTATCTTCGCTATTCTGAAGGCGCATGCCAAAGGCGGCGCGGATATCTTTGGCGATGGCGTACTGGAAATATTGCAAGATGGCTTTGGCTTCTTACGCAGTGCCGACTCTTCTTATTTGGCCGGACCCGACGATATCTACGTCTCGCCCAGTCAGATTCGCCGTTTCAACTTGCGTACCGGTGATACCATAGCCGGCAAAATTCGCCCACCTAAAGACGGTGAGCGTTATTTTGCACTGCTAAAAATCAATGAAGTTAACTACGACCGTCCTGAAAACGCGCGTAATAAAATTTTATTTGAGAACTTAACGCCACTGCATGCTAACGAGCGCATGAGAATGGAGCGCGGTAATGGCTCAACCGAAGATATTACCGCTCGAGTTCTAGACTTGGCTTCACCGATTGGTAAAGGCCAGCGTGGCTTAATTGTCGCGCCACCTAAAGCCGGTAAAACCATGTTGCTGCAAAATATTGCGCAGAGCATTACCTACAATCATCCTGAGTGTGTACTTATTGTATTACTCATTGATGAGCGCCCCGAAGAAGTGACCGAGATGCAGCGCATGGTAAAAGGAGAAGTGATTGCTTCTACTTTTGACGAGCCTGCACAGCGCCACGTACAAGTGGCGGATATGGTGATCGAAAAAGCCAAGCGCTTAGTTGAGCACAAAAAAGACGTGGTGATCTTGCTCGACTCTATTACCCGTTTGGCGCGCGCTTATAACACCGTCATCCCCTCATCCGGTAAGGTGTTAACTGGGGGTGTTGATGCTAACGCACTGCATCGTCCTAAGCGCTTCTTTGGTGCAGCGCGTAATGTAGAAGAGGGCGGCAGTCTCACTATTATTGCTACTGCACTGGTTGAAACTGGCTCTAAGATGGATGATGTTATCTACGAAGAGTTTAAAGGCACCGGTAACATGGAGCTGCATCTGTCGCGTAAGATTGCCGAAAAGCGGGTGTATCCTGCTATCGACATTACTCGCTCAGGTACGCGCCGCGAAGAACTACTGACCACCCCAGATGAGCTGCAAAAAATGTGGATCTTGCGCAAAATTGTGCATCCTATGGGTGAAAGTGACGCGGTTGAGTTCTTAATCGATAAGTTGGCCATGACCAAAACTAACGATGAATTTTTTGATGCCATGAAACGTCAGCAAAAATAAGTATTTTATGTTCTTAAAAACCGCGGCCTGTCCGCGGTTTTTTATTGCTCAATACAAGGCAAAGCGAACAGGCTATAATCGGAAGTCTTTGTCGATGCACTTGGAATAAACCTATGAAATATAAGGACTTGCGCGACTTTATTACGCAACTCGAAGCTCAGGGCGAACTCAAGCGTATCCAGCATGAAATCGATCCCTATCTGGAAATGACGGAAATTTGTGACCGTACGCTAAAAGCGGGCGGCCCGGCGCTATTATTTGAAAACCCAAAAGGCTTTACGATGCCGGTGTTAGGCAACTTGTTTGGCACGCCTAAACGAGTGGCCATGGGCATGGGGCAAACCGATGTGAGCGCACTGCGAGAAGTGGGCCGCTGGTTATCTTATTTAAAAGAGCCAGAGCCGCCTAAAGGCTTAAGAGAGCTGATGGATAAGCTGCCTATTTTTAAGCAAGTGCTGAATATGCCCACGAAGCGGCTTAAGAAAGCGCCTTGCCAAGAAGTGATCCTGGAAGGCGATCAGGTGGATCTTACCCAGTTACCTATCCAGCACTGTTGGCCAGGAGATGCGGCACCCCTAGTGACATGGGGGCTAACTATTACTCGTGGTCCTTATAAAAAGCGGCAAAATTTGGGCATTTATCGCCAACAATTGTTAAGCAAAAATAAGCTGATTATGCGTTGGCTTAGCCACAGAGGCGGCGCGCTGGACTTTAAAGAATGGCAAGAAGCTAATCCCGGCCAACCTTATCCGGTGGCGGTGGCCTTAGGTGCGGATCCTGCGACTATTCTAGGCGCTGTCACCCCTGTACCCGATACTTTGTCGGAATATGCTTTTGCGGGCTTGTTACGCGGTAGTCGTACTGAAGTCGTTAAGTGTATTGGTAGTGATTTGGAAGTGCCGGCCAGTGCCGAAATTGTGCTTGAGGGTTATCTTTATCCGGGCGAGATGGCGCCAGAAGGCCCTTATGGTGATCACACCGGTTATTACAACGAAGTGGATGAGTTTCCGGTATTTACTGTCGAGCGTATTACCCGTCGCCAAGACGCCATTTACCATTCTACTTATACTGGACGCCCGCCCGATGAGCCGGCGATTTTGGGCGTGGCGCTCAATGAGGTGTTTGTCCCGATTTTACAAAAACAGTTTCCCGAAATCGTCGACTTTTATTTACCGCCCGAAGGCTGCTCCTATCGCATGGCAGTCGTCACCATTAAAAAGCGCTATCCGGGTCATGCCAAAAGTGTCATGCTCGGTGTATGGTCGTATTTACGCCAATTTATGTACACTAAGTTTGTTATCGTCTGTGATGATGATATTAATGCCAGAGATTGGAACGATGTGATTTGGGCCATCACTACCCGCATGGATCCCGCGCGCGATACCACCTTGATTGAACACACTCCTATCGATTATTTAGACTTTGCTTCTCCTGTCTCAGGCCTAGGCTCTAAGATGGGCATGGACGCCACCAATAAATGGCCAGGTGAAACCGACAGAGAGTGGGGGGTGCCAATTATTATGCCTGACAGCGTAAAAGAAAAAGTAGACGGCTTATGGGATCAACTGGGGATTTTCGATTCCAACATCAAATAAAATGTTAACAGAGAGAATTCAAAGGACAGTCATGCAAAATGTAATATGTAATGTAGAAGCCTTAACGGAGATGGCCGATACCTTATGGTATGTGCGCTTAAAGCCAGAAATGGCCGTGGATTTTCTGCCAGGCCAATATCTATTAGTAGTGATGGCTGAAGACGATAAACGTCCGTTTTCCATTGCTAATACCGTCACTAAAGACGAGACTTTAGAGCTGCACATTGGTGCTACACCGGATAATACTTATGCGGTGCAAGTACTAAAGCGTATGCAAGACCAAGGTAAAATTGAAGTACAGTTACCTGCAGGTAAAGCACATTTACGCGCCGACTCTCAGCATCCGGTGATTTTAATGGCCGGTGGGACAGGCTTTGCTTATACGCGCTCTATCTTACAACAGCTCTTAGCCGATGGTTTCAAACAACCGATATTCTTATATTGGGGCGTACGTTTTGCTCAGCATCTTTATGCCGATGAAGAGATGAAGGCTTGGGCCGATGAGCATCCACAGCTCACCTATATTCCGGTGGTCCAAAACGCTGATGCCCAGTGGCAAGGTCGCAGCGGTTTAGTGCATGAAGCCATTATGGACGACTTCTTAAGCCTGCATGATTACGATGTGTACGTGGCGGGGCGCTTTGAGATGGCGGGTGTAGCGCGTGAAGCCTTTAAAGAGAAAGGAGTCGTCGCTGAACAATTATTTGGTGATGCTTTTGAATTTATTTAAAATTAATACACAGTAAGCTAAAAATAAGCCAGTAGTGAGCATGTCACTACTGGCTTATTGGTGTTTAGAGCTCTCAATAAGCGCATCTAAATTAAGTGCAATAATGGCCTCCATCGCGAGTTCAAAACGCCCTTGTTGACATAACCCTAGCCAGCCACCTTCTTCATAGGCGGCTTGAGCCGCCCGTAAACAGGCCGCTCGCACTTGCTCAGCCAGTGCGCTGTTAGTTTGACTGCTCATCGTCAAGCTTAAGAGGAGCGGAATTAGCAGTTAGCTGTTGCTCAAGTACGCTGAGCTTTTCTTCTAGCGTATTAAGCTTTTCGCGAGTGCGCAGTAAAACATTGGTCTGCACATCAAATTCTTCACGCGTGACCATATCCAACTTACCCAGCTGTGCTTGCAACACAGTACGAATACGCTTTTCTGCTTCTTCGCCCATATTCTTAATGCCACTAGGTAGGTTATTTTGAATTTGGCGCGCTATCTCTTCTAATTTTTTAGGGTCTAACATGATGATCTCCTTAGGCTATAACGCATTTTAGCCTTAATTGAGCGACGACGTCAGCTTTTAGCGCCTTGCGTTGTGCGCTGTACGCTATACGTCAAGAAAAACGATGTGTATCTCTAACGTAGGGCGTTAAATGTAGCGCTTTCTCTAAACCGGTTCTAACGCCGTTTGTTGGAAGGCTTGAATAAGCGGGTCGTCAAGACGCTTCTTCAATAAACACACCCCCACTTCAATGGACTTCAATGCAGGGCTGGCCGATAACACTCGTACCTTATCGCCCATGGGGCTGTGATCAATCACCACGCGCGGCACCACGCCAATCCCAAAACCCAGTGCCACCATGCCAATAATAGCCTCATTACCGGCCACTTCTGCATAAATATTAGGGCTAATGCCTTTGCTCTTAAACCATTGATTAGCCCGTTTTCTGGCTACCCCTTGCTCCGATAAAATCACCGGTAAACGTTGCCAATCCAAAGGCTTTTGTTCCAGTAAGTCACTGACTGGGCCTGATGTGGTGGGGGCAATAAACACCATAGGCACCGTTTGTAGATTAATAAAGTGCACTTTAGCAGGCAGCGCATCAGGGCGGGCGGCGATGGCGAGCTCGGTTTCATCATCCAATATTTTATCAATGGCGAGCGCCGGATCGCCGGTTTCTAAGCGAATTTCAAGGCGAGGGTAGCGGCTGCGAAAACGCTCTAAGATACCGGGTAATAAGAAATAGCTGGCCGTGACCGAGCAATAGACGCGCAAGCGCCCTTGTAAACTTTCATCGCCATGTTTTAGCTCTTGTTTAAGCAGTTGCCAATCATTGAGCCAGCCTTGTGCAAATTGCTGCAAGCGCAGGCCAGCATCGGTGAGTGTTACGGTGCGGTTATCGCGAGTAAATAGCTCACAACTCACCTCTTGTTCAAGTCGCTGAATGGCGCGACTTAGGGTTGAGGGGCTCACTGCCAGCGCATCGGCGGTATGGCCAAAGTGCAAACTCTGGCTTAAGTGCACAAATAATTCCAGATGACGAAAATCCACGGCGGTTTCCTTAAACATAGCACCCAGCGTCCCGTACCAAGGGAAACTAAAGCGCTGTCTTTAATGTTGCTTAAACCGCAACACTCTATTTCGAATATATCATTTTAAGCAATGATGCACTTGAGGTATAGTAGCTAAGTCGACATCGCAGTAAGACGCAGCGGTGCATAAATTTTTCATCAATGAATTAATAGGAAGTCTACTTAATGGCTAATAATTACTTTAATACTTTGACTCTGCGCGAGCAGCTTGAGCAGTTGGGCAAGTGCCGCTTTATGAAGCGTAGCGAATTTGCTGATGGCTGTGACTTTTTGAAAGGTAAAAAAGTCGTGATCGTCGGTTGTGGCGCACAAGGCCTAAACCAAGGCTTAAACATGCGTGACTCAGGTCTTGACGTAGCTTATGCATTACGTGACGAAGCCATTGCTGAAAAGCGCCAGTCTTACAAGCAAGCCACCGAAAACGGCTTTAAAGTCGGCACTTACAAAGAGCTGATCCCAACCGCCGACTTAGTGATGAACCTAACTCCTGACAAGCAGCACACCTCTGCTGTTAACGCCGTTATGCCGTTAATGAAAGAAGGCGCCGCACTGGGTTACTCACATGGCTTCAACATCGTTGAAGAAGGCATGCAGATCCGTAAAGACATTACCGTGGTTATGGTTGCACCTAAGTGCCCAGGTACTGAAGTACGTGAAGAATATAAGCGTGGCTTTGGCGTTCCAACTCTAATTGCGGTACACCCAGAAAACGACGCTAAAGGCGAAGGTCTGGCTATCGCTAAAGCTTGGGCTTCTGCCACTGGCGGCGACCGTGCCGGCGTATTAGAGTCTTCTTTTGTAGCCGAAGTTAAGTCTGACTTAATGGGCGAGCAAACCATTCTGTGTGGTATGCTGCAAGCGGGCGCCATCTTGGCCCACGAAAAAATGCTGGCCGACGGTATCGACGCCGGTTATGCAGGCAAGCTTATCCAATTTGGTTGGGAAACCATCACCGAAGCGCTCAAGCAAGGCGGCATCACAAATATGATGGACCGTTTGTCTAACCCAGCTAAGATCAAAGCCTTCGACATGGCGGAAGAGCTGAAAGACTTGATGCGTCCCCTGTTCAACAAGCACATGGATGACATCATCCAAGGCAACTTCTCTGCCGGTATGATGGCTGACTGGGCCAATGACGATAAAGACCTGCTGACTTGGCGTGAAGAAACTGCCGACACTAGCTTCGAGCAGTATCCAGCAACAGATGTTGCCATCGACGAGCAAGAATACTTTGACCACGGCATCTTGTTAGTAGCCATGGTTAAAGCCGGCGTAGAATTGGCGTTTGAAGCTATGGTTGCCTCCGGCATCATCGATGAGTCTGCTTACTACGAGTCTTTGCATGAGCTGCCACTGATTGCTAATACCGTTGCCCGTAAGCGTTTGTACGAAATGAACGTAGTTATCTCTGATACTGCAGAGTACGGTAACTACTTGTTTGCTAACGCTGCTGTGCCTTTGTTGCGTGAGAAGTTTATGCCAAGCGTTAAGACTAACGTCATCGGTAAGAGCTTCGACGTTAAGTCTAACTCGGTAGATAACCGTCGCTTAATTGAAGTGAACGAAGCGATTCGTAATCACCCAGTTGAGATTATCGGTAAGACCTTGCGTTCTTACATGACCGACATGCAAAACATCGCCGTTGGTGGTTAATTTTAAATAGTGAGTCGCTAGCTTTAACTAGCGCACTATAAAAAAGGGAGCTTCGGCTCCCTTTTTTGATCTCGAGTTTTAATTGCGACTCTTAGTATCACCAACTAGCGCTTAGAGACTGCAGAGCAACCACCGCCGACTCGCTAAGCCGCCTCCTTGCGACGCTCAGCACATAACGTCCATGTTATGTGATGGTCGGCTTAGGTTATCTCAGCAGCCTCTTCGTTAGCATTTGAGTGTTCGGCTGGCGGTACTGTGTGTTGGTGTTATCAGCAGGCGGCTCCATATCGTTGTGATGAGGTGGTAGGAATTGTCGTAGCCAACCGTTAAATGCCAAGGATGGCATTTGCCGAGCGCCACATGGATGTGTTTCAGCGCGTTGGCGTAGGCAATTCTGCTACCTCTTTACATAGCTGTATTCCCCAACCTTAACTGGGCTTGATATACTGGCCGCACATTTAGGGAGTAAACAATGAGTTTTGAGCAGCGTTTTGGTGGTATTGCCCGCCTGTATGGCAATGATGCCTTAAGCACCTTTAGTCAATCACATGTTTGTGTGCTGGGCATCGGTGGCGTGGGCTCGTGGGCGGCAGAAGCGCTGGCGCGCTCTGGTATCGGTGCCATCACGCTTTTAGATATGGATGATATCTGTATCACCAATACTAATCGCCAAATTCATGCGCTCGCTAATCAAATTGGCCAAGAAAAAACCCAAGCTATGGCCGAGCGCATTAAGCTGATCAATCCCGACTGTAAAGTGACCGTGATTGATGATTTTATTAGTGCTGATAACCAAGCAGAATATTTACTAACGAATTTTGATTATGTAGTGGATGCCATCGACTCGGTGAAAGCCAAGGTAGCCTTGATCGCTTTTTGTAAGCGCAACAAGATCCCAGTGATCACCGCCGGTGGCGCCGGCGGACAAACGGATCCTAGTCAGATCATGATCCGCGATCTGAGCAAAACCATTCAAGATCCATTGGCGGCTAAAGTGCGTAACGAGCTACGCCGTTTTCATAATTTCAGCACTAACCCTAAACGAAAATTTGGTGTGGATTGTGTCTTTTCTACCGAGCAGCCTAAATATCCAGATGGGGATGGCGGTATTTGTAATGCTAAGCCGCAATTGGATGGCACCATGAAGATGGACTGCGCCTCGGGCTTTGGTGCCATCACCCATATCACCGCCACCTTTGGTTTCTTTATGGTCAGCAGAGTGCTATCCAAACTGGCAGCTAAGAGTTAAATCATATTTGCCACGGAATACACGGAACAACGACCGGAATAAAAATAATCTATTTATTAATCAGGCTTGAAGATAAATACTAAATCACTAACCAAGCTCTTTACCTTTTATCGCCCTAGGTCCGTGTATTGCGTGGCGAAAAAGTCTTTATTCCTTATCATTAACGGGCAGCGTACAGCTTTGTTTGATAGCGGTGACTACTGCTCTTAAACCATTGCCCCGGGAGGGGCTTAAATGATTGAGCAGTTGTAAATCGGCGAAGTAGGCTTCCATGTCGAAGGCTTGAATTTGCTCAGCGGTGTGATTATTTAACGCCGCCAACACTACCGCCATTAAGCCTTTAATGATACGCGCATCTGAGTCGCAATGCAGTTGCCAACATCCTTGAGCATCCACTTTACTTACCAGCCACGCTTGACTTTCGCAGCCATGAATGACGTTAGCCTCTATCTTATCTGCATCAGCTAAGGGTGGTAGTTGCTTGGCGAGTTTAATCAGTTCTTTATAGCGGGCTTCCCAGCTGCGAGCGTTGGCAAAAAGGTGGCGAATATCGGTGTCGGTAATGGTATAGCCAAATGGCGGCATTAGAAAAACTCCTCTGCTTTAGCAAGTCCCGCCAGCAAGGCGGCAATATCGTCGGCGTTATTATAAAAAGCCAGTGAGGCGCGAAGAGTACCGTTTGGCAACTCCAAAGCTTGCATTAAGGGCATGGCGCAGTGATGACCGGTGCGCACCGCTATGCCTTGCATATCCAACAAGGTGGCTACGTCTTGGGGATGCACATCATCAATGACAAAAGACACGGCGCCGACTTGAGGGCGACCCATAATATGCACTTTTGGCATAGCATTTAAGCCAGTGAGTAGTTGCGCCAGTAACGCCTGTTCATGCTTAGCGATGGCGTGGCGATCCAAACTCATTAAATAATCTACCGCCGCTCCCAAGCCGATGGCACCGGCAATATTGGGCGTGCCCGCCTCAAACTTAAAGGGCAGCGCGCCAAACGTAGTTTTTTCAAAGCTCACTTTTTTAATCATCTCGCCGCCGGTTTGCCAAGGCGGCATTTTTTCCAATAATTCCCGTTTGCCATATAAGACACCGATGCCGGTAGGGCCAAACATCTTGTGCCCAGAAAACACATAAAAGTCGCAATCGAGCGCCTGTACATCCACCGAGAAATGACCCACCGCCTGCGCGCCATCAAGCAGGGTCACTGCGCCCACGGCTTTGGCCATGGCGATTAATTGTTCAATAGGATTAATGATACCCAGCGCATTAGAGACATGACTCACCGCCAATAATTTAGTGCGCGGTGAAAATAAATCGGCGGCCGCCGCCATATCTAACTCGGCATTGGCCTCCAGTGGTATCACCTTAATGCTGGCGCCAGTGGCGGCGGCTACTTGCTGCCAGGGCACTATATTGGCGTGGTGCTCTATAGTCGATAGTACAATCTCATCCCCGGCGGTTAAGTGCTGCATACCAAAACTGTAAGCCACTAGATTAATGGCCTCGGTGGCGCCGCGGGTCCAAATAATTTGGGCGGTATCGGGCGCATTAATAAAAGTCGCTACCTTGGCACGGGCGTTTTCAAAGGCGTGAGTGGCCTCGCTACTTAGCGCATGAGCAGCGCGATGCACATTGGCATTTTGACTGTGGTAATAATGAGCCAGCGCATCCAACACCACTTGTGGTTTTTGAGTGGTGGCGGCGTTATCTAAATACACCAAGGGCTGGTCATTAACCTTTTGGGCCAGAATAGGAAAGTCGAGTCTAAGGCGGTTTATATCGAGAGTCATAGCAGTTCAATTAAATAAGCACTGATAAGATCATGTGCGGTTAAGAGACAAGTGTAAAGCACAAACATAGCGCCAAGCGATTAGCACCAAGCTAAATAAAAATTACTCTTTGTAACGAACTTTATACAAAAGTAGAGAGCAGATCTGAAAAAGCCAAAACCTAGGTAAAACAATGTTTGGTAAGAACCACACTCGGCCATCAGAAAGCAATTTTTTAATCATCACGTATTTGGCACTTGTCGAAGTTATCTTATGTTAATTTTTTTTACGGATTTAGTGGGTTTTGTGGCAAAAAAGTCATGAGTTTTTAAGATTTTGCTTTGTCTCTTCGCTTTTTACACTTCACTCCTCACCGTTGGCAAGGCTTTCCCCTGTGGCGGCTAGCCGCTAGAATGGCGCTCCTGCTTATCTGTCGGAGTGCCTTATGAAGTTAAATCCAGCCCAAGACCAAGCGGTGCATTTTATTAGCGGGCCTTGTCTGGTATTGGCGGGCGCCGGCAGTGGTAAAACGCGGGTGATCACCAATAAAATCGCCTATCTGGTGCGAAAATGTGACTATAAAGCGCGCAATATCGCCGCCGTCACCTTTACCAATAAAGCGGCCCGTGAGATGAAGGAGCGGGTACTGCAAACCTTAACTAAAGCTGAAGCGCGCGGACTAATGGTCTCGACGTTTCATAGTCTGGGTTTAGATATTATTCGCCGTGAGCATAAGACGCTGAGCTTAAAAGCCGGCTTCTCGCTGTTTGACGATCAAGATCAGTTGGCACTATTAAAGGATTTAACCGATCAAGAGTTAGAGGGTGATAAAGAGTCGCTTAGTCGCCTAGTGAGTACTATTTCTAATTGGAAAAACGATTTGGTGTTGCCGGCTCGCGCGGCACGCATTGCACGAGATCCCGAACAGGTGTTATTTGCCCAAATGTATGAGCGCTACCAGCGCCAGATGAAAGCTTATAACGCATTAGATTTTGACGATCTTATTTTGATGCCCACCTTATTGTTAAAAACCAATGAGCAAGTCCGCCAATTTTGGCAGAATAAAATCCGCTATCTGCTAGTCGATGAATATCAAGATACCAATGCCAGCCAATACGAATTAGTAAAGTTAATAGCCGGTGAGCGCGCGCGCTTTACTGTAGTGGGTGATGATGATCAGTCCATTTATTCGTGGCGCGGTGCACGACCGCAAAACTTGGTGTTACTCAAAGAGGATTATCCCCAGCTCAAGGTGATCATGCTAGAGCAAAATTATCGCTCTCGTGGCCAGATTTTGCAGTGCGCTAATATCTTGATTGCCAATAACCCCCATGTCTTTGAAAAAAAGCTATTTTCTGAGATGAAATATGCGGCGCCGGTGCGAGTGCTATTTGCTAAAAATGAAGACCATGAGGCAGAGCGAGTGGTAGCCGAGATCATGGGGCATAAGTTTATGAATGGTGCTAAATTTGGCGAGTACGCGATTTTGTATCGCGGTAATCACCAGTCGCGGTTATTAGAAAAACAGTTAATGACTAACCGTATTCCTTACAAGATAAGTGGAGGTACTTCATTTTTCTCGCGCAGTGAAATCAAAGATATCATGGCGTACTTGCGCTTATTAGTGAATCCAGATGATGACAATGCCTTCTTACGAGTAGTGAATACGCCGCGTCGAGAAATTGGCCCCACTACGCTCGAAAAACTAGGTAACTACGCGAATCAGCGCGGAAAAAGCTTATTTGCCGCCAGCTTCGAACTGGGCCTTGAGCAAACTTTAGAAGGGCGCGGCTTAATGGCATTGCGCGGCTTTACTCAATGGTTGGTACGCCGCGGTGAGCAAGCCGAGCGGGGTGCGGCTCAAGATGCGGTGCGCGATATGATTAAAGATATTCACTATGAACAGTGGTTATACGAAAGCTCGCCAAGCCCTCGCGCCGCTGAAATGCGTATGCAAAACGTCTCTACCTTATTTAAATGGGTGAGCCAGATGTTAGTGGGCTCTGAGTTGGATGATGCCATGACCTTGCCCGAGGTGGTGATCCGCTTAACGCTGCGCGACATGATGGAGCGCGGCGAAGAAGAAGATGATGGCGAGCAAGTACAACTAATGACACTGCATTCCTCTAAGGGGTTGGAGTTTCCCTATGTATTTATGGTGGGCATGGAAGAGGGCTTATTACCCCACCAAAGCAGCATAGATGAAGACAACATTGACGAAGAGCGTCGTCTTACTTATGTGGGTATTACCCGTGCGCAACAAGCACTTACCTTTACCTTGTGCCGGGAGCGGCGCCAATATGGTGAGCTGTTACGCCCTGAGCCCAGTCGTTTCTTGCTTGAATTACCCCAGCAAGACTTAGACTGGGAGCATAATCGCAAGCCACCCAGTGAAACTGAGCGTATGGAAAAAGGGCAAGCGGCCATTGCCGATATCCGCGCCATGTTTAATAAATGATGGGTGATGGGTGATGGGTGAGTGGATCAGTAACGGGAAATAATAGCGCTAAGCTCTGGTCTTTAGCGGGGGTAGGCTGCGCCTTATTCCTCACGAACAACAAAAAAGCCGCATTAAGCGGCTTTTTATTAGTGGCTTATATCGAAAGCTTAGATAGCATCCAACATGTAATCCACGGCATTAATAATTTCTTCATCAGAGCAAGCGCCACAAGCACCACGTGCCGGCATACCTTGGAAGCCTTCTAAGGCGTGCTTAACTAACGTCTCGTGGCCTTTAGCAACGTGAGATTCCCACTGCTCAGCATTCCCTTTAATAGGAGCGCCAGCAGCACCTGTACCATGACAAGCAGCACAATGGGCTGTGTATACCGTCTCGCCATCGCGAGGACCCGCTTCTTCTTCGCTGTCTTGTGCATCGGCACTAGCGCCTACTATGCCTTCTAGATCCGCAGCCATGTATACGCTGCCGACGGGTTTAGTGCGCGCATCAATGGCTTCAGAGGACATATCGTTGGCGGCGTAAGCCATACCACTTAATGCAGCAGCGGCAACGCCGACAAGCAAGAGTTTTTTTAACAGGCTCACCTTTATTCTCCCAGTTGGCTTTATCTATTGTTATTGATTCTTGAAACCCGCCGAGTATAGCGCAAGTAACACGGGCGTTAAACGTCAATGACGGCGGTTAGTTGAGTTAACTTAGCGATTATTTTGTATATTAAAAAGCCAGTGCTACAGGATGGCAACTAAATTCTTTATGGTATTATCCAAAAATATAGACTCAAAAGCAGCTGATGAACATCCAGCATTACTCTATGGAAGATAAAAATATGGATAACACGTCTGTTAATTGTGAGCCCGACACTGCGTTAGACCAAATAGATCGCATTGTGGCGTTGTGGCAGCAAGCACGCCCTGATCTTGATTTAGCGAGCACCGAAGTTATCGGGCGCATAGTGCGGTTAGAGTATTTTATTAGTCGTCGAGTGTTACAAGATTTAGCGCATTATAAGCTTAACGTCGGTGAGTTTGATGTATTGGCCGCGCTGCGCCCACCCCCCTACCTTTCAGCTTTCTCCTAACCAGTTGCAAAGCATGGTGCTTATCTCCTCGGGCGCGCTGACTAATCGAATAAACCGCTTAGAAAGTCGCGGTTTAGTCAGTCGTGCCCAAGCTGATCATGATAAGCGCGGCGTTATTGTTACCTTAACGCCCGAGGGGCTTAGCGTGCTTGAAGAAGCAGTGAGCCATCATTTGAGCGCGGAAGCTGAGCTGGCTAATCCTCTTAATCCCCAAGAACAGCGCCAGCTTGCAGATTTACTTAAAAAAATGCTGCTTAGTATTGAAGATTAAAATGATCGAGTGTCAAAGCAAAATGAATAAGGCGTGCTATAACAAGAGGGGTTAGAATTAATAGGTGATTATTGGTGGGATTTTGTCAAAATCAGTCGCAACAAAGATCAAATTGCATAAAAAATAGCGACAAAACCACCCCTCTAAAGCCGGGTTAATCTAAGGTTTAAGAGTGTTATTTAAGAGAGGTATGAATGAAATTATATTATCGCCCTGGTGCTTGTTCTTTAGCGGCTCATATTGTTTTGGCATGGTTAGACTTACCTTATGAAGTGGAAGTGGCTAATACCCGTGACCCTGAATTTTCCAAAGTAAATTATCTGGGCACGGTGCCGGTATTATTTACCCCTGATATGGGCGCGCTTTATCAAAATAGCGCTATTTTGCGCTATCTTTCTCGTTTACCAGCGGGCGAGCCCTTTGGGCCTGGAGCAGATCCGGTACTAAAAGCGCAGTGTGATTATTGGTTAAGTTTTTTTAATGCCGATGTGTATCGTGCCTTCGCGCCCTTTTTTAACCCAGAAAAGTACACCACTGATACTAGTGCTGAAGCTAAAAAAGCCATTAAAGCGGCCGTGCCCGCCCAAGTGCAACCCCTGTTTAAGCGCATGGATAGTCATTTAGCGAGTCGTGATTATTACCTTGAAGATGAAATGGGCATTATTGATGCCTGCGCCTTTGTTTATTGTTATTGGGCGAGTAAGGTGCTGGCAAATGGCTTAGCCGATTACCCCAATGTGGCCCGCCACTACGCCACTTTGCTAGCAGACCCTAAGGTTAAAGCAGTGATTGCTAAAGAAGGCTTAAAGTTATAAGTGAGAAGTAAAAGGGAGGCGTGAACAGTCAAACATTTGGCTTGAAGTAACGCAGCTAATTTAACCTCGCACTTCACTCGCACCTAGTGGCGAGCCACTATTAAAACTGTACCTAGCACGCTAATCGCCGCTCCTGCCCAGGCCCCTAAGGCGGGGCGGTTTTTAGTCAGTAGCCATAATAAAGGCAACACTAACACCGGACTCACCGAGCTGAGCATGGCTACCATGCCCACATTACCTTGGCGCAGTGCTACCAAAATCAGCGTCATGCCAATGCCCATCGCCAGTAAAGCATTGCCGGCTACCATGCCAAAAATAGGCCAATTAATGCGGCGCAATGCCTTAGCGCCTGACCATCCGCACCATAGCAATAAAAGGTGAGCACTAAACGCCGTGCTCATGCGTACCGCCGAGGCTGAGATAGGATCAACCAGTGATAGCGTGTCCATCATCACCGGCTTCATCATTAAAGTGGCTATTGACTGACATAAGGCGGCCAATAATCCTAACGCCACTCCTACCCAAAGCTTACCAATATCTTGTTCCCAGACATGGTTATCGTGTGCGCGCTTACCCATAAAAATGGCGAGCATAACGCCGCCCATCAGCAGTATGCAGCCAATTAGCGTCCAACCTTGAATTTTCTCCCCAAAAATAACATACGCCAATAGCGCAGAAAATAAGGCGTGGGTGGCAAATAATACGCTAGCTCGCCTAGGGCCAAGTCGGTTCATGGCGGCAAATAACGCCGTGTCACCAATAAAAATACCCACTAAACCTGAGGCCGCCATAACACCAATATGAGCACTGGTGAGGCTAGTCCAACCGCCACTAAATAAGGCCAGAGTCCACAGCATGATGCTGACGCAAAACATTCGCCAACGAGAAAAGGCCACGGCGCCAAGATGGCGGGCGCCGTGGGCCGAAAATAAGCTAGCAAGGGCCCAACATGCCGCTGCAGCCAGTGCTAAATAGTCATAAGAAAAGGGCATAGGGAGTCTTAATAACCAATAATGTGACGCTAACCTAGCGCGCAAACGAGCCTAGGCCAAGACGCTTGTTACTCTTTAACAGCAAATCTTGCGTTATTTAATGCCAAATTTGCCAGCCTTGCTGAGAGCGGGTCTAATAGTGCCTCACTTTTTACAGTTGAGATATTATGCGTATTTTGCACACCTCCGACTGGCACCTTGGCCAACACTTTATGGGTAAAACCCGTCTCGAAGAACACCAAGCGTTTTTGCACTGGTTAGTAGAGCAAGTGCACGCCCACGCGGTTGATGCAGTGATAGTGGCAGGAGATGTGTTTGATACGGGTACCCCACCCAGTTATGCCCGTGAGTTATATAACGACTTTATTGTTAAGTTGCAGCACGCCAATACGCAGCTAATAATTTTAGGTGGTAATCACGACTCGGTAGCCATGCTTAATGAGTCGCGAAGCTTGCTGGGCTGTTTAAATGTGCAAGTGATCCCAGGCGTAATGGCTGAGCTTAACCAGCAAGTGCTACTCCTTCATAACCGCCAAGGAAGCAGCGGTGCCCTCTTATGTGCCGTGCCGTTTATTCGGGCGCGCGAGGTCATGAGCAGTGAGTCTGGCCAAAGTGCCCAAGATAAACAGCAGAGCCTGCAACAGGCGATTGCTGGCCATTACCAGCAATTATTTGAGCACGCCAAGCTATTAAGTGAACAACACCATACCGCCCATGGACACCACTTGCCTATTATTGGCACTGGACATTTAACCACAGTCGGTGCCAGCAGCAGTGATTCAGTACGAGAGATTTATATTGGCACCCTTGATGCCTTTCCTGCTCATGCCTTTGCGCCCTTCGATTATTTAGCACTTGGTCATATTCACCGGCCCCAAACAGTCGGTGGCCATGAGCATATGCGCTATTGCGGCTCGCCCATAGCGTTAAGCTTTGATGAAGTAGGCCAACAAAAAGAAGTGCTGCTAGTAGACTTTAATGCCCACCGCTTAAGTTGTATTACTCCGTTAGCGGTGCCGGTCTTTCAGCCGCTGGCGCGATTAAAAGGAAATTTAGCTGAACTAGAAAAAGCCATAACGGCATTGGCTACTAAGAGCACTGCCACCGCCGACGCGAATAAGGTATGGCTAGAAGTGACCGTTGTTGAAGACGACTATTTAAGTGATTTGCAATTAAAAATTGAGCAATTAATCGCCGGCCTACCATTAGAGATATTATTGGTGCGCCGCCAGCGTGCCAGTACTCCTGCAAACCTTACCAGTGATGCTCATATTACCTTGAGTGAGTTAACGCCCCTTCAAGTATTTGAGCGGCGCCTTAGCCAAGCTGAGCTAACAGCCGAGCGCCAGCACGCCTTACAAAGCTTATATCAAAACGTATTAGCCGAGCTGGAGCAGAGCCAATGAAGATCCTCAGTCTGCGACTAAAAAATATTAACTCCCTTAAAGGGGAGTGGAAAATAGACTTCACTAAAGCGCCTTTTACCGACTCCGGCTTATTTGCGATTACAGGGCCCACAGGTGCCGGTAAAACCACCTTACTCGATGCCATCTGCTTGGCGCTGTATCATGAAACTCCCCGCATGAAATCAGTCTCGGCTAGCAGTAATGAACTCATGACTCGCCATACTGCTGAGTGCTTAGCTGAAGTTGAATTTGAAGTTAAAGCGCAAGGCTATCGCGCCTTTTGGAGTCAACGTCGCTCTCGTAATCAAGTGGATGGCAAGTTACAAGCGCCTAAAGTGGAGCTGGCTAAATTAGATGGCACCATTATTACCACTAAAATTAATGACAAGCTGCGCTTAACAGAAAGCATCAGTGGCTTAGATTTTGGTCGTTTTACTAAATCGATGCTGCTCGCCCAAGGCGGATTTGCTGCCTTCTTGCATGCCAATGCTAATGAGCGTGCCGAATTATTAGAAGAGCTGACTGGCACCGATATTTATGCACACATTTCTCGGCTCGTCTTTGAAAATACCCGCGAGCAACAAGGCACCCTAAAAGAATTAACAGCTCATGCTCAAGGGATGGAATTGCTTGATGACGCCGCCCGCCAGCAGCTGCACACAGAGCTGGCGGCAGCCGAAGCTGACTTAATTCACCGCCAGAAAAATATCACTGAGCAACAAGCTCGCCTTGAGCATATTAAGACTTATCAAGTCGCCAAAACGCAACAAGCTCAAAGCGCGCAGGCACTACAAGTGGCTCATAGCGCATGGCTGGCCAAAGAGGCGCAGCGCCAACAACTTAAACTTGCCGCGCCGGCTCAGCGCTTACAGCCTTATTGGCAGCAGTGGCAAGATGCGAATACGCGCCAGCAGTCGGTATTGCATCAACTAAGCCAAGTAAAAGCTGAACTAGCGCAAGCGACGCATCAGCAACAGCGGCTCACTTGGCAGGCACTAGAAGTCAGTAAACAGCGAGTACAACAACTCAGCGGCGCTGAGCAGCAACTTAATCATGAACAAGCAAAGCTAGACCAGCAAATGGCCAGCAACCCCGTAGCAGAGCGCTTAGGAGAGCTATTAGGCACTTGGCGAGTACAAGTGCCTGAGCTGAGTAAGCAACAAGCGCAGTTAAAACATGGTCAAGCAGCACAGCTTAGCCTGCAAACCCAACTTAATGAGTTAAAGACACAGCAAGAGCGCAACCAACACCTAGTTGCTACCAGTCAGCAACAGTTAGTAATAAAACAAGCCGACACCGAACAACAGCAACATAAGCTCACCCAGCTGTTAGCGGGGCAGTCACTCGGTGAGCTTCGTCAACAACTACAAATACTAAGTCAGCAGCAGGGAAAGTGGAGCCAAGTGCACCAGCTTTGGGCACAAATGGCTAAACAGCAAGCGCTTCATCAACAACTCACCCAGAGCATTGCTAAACAGCAGCCTGAGCTGGACGCACTTGAGCAGCAGCTCAACGACTCGCGTTTAGCCTATAAAGTTTTACAAGAACAAATTCGTGATAAAGAAAAGCTGCTCGAACAAGAACAGCGCATTCGTGCACTTGAAGAGCACAGAGCAAGATTGCAGCCAGATGAAGCCTGCCCGTTATGTGGCAGTGAGCAGCATCCGGCCATCGAGGCTTATCAAGCACTGGACGATGCTACTGCTGCGAGCTTGGCGGCTAAGCAGTTAGAGCGCGCCGAGCGCGAGTTACAAGGTCAGCAATTAAGTCATACCGTGACCAAACACCAAGCAGAATTGGCGCAACGTCAGCACCAAGTGCAAGTATTGGCAGAGGAGCTGATTGAGTTGCAGGAGCAGTTAACGAGCCTGTTAGCCCAATTGCAGATTAATGACGTTGATCTTAACTCTCAACAAGTAGTACTTGAACAGCGTCAGCAAGAGTTACATACGCTGAGCCAACAGCTTAATGATGTGGAGCAACAGCAAGAGCGAGTACAAGTCGCGCAAACGGCGACGCGCCATGTGGAACAGGCGCTAAGCCAGTTAGAAAATAATCAGCGTTTGCTCAGCCAAGAACAGCAGTCGTTAACTCAACAACACGCCCAGCAGCAAGCACTACTGACTGAGCAACAAGATTATATAATTGAACAAGAGGCCGCCCTCGCCACAGCACTGGCTAAGCTTGGTTGGGCAGTTCCTCAGCATTGGCCAACTTGGTTGGCAGACTGTGAACAACAATGGCAAGCTTGGAAAGAACAGCAGTTACGACATCAGCAACTTAGCGCCGATAGCCAGCAGGTAGCCATACAGTTACAGCTGGCGGGCACCGAGCATCGCCAGTGGCAAGAGCGCTGGGCCACGCTTAATATCGATGATTTTCCGGCGCGCACCGACGTGACTAACCCCAGCGCCGAGCTCAATAAATTGGCGGAGCAATGGCAACAGGAGCAGCAACAAGTACAACAAAAAACGGCGCGCCTTGATACGCTGTACCAACAAGAGTCAGAGCTTAGCGCCGACTTGCAAAGCCGATTAACCAAGTGGCAGCAGCAATTAGCTGCCAGCCCCTTTAGCGATGAAGCCGGTTTTTTGGCTGCCTTATTTAGTGAGGAGGAGCTCGCGCAATTAGTAGAAAACCAGCGCCAATTAGAGCAAGCCTTACAACGCGCCCAGACCTTGGCCGAACAAGCGGAGCAATCGGTAGCGGCGGCTAAACTTATACTGGGTGAAGTAGACCCCACTCACTACGCAGCCTTACAAGCGCAGTTGCAACAGGCTCAAGCGCAATACGACGTTCAACAACAACAAGTGGGGGGCTGGCGTACCCAATTAGACACAGATGCTAAGCGCCGCGCCCGTCAACAATCGCTATTTGCCAACATCGAAGCTGAGCAGCAAACGTTACAGCTATGGGAGCAATTAAATCACCTGATTGGCTCGGCAGATGGCGCAAAATATCGTCGGTTCGCCCAAGGGCTAACGCTTGAGCACTTAGTGCATTTAGCTAATCTGCGCTTAGTGCGCTTACATGGCCGCTACCAATTAGCGCGTACTGAGGGCGGAGAGTTGGAGTTATCAGTGATTGATACTTGGCAAGCGGATGTCGCGCGCGATACCCAGACCTTATCAGGCGGTGAAAGTTTCTTAGTGAGCTTGGCGCTGGCCTTAGCCTTGTCAGACTTGGTGAGCAGTAAAACGCGCATTGACTCGTTATTTTTAGATGAAGGTTTTGGCACGCTAGACTCGGAAACATTAGAAGTGGCACTCGATGCGCTCGATGCGCTCAATGCCAGTGGTAAAATGATTGGCGTGATCAGCCATATTGAGGCACTTAAAGAGCGGGTGCCGGTGCAAATTAAATTAAGTAAGAGCCATGGCTTAGGCGTAAGCCGCTTGGCGGCGGAGTTTGAGGTTTAATTGCTGGAAGGCTGAGTTGTAAAACATAGCGTGAGTGCCAAGCTAAACATAAGACAATTAGCCGTATCTCTATTTAGTAGAGTGCTGCTAAGGTCGGCAGGTGCGCTAGGCAGGTTTTAGCTGTGCCAACTGGAATTTAATCCTAAGTCTGGTTTTGCTCGAGTCTCGGTGGGAGCTAGGATAAAAAAAGCCCGAGTCTGTAATAACAAATTCGGGCTTTGTAGCTCTGTGTAGTCGCTCGTTATATTAGTGAGCAATTAAACCCGGAATACCCGGTAGCATGCCAACGGTTGCCATAATCGCTAATAAGACTAAAAAAGTGACACCGGGGATCACCCAGCGGTCGGTGCGACGTAGCGTCTTACCGCGCTCTTTATCACCGATTAAGCCTAAGTTATCGAGCAGCATAGTAAGCGACCAGCCAAATACTGGATTTACAAAGGCCGAAGCAAATACCACTATGCCAGCTGATTGGCTACTGGTAGTGTCACGCGTCATTTGCATGCCCGCTTCTAACAAAGGCATAAATACCCCCACAATTAATGCCACGCGAAGCACAGGATCCCATACGGCTAAGTCCATGGGGTAGCCCCAAATAGCTGCTACAATACACATCACGCCGGTTAAAATGGCGCCAGCGGGAATAGGGCGCTTAGCGATGGCGGCGGGGATCATATAAGTACCCCAAGACGAAGTAAGGTTACCGCCCCCTAGCACGCTGCCTACCGCTTGGCGCACCGCCGCAATGCCCATAGTGTCATCTACGTTCATTAGCACTTTGGTGGCCTTTTTCGGATAGTTCAGCTCTTGGAAGACTCTGTGTCCCATAAAATCGGGCGACCACATCGCCACTGCTAATACCGCAAAGGGCGCTGAACTTATAAAATGATGCAACTGTGGCCAACCCATCTGCCAGCCGGTCGTTTCACCCCACCAATAAGCGGGGCTTAAATGGGGCATGCCAGGGCTGGTCACAAATTCAAAGGGCGCACCCAGTGCTAGAGCAATAATAAAGGCAATGCCTGAGCCCAGCGGAATCGATAGCCAGCGCATTTCTAGACGGGCTAATAAGGCATACATAATAATGGTACTTAAGATCACCGCGAAGGCGATATAAGCCATATCAAAGCCTTTAGCCCAACTATTAAGGGCACTGATTTGACTAATAAGCCCAATGGCGCCTAGATAAATCAATAAGCCACCGCGTACTCCTTCACTGGTCAGTGCCATCAGCTTACTGCCGCCTTTACTGATACTGAGCAATAAGCCAAAAAAAGCCACCAACAACCCCAATGCCAGTGGATGCCCCCCCGAGGCAACAATCAAGGGAATAAGCGGTATCATAGGGCCGTGGGTGCCCGCCAAGTTAGCTCTGGGGTTAATTAAACCTGAAAATAAGATCACAAATAATACTGCAGCAATCAGCATTTCAAAGCGTACGTTTTCCACGACAAATTCATTAGATAAGCCAAGTGGCCCCGCAAAGGCAGCAGCAACTGCCGCCACCATGACTATTTTGCCAATAGTGGCCGCCAGCGCCGGTACTAAGTCTTCAAACTCAAAGCGATAATCTCGAATGGGTAAGTTAATTCGCCAGCGTTTAGGCTTCATGATCAACAGCTCATTTTCCAAATAAGCGGCTCGAGTCTCAAAATCGCGGCGAGGGCGGTGTTGTTTTTGGTAGCTGAGGGGATCTTTATCTGACACTGGCTTCTCCTTGATGATGACCATCGCTGTGGTGTCATGGTTAGTTTGGATACTAGAAGCTGTTATCAGAATGTTCTATTGGACAAAAGTCTTAACTTTTATGAAACATCTACCGTTTTTGGACTCTACTCTCTTAATTGGCCGCCTAATTTGCGATTAAGATCTTGGCTCGATTAAGCGTTAAGCAATGTGTGGTATGTTTGAATGGAGCGTTATTGTTACAAAGTGCGTTTTTAAGGGGCCAATACCATGATACAGGTGCATCATCTAAACCATTCGCGCTCACAGCGCATTCTCTGGCTACTTGAAGAGTTAGCGCTTGAGTATGACGTTATAAAATACTATCGCGATCTAGATACTGAACTTGCGCCGGCCAGTTTAAAAAAGGTGCACCCTTTAGGTAAGGCACCTATTTTAGTTGATGATGGGGTTAAGTTGGCGGAGTCGGGCGTAATTGTGGATTATTTGGCGCAGCGCTATGGCAAAAAGGAGCGGCATAGCAGTGCGCATGAGGCTGATTTTTGTTCAGCAGAGAACCTCTTGTTACCCGAAAAAGAGAGTCAGGCGTGGTGGGATTATGGCTACTGGCTGCATTATGCAGAAGCTTCCCTCATGCCGCCATTATTGCTGCGCTTAGTATTTGATAAAATAAAATCTGCGCCAGTGCCCTTTTTTATTCGCCCTATTATTAACAAAATAGTGGCCAGCGTTGATCAGGCTTTTTTGCATCAACAACTCCATGGTCAGCTCAGTTATGTTGCCGATCACCTCTCTTGTCATCAATGGATGCTAGGCGAGCGATTTAGTGCCGCCGATATTCAAATGAGTTTTCCCTTAGAAGCGGCCATGAGTAATAAAAAATTAGCCGACTGTTATCCCAGACTTAACGCCTATGTGCAGCAGTTGCACGCTAGACCTGCGTATTTGCGTGCGCTCGCTAAGGGGGGAGACTACTGCTATGGCCCCAAAAGCGAAAGTGAGTAGTTTCAACTGACCCCTGTTATATCGGCTTTGAGTCTTATATGAATTTTTATGGAGTAATAATGGAAGAGGTAAGTGATTTAGAAGAGCTGGTGATGCCAGTTTTAGATAAATATGTGCCGCAATTTTCAGGCTTAATTTATACCGGCACGGCTTTATTGTTGATTGTACTGATCTCGGCCTTCATTCATTTTGTGTTACATAGAGTCGTCATTGCATGGATTGGTAGCCAGTCTAAAGGAGATAGGCGGATTTGGCGTAAAGCCTTTTTTGAGCGCAAGTTATTTAGTCGTTTTGCACTCATGCTACAAGGCATTATTATTTATATTCAAGCCGGTCTTTGGCTCGACGCTGACGCCACACTGTTACCCATTATTGAAATTGTGGCGCATATTTGGATCCTCTTTTACAGTTTATTGTCGCTTTTTTCTTTACTGGATGCGCTGCTAGATATTTTTCAGCATCGCCCATCGATGCTTAATTTTCCACTTCGCGGCATCTTCCAAAGTATTAAATTAATCGCCAGTATTTTTGTGGCATTAATGGTCATTTCTATTCTTATTGGTAAGTCGCCGCTCATCCTATTAAGTGGCTTAGGCGCTATGACGGCAGTATTAATGCTGGTGTTTAAAGATCCTATCTTAGGGCTAGTTGCCGGCATTCAGCTTTCTGCAAATAATATGCTGATTGTGGGTGACTGGTTAGAAATGCCTAAGTATGGTGCTAATGGTGCCGTAATTGATATTGGACTCACCACCGTTAAAGTACAAAATTGGGATAATACGATTACCACCATTCCGACTTATGCTCTTATTTCCGACTCCTTTATTAACTGGCGCGGCATGAGTGAGTCGGGTGGGCGGCGCTTAATGCGCAATTTATTAATTGATAGCAGCAGTGTGCGCTTTCTAGAGGCTACAGATATTGAGCGTTTACAGCGAACTCAAGTATTAGCGCCCTATTTAGATGAAAAGGTGGGGGAGCTGGCGCAGTATAATCACCAAAACCAAGCAGATTTATCTTCTTTGGCTAATGGCCGACGCCTGACTAATTTAGGCACATTTCGGGTTTACCTAGAAAAATTATTACGTAATCATCCCGATATTCACCAAGAGATGTTGCTGCTAGTGCGCCAATTAGAACAAACACCGAACGGTATTCCGGTGCAAGTGTATGCCTTTACCAAAAGTACCGGTTGGGTGAATCATGAAGTAACACAAGGGCATATTTTTGATCATATTTTTGCCGTGCTGCCCGAGTTTGGTTTGCGTGCTCATCAGGCACCAACGGGATACGATATGCGCGCCTTTGCTCATTCACTAACCGAGCCACTTACTCAGTCAGAAAATATTGCTCTTCCAAAGGAGTAGCCTTTTAAACCGTGTCTTATTTTAGGAAGGAAAAGGGCCGAATAATCGGCCCTTTTCGTCTTTTACTGTGGCTTTCTAGGATGATTAGGACTACTTTCACTGCCTAATATTTTTCCATCTACCTCGGTGCCGTAATAACTCATAGCACCATGAAAGTCTTTACGAGTTTGAGCAACATCTCCTTTACTACGAGGATCTTGTGGGCGCTCGCGAGTATCCACATACATGGCAACATCCCACGCTTGTTGGTCGGTCAGTTTACCTGGTTGGCCTAGCGGCATATTTTGTTTAATAAATTCAGCGGCCGTATTCACACGGTGCATACCTGCCCCCCAGTTAAAGCTTTCTGGGCCCCATAGGGGAGGGAAAACATAATGCTCATTCACTTGTTGGCCTTGACCGTCTGCGCCATGACATACCGCACATTCTTGTTCAAAAACTTTTTTACCACGAGCGATATCCGGAGCCTGTTCCGGTTTATCTAACTTAGGATAACCCCGTCCCGGTAATTCTGGCTCTTTACTGCCACCGGCATCTAAATAAGCTTTCATAAAGGGAAAGTCATCGCGTTTACCGCCTTTAAGAAGCTCGGCATCACTGGGGACTGCCATGTCGTTAGCATCAAAGTCGTCACCCGTTAACGTCCCCTGGGCTAGCCAATAAGCATAAGCAGATAAGTCTACTAAGGTATCGCTATCATTGAGCGGAGGGGTGCCGTTCATAGAGAACATAAAGCAACCTTGGATACGCTCTTGAAAGTCGTTTATTTTATTATTTTTCTTACGAAAGGCGGGGTAACTCATATAAGCGGCCCACAAGGGGGCGGCGTTTTCTTTTTTACCGGCATCGGTGTGGCAGTTAACACAGTTTAAGCCATTACCATTAAATTCGGGCGCTAAGGTTTGGGTGTCGACAAAGTATTGATAGCCACGCAGTACTTTTTCTCCTAGTTCGCCTTTAGGTAATTTATCCCAGCCCGGTGGAGTGGGATACTCTCCGGTGCTTTTGGTGACGGCTAATTCATCTTGAATGGCCAGCTTATCTACGTCTACCGCATAGGCACTGCCTATCGCCGCCAATGAGGCGCTCAATAGCAGCGTTGTTGAAGAAAGTTTAAACATTATTTCACCTCCACGCTGGCAAAGTAGTTGGCGACGGCAGTAATTTCATCAGCAGTCAGTTTTTTAGCTATATGTCCCATCAGGCCGTGGCTATCTCCGCTGCGTGTACCGGCTTGCCACGCTTTTAGTTGGCTTTCCAGATAGTCAGCGTGTTGACCTGCTAAGTGAGGGAAAGTATCGCCCACCCCGACGCCACCAGGGCCATGACAAGAAACACAGCTAGGAATATTGCGTTGCCAATCGCCTAAATAGGCGAGCTGCTCACCGCGTTCGGTAAGGCTGGCTGGCGACTTATCACCGCGAAAATCGGGATTTTTAGGTTGCTCTAAAGGGAGGCTGGCAAACCATTCACTGGTGGCTTTTATGCCTGCTTCATCCAGTGCCATGGCCATGGGCTGCATAATGGGGTTTTGGCGTTCATTATTTTGAAAGTGCTTTAGCTGCGCCGCAAGATAAGCGGCGGGCATGCCGGCAATAGCGGGCGCCAGATGCGGTGCACCTAAGCCACTCGCTTGATGACAAGCCACACAAGCCGCCGCTTGCGGGGGCATATCGGCATAAGCCGATCCAGTAGTAACAGCCAAGGCACTGGCTAAGAATACGAGTTTTTTCATAATTGTTATCCTGACGTTATGCTTGCGAGCGTATTCTAAGAGGCTAGGGCGTAAGACGATATACGTACTTTCCACATGCCTCTGTATTAATACAACAATAGCACACATCAAATTCACAATTTAGCAACATTTTGTGCTAGATAGCTGTTAGCTCACGCCAATGTAACCACAGCCGCGTATCTAGCTCCAGTTGGTGATAATCAGGCTCCATATGACAGCACAGCTGATAGAAGGCTTTATCATGTTGTTTTTCTTTAAAGTGCGCTAATTCATGGACCACTATCATGCGCAAAAATGGCGCCGGTGCCGCCTTAAATAACGCCGCCACCTTAATACTATTATGGGACTTTAACTTGTTGCCTTGCACTCGAGATTGCGCGGTGTGCATGCCTAATGCGTGTTTTACTATCTGCAGCTTGCTGTCGTAACTGACCTGGGATAACGGGGCGCTTTTACGCATATATTGGTTTTTTATCTCTGTGGTGTAGTGATACAAGGCCTTATCGCTTTGGATCTGATGCCGCTCAGGATATTTTTTTTCTAAATAATTGCCTAAGCGACCTTGGCTTATCAATAACCTCGCTTGGGTCTGAATTTGCTCAGGATAATGAGCGATATACGTTAAGCTGGTCACCGAAAAATCCTCTGTCTATATGTGCCTTACGCCTTGTGTTTTAGCTGGCTGGCCGCTCAGCTAAGACACCTTTGCTCTATGCATAGCGTATACGTAAGGCGGTAAATTTAATGCTGCTCATTAGGCTGAGTCCAACCGCCGCCGAGGGCTTTAATTAAATCTAAGGTGGCGTTGAGTTGGCTTTGGCGCAAGTTAGCTTGTTGCTCTTGGGCGCTAAATAGACTGCGCTGGGCATCCAATAAGGATAACAGCTCATCGGCACCGGCCTGATAGCGCTGCTCGGCGATAGTTAAGGTGCGCTCGGCATCACTTACGATATCACGCTGCTTAGCCAGTTGTTGCTGGCTTAGATTGATATTGCCCAGTGCATCTTCCGTTTCTTTTAGTGCTTGTAGAATTGACTTGCGATATTGCTCTATCAGCTCTCGGCGGCGTGCTTCGCTCACTTTTATCTGGCTGCGCTTGCGGCCACCATCAAAAATACTCTGGCTTAGGCTGGCACCTAAGGCCAGCGTTTGGCTGGGGTTGGCCAAAGATAACAGCGCGGCACTGGCTAGGCCACCGCTGCCGGTGAGTGACACCGTGGGCAAGAGGGCGGCGCGCGCGGCATGTAAGTTGGCGTCTGCCGCTCGTAGTTGGGCTTCGGCTGCAGCTAAGTCGGGTCGGCGATGTAATAGCTGACTGGGTAGCCCGGCATCCAGCGTGGGCAAGTTAATATCACTTAATGGCTCGCCAGCGAGCTGATAACCTTGGGGAGCTTGGCCTAATAAAATGGCCAATGCCGACACTGTCTGACGGCGTTGCTCGCGCAGCGGCAATAGGCTGGCGATTTGGTTATTGACCACGCCCCGTTGGCGATACACATCGCTTACTGCGGCGGCGCCATATTTATATTTGGCCTCGACGATAGTAAGATTTTGCTGGGCAATTTTTAAGTTTTCTTCATTGATCTTCACCCGCTCGGTTAGCGTTAATAACTGAAACCAAGCATTGGCAACGCCTGTGGTTAAAGTGAGCTGAGCGCTGGCCAAGTCATATTTGCTGATCGCTACGCCCGCCGTCGCCGCTTGGCGCTCGGCTTTTAATTTTCCCCATAAATCCAGTTCATAGCTAATGCCAAGATTAGCCGTGGTATTGGCTCTTGAAGTGCTTGAACCTGAGCTAGGCTCTTGCCAGCTTTTATCGCTGCCTGCGCCCAAGTTGAGGCTGGGAAACAGCGTAGCATTAGCAGCTTGTACTTGGGCTTCGGCTTGCCTAATACGCTCGGCGGCAATGCGCACATCGGGATTGGCGCTTAAGGCTTGGCTTATTAAGTCCGTTAAGGTGGCTGAGTTAAATTCTAGCCACCAAGCTTGATGCAGTCGCTGTTTCTGGCCTTGTGCAAGGGGCGAGGTATTCCAGTCAGCGGCCATGTTTTGACTAATGGCCGGGCGCTCGGTATGAGGGCTGTTAGCGCAACCGGCTAGCAGCAAGGCCGCAAACACCAAAGCGAGAGGCCAAGAAAACATTCGCATTGTGACTCCAAAAGTATTCAGTATTAGGTGACTATGAGCACTTTTTAGTAGCTCATTCAAAAACTTACTCAGAAGAAAGCGCCACCACAGGGTCGAGCTGTGCGGCTTTGCGTGCTGGCAGCCAGCCAAAGATTAAGCCGGTGGCAAAAGCACAACTAAAGGCCAGCAGCACCGGCGATAACGAGTAATACACAGCAATACCAAATATACTGAGCACAGCGGTGACCGCTAAACCTAACGCCACACCTAATGCTCCCCCAAGCGCGGAGACGACCAGAGCTTCAATTAAAAATTGCTGTAAAATATGGCGAGTATGAGCACCGGTGGCCATGCGGATGCCAATTTCTCGGGTGCGCTCACTCACACTGACTAACATAATATTCATCACGCCAATGCCGCCCACTAATAACGAAATAGCCGCGATAGAGCCCAGTAGCCACGTAAAAGTCTGGGTAGTTGCAGACACGGTATCGATAATGGAGGACATGTTGCGGATTTGAAAATCTTCTCCGCCGTGGCGTGCTATTAAGAGGCGCTTAATTTCGGCTTCGGTATTATTAATATGCTCTACCTCATTCACCGAGACGGTGATATTGCGTAAAAATTGTTGACCAAATAAGCGCAAGCCGCCGGTGGTGTAGGGCACAAACACCACGTCATCTTGATCTTGTCCCCACGCTGAGGCGCCCTTAGCACTCATTACCCCAATCACTTGAAAGAGGTGGGAATTTATCATGACATATTGACCTAATGGCTCTTGTTGAGGAAAGAGCGCCGCGACTACCGATTGTCCAATCACGGCGACAGTGGCATAACTTTGCTCATCGGCTTCGGTAAAAAAAGTGCCCTTAGCGAGCGGCCAGAGCCGAGCGCGAACAAAATCCGCCGAGGTGCCATTAATCTCAGGGCTATGATCTAAATTGCCAAAGCGTACGGTGGCACTGCCGCCAATTTCTGGCACTACCGCACTAATATTGGGCAGCTCTTTAATGGCCTGCATATCAGCGGCTACTAGCGTAGAAGTTGTGCGCCGCCCAAATTGGTTGGGTGCGCCTGGGCGCACCGATAATAAATTACTGCCCATGGCACTGATACTTTGTACAATTTCTTGCTGCGAGCCATTGCCGATGGCCAGCATGGTAATAACCGAGGCCACGCCGATAACAATACCCAGTAACGTTAGTGCCGCGCGAAATAAATTACTGCTGAGCGCACTCAAGGCGGTGCGCACCGCCTCTATTAATTCTGCCGCTAGTGAACCCTGGCCTCTTTGTGAAGTGGGTAAGGGGCTAGGAGTGGCGACCAAGCTTGGACCGGGGTCTTTAATAATGCGCCCATCACTTATCTCAATCTGTCTATTTGCCAGTGCCGCTACTTTGGGGTCGTGAGTGATTAAAATTACGGTGTGGCCGCTGTGCGCTAATTGGCTTAGCAATGCCATCACTTCTTTGCCACTTTGACTATCAAGAGCGCCGGTGGGCTCATCGGCTAAGATAATATCGCCGCCATTCATTAAGGCGCGCGCAATAGAGACTCTTTGCTGTTGGCCACCGGATAATTGATTGGGCTTATTAGCTAAGCGGTCTGCTAGACCTAAGGTGGTCAGTAACTGTGCTGCTTGCTGTTGGCGCTCAGGGCGAGATAAACCGGCATAGACCGCCGGTACCGCTACGTTATCTTGCGCACTCATGCCCGCTAATAAATGGTAACTTTGAAATATAAAGCCAAAGGTATCTCGTCGTAGCTCGGCTAATTGGTCGCGATTTAAATCGGCAACATTGTTACCTTGCAAGTAATACTCACCACTGCTGGCTTTATCTAAACAGCCTAAAATATTCATTAACGTAGACTTACCAGAGCCAGAGCTGCCCATAATGGCCACAAACTCACCGCGATACAGAGTAAGGTTAATGTCATTAAGCACAGTGGTAGCAAGTTCACCGCGACCGTAAGTTTTGCTTATTCCTTTAAGCTCAATTAGTGGCGTGTTCATAAACGCATCCTACGTCCAATACGGTTAGAAGGGCCTTGAGCACTTGCCGTGGGTAAGAGCAGGGTTTCGCCGGCGGTTAAGCCAGAAGTAATAGCGCCATGTATACGATTAGTCACGCCTACGGTAACGCTGCGGGTTTCGGTTTGCTGTTTGCTATTGACGACGGTCACTGTGGCTTGACTGCGATCGGAGGCATCATTAAAGGTCAATGCTGATATGGGCACTAACAGAGTGTCTTTCGCTTGGGCGATAACGAAAAATACTTGGGTTGTCATTTGTGACATTAAACGACCGTGAGGATTTTCAATATCAAATAAGGCTTTATAGAGCACCACATTATTTTCGACTTCTGGCATGGGCTCAATTTTTCGCAACTGACTGTGCCAGCGCCGTTTGGCATCGCCTAGAGTAGTAAAGTAAACTTCCATTCCTGGTTTTAGCTTGGTTATATCTGCCTCTGACACTTTAGCTTCTACCGTCATCACCGCTAAGTCGGCGATGCGCATTAACACCGGCGATTGTTGACTTGCATTGAGTGTTTGCCCTTGTCGCGCTTCAATTTGCACTACGGTTCCTGCCATAGGTGCCACGACTTTGGCATAACTAAGATTGGCTTCATCGGCACGTAAACTCGACTCGGTTTGGGCAATTTGGGCGGTAAGTGCGGCCACTTGGGCCTGAGCTGAGCGCAAGCTGGCCTCAGCACTTTGTACATTTTCTTTGGCAGTAGCGTTAGCACGCAGCAAGTTTTGTTGGCGAGTGTGTTGTAGCTTAGCCAAAGTGAGTTGAGCTTGTCGGTCTTGTAGCTGGGCACGTTGGCTGCGCAGTTGAGCGCGGCTCGCATCCACTTGGGCCACATACACAGTGGGGTCTATTTCGGCTAGTAACTGATCTTGTTCAACTTTATCGCCTACTTCTACCGCAATCACTTTTAACTGCCCAGAAACCTGAGCTCCCACATCCACATAACCACTGGGTTGTAGTGTACCGGTAGCCGTCACTTGTTCTAATACATCCCCTTTTTCTACGGTGACTGTAAGCGGCGCCGTCTCACTGCTTCGCCAATCTGTAGCAAAGAAGCCATACCAGACGAGGGCGAGCAGCACTACGCTCAAACTAATGATCAGCCTTTTTTTCATTTTTCTTTCCAACAGTAAGGGTATGTCTTGCCTAGTGAGTAACGCCTCTCTACATGCGAGGGTACAAAGCGCTATTCAAACAAGTAATTGTCACCTAAGTGTGTCAAAAAATAAAAAATTAATATAAAGGGGGAGTAAAATGAGCTTATTAAAAGACGCGTATAAAAAACTAGCGCCTTTAAAAAGGCGCTAGTAGCAGTAACGACAAAAGAAAATTTAGGCTAAATTAAGTAACTGTTGAGACTGAGCCTGTGCTGCTTGGCCATATACGCCGGCAATCACTTGATTTCTTAGCTCTACTTGTGCTTTATCAAGCACCTGAGACGAGTTAGTAGGGGTAGAGACGGCGGCTTCTTTAGTTGTACTTATCGTGTTGGCCTTTTCTTTATTGCCCGCACTCAAGTTCTCTTTTTCAGCTTCAGGGTCGGTTTTTTCTTGGCGTTGCATAAGCTCAGCGGTGGCTTTGGCAATATTACTATCTGCCAAAGCGGCCGCATTTTTATCAGCACTAGAAGGTTGCGCAGGGGCGAGGGCGGCCGCTTTAACTTGGCGCATTTTTTCTATGGTAGCACTGGGATCACCTGCAACGGGCGTAACGTCTACCGCAACCGACCCCTCCACAACATACTGTTTACCATCTGGGCCTGTCTTAAATTCATAGCTAGGGGAGCCGGTATGCTGACCGCCCACACTGGCGTGTTGCTGCTCATGCAAGCGTACTTCTTGATCACGCTGTTGCATATGCAGTAGCTCTTGCTGTTGCTCTAAGGTGAGCTCTTTGCCGGCCATGTTTTTGCTTGGCGCATTAGTGAGCTCAGCGGCGGGCTTCTCCTCGATTGGTTGCTCAACGTCGGCCACAACATTAGTTTCATTTGGCAACACGCCTTGGCGGCTATATACCACAGTAGGAGGCGGTTGTTGGGAAAATTGTTGTGAAAATGGCTGAGACTGTGCGCCTTGTGCGCGAGTGACCGGTGCTATGACAGGCGGCTGTTTATCTTGCGCAACAAGCGTAGTTGCGGCTGTAGGAGCAAGGTTTGCGATGGTGGGTGTGGCGCTAGGTATCATCATGTTACACCCGTATATCAATCAGCGTGCCAAGCATGTCGTCGGCGCTGCGAATAATTTTCGCATTAGCGGCGCCATAGAGCTCGGCTTCTTTAAGTTGAATAAGGCTGTCGGTTAGTGTTTTGTTAGTGGCATCCACAAACTGATCGGCGTTAACACTTGCAGTTGTTGAAGACTGATTACTAATAGCGTTACTTTGAGGCCGACTAATATTTAGAGACGCTTCAGCGACGCTGTCTGCTGCGCGCTGAAAACCTTGAATACCATTAGCAAAGGGCGATTGAATATTCATAAGACATCTCTGATTAAAGTGATTAGCTAGTATGAGCTATGCCTAATTATTAACCATTAGCGCCATAAAGGAAAGGTCAGGCTTTTTAGCGTCAGTCGCATATTGACGTAACTGCTATTGAGATTAAGTTAAATAACAGAAAATAAGGGTGCAGGCTCCCCTTTTTATTAGTTTAAAGCTGGGCTTTTAATACTTGGACAAGGGCATAAGCACTCGTAAAGGCCGCCTCAACACGTCCGCCTAAACACCAATCTCCACATGCGGCTAATTTAGCTTGGCTATTTAAAACGAACTCAGCTTCGGGCTCTGTTACTTCGGCGCTCAATGCATAGCGCCAGCGATGTAGTTGGGCGCTGGTGATGGCCTTAAGAGCTACTTGGGTAAGTGCACAAAAGCGTTCTATAAGCTGTTGCTTAACTTGGGCTTGGTCATCTTCTAAGTGCCGCGCTGCCCAGTCGGCCGTGCTATGTGCAACTACAGTGCCGGCCTGAATATTGCGCCCAGGTAATCTGTGATTAAAACTAATCCAGCTCAGCGGGTCGTTATTCACTTTTGCGGCATCAAAGTGGGGTAAATCTGCATCTGCAACCGTCAGTAATAAGCTATAGCAGGGCAGCATTTGATACCGATCTAAACTATCACCTAACAGACTTTTAGGGAGTAATTCTTGAGTTTGTGGCAAAGGCGCTGAGCTTACAACCCAGTCAAACTCACCCAGCAGCTGCGCTTTATCATCAAATAGCTGCCAGCCACCGTTATGGGCCCGTACTTGCTCAACTCGGGTACTTAAGTGGATATCCAGCTCACCGGCCATGGCTTTAAGCAGACTATTCATACCGGGCGCTGCTACATAATGAGGCTCAAACCAAGGACGCTTAAAAGGCGCCTGATCAGGGCTTAGAGTGGTGATGTTTGGCTGCCATTCCACCACCGTGGCACTGGCGATAAAGGGCGCCAGTAATGCGTTAAAAGCACGGCTTCTTGCCGTAAAAAACTGGGCACCGTGATCCCATTGGTGGGTATCGTTACGTCTTGTTGACATACGCCCGCCTAAACCGCGTGCTTTTTCAAATAAGCTAATGTCAGCAATCGAATTTAATTCACGGGCCAACGTCAAGCCAGCTAAGCCGGCGCCAATGATGGCGATACGGGGTTTCATATTATTCCTTTTTATCTGCAAACAAGCAGGCTTGCACGTGAGATTGGCGTTGATACCAGACTAAAAATAATTTATAGCCCAAAATCAGTAGGCTGCGAAACGGAGCAAAGCGGGTAAGCTTTGCTAAAACCCTTAATTTAGGGACTGAGTACCACAATAGAATAAAAGCATCGACACCCGTATGCAGTTGGCCTTGCTCATCAAGTAGATGCAGTTTTTGCAGACATTGTGCCTCAGTAAGTCCTGCCGCTAATAAGGCGGTCTCTTGCTGCCAAATATCCCGCCATATAATTGAATTGGGTGTGGCATGGCGTCGATAAAAAGCTATTTCTCGATCACACAAGCCACAACGTCCGTCATAAAATACTGTTAGCAAAGTGACCTCTATCGTGAGTTGTCCATTTATAACACTTAGAGAGTCTTGACCTAGGTTGTGATGATTATCTTTCGGAATAAGGATTTTTATTTTTCTGCTGAGGATTTATTGGGGAGAAAATTAAGTCGACTTCATAAAAAAGACCGCCGCAGCGGTCTTTATATTTATGGATAGCCAGTCTAAAAATACTTATTTAGCTGCTAATCCCATGTCAATAGAAGATGACTGCTTGCGGCGTGGCCAAAGACCAATCACCACCTGCCAAGTCACTGCGAGCGCCCCGACGATAAACACAATGTCACCGAAGGTACGTACCCAGCGCAGGGTTTGCAGAAAGCCTTGTTGCATAAAGCTTTCGCTACGGGCATACCATAAGCCTTCGCTGGCGCTGGCAACAAACTGAATAAAACCAACCGGTAACAAACTAGTCGTTAACATCAGCACGAGTCCAGCGTTTAACCACCAGAAGCCAGTTTTCATCAACGTCTCGTTAAATACCATATTGGGGCGGATATAGCGCAGCACCATCAAGGTAAAGCCCAGTGCTAAGAAGCCATATACTCCAAACAGAGCCGCGTGTGCGTGAGCGGCAGTGGTGTTTAAGCCTTGGATATAATAAAGCGCAATAGGTGGGTTAATCATAAAGCCTAATACACCCGCACCTAACATATTCCAAAATGCCACGGCCACGAAGAACATTAACGGCCACTTCACTTTTTCCATCCAAGGCGCGCTCTTTTTCAAGCTCCAGTTTTCCCACGCCTCATAACCCATGACCACGAGCGGTACTACTTCCAGTGCACTAAAGGTGGCACCTACTGCCATCACCGGCGTGGTGGTGCCAGAGAAGTACATGTGGTGGAAAGTACCAGGTACACCGCCAATTAAGAACAAGGACGCAGAAGCTAAACTGGCCACCGTAGCCATGCGCTTAGAGACTAAGCCCATGTTGTAGAAGATAAAGGCTAAGGCAACGGCCGCGAAGACTTCAAAGAAACCTTCAACCCACAGGTGCACTATCCACCAGCGCCAGTACTCCATCACTGAGATATGAGTGCGTTCGCCGTAGAAGAAGCCAGCACCGTAGAACAAGCCAATGGCAATAACGGATGCAGTTAACAGCAACAGCATGTGTTTTTCGCCGGGCTGGCGCAGTGCGGGCACCATGCCACGCAGCATCAACACTAACCACAGTACTAAACCAATAAACTTACCAATCTGCCAAGCACGGCCTAAGTCTACATACTCGTAGCCTTGATGACCCCACCAGAAGTTCCAGCTTTCAGGCATCACTTGAGCAATGGCTAAGTAGTTACCGGCAAAGCTGCCCACTACCACGGCAATCAGCGCCCAGAATAAAATATCTACGCCGAGTTTTTGGAACTTAGGATCTTTACCACCATTAATAATGGGGGCTAGGAACAGACCTGCCGCCAAGAAGCCGGTGGCAATCCAGAACAGTGCACTTTGTAAGTGCCAGGTACGCAATAAGCTATAAGGGAACCACTTAGACAGTTCAAAACCGTAAAAATGCTGACCTTCAACCGTGTAGTGTGCAGTGGCGCCCCCTAACATAATTTGGAAGGTAAACAGGGCCACTACTAAAAACAGATATTTGCCTAATGATTTCTGTGACGGCGTTAACTTAAAGGTAGTGAGTGGGTCTTGGATAGGCGCCGCTGGCGCTTTTTCATCTTCGTTGCGCAAGAACGCCCACGCCCAGATAAAGCCACCAATGCCTGCTACTAATAAGATAATACTGATCAAGGACCACACCACGTTTTCAGCGGTTGGCTTATTATCAATTAATGGCTCGGGTGGCCAGTTATTGGTGTAAGTCGCTTCGCCAGTGGCGCGCTCGGTGCCCGCAGTCCATGCCGTCCAGAAGAAGAAATTAGTTAAGTCAGTACGACGCTTAGCACTGGGCATGGTATTTTCTTTCATCGCAAAACTTTCGCGAGAATTACGATACTCAGGATCATCACCAAACAAGCTGTGGTAATACTCAGCTGTTTTGGCCATCGCCGCAGCACGCAGGTCTGATATCACTAACACATCGGTATCAAGGTTATAGGTATTAGTGCGATATTCTTTTTTCAAGCGATGATTTAATACCGCTTGGCGGTCTTCGTTAAGCTCAGCATAGTGCTCGCCGTATTCATTCATACTGGCAAGTTCTAACCAAGCCACTAACTCACGGTGTAACCAATCTGCGGTCCAGTCCGGTGCTTGATAAGCACCATGGCCGTAAATAGAGCCTAATTGCATGCCACCCACAGATTGCCAGGCGGTTTGTCCGTCTAAAATGCCATCTTTGGTGGTTAATAAATTGCCGCTTGCACTGACGACTTGGCCTGGTATAGGCGGCGCGGTACGATAGACTTCTCGGCCAAAATAACCGAGTACGGCAAAGCTAACAGCAAGAACGATGATTAATATCGTCCATAGACGACGATAGTTAGCCATGGTTTACCTCCTGGGGAGTATAAAGCGCGTTAAGGAAAGTGGTTTCAAACAAAATATGATTCTCAATGTAAATATGTTGATTTAGGTCACTGATAAATGTGGCTAACCCCTTGTAAAGTGCCTGCCAGCTGCCACAGGCGCCGTCTGGCAATGTTAAGTCATAAGTGAGTTGCTGCAGTTGAGAAAGCGCCACACTGTGATCGTCATGCTCGCGGCGCATAACAGCAATGGGACCCATAGCCTGCGCACCTACACCTCGTTTCAATAGCGGAAATAAAATTTGCTCTTCCTTTTGCATATGGCTCTCTAACTCTTGGCTTAGCACTTCTAAGTGCTCTGCCAGGCCATGAGGGCAGTGAGGATGATCTGCGTGTACGCGTTCAATGAGCAAAGCTAACCGACTTAATTCTGTTAACTGAACTCGATGCACTCCATGGTAACGAACCAAAATATGATCAATGAGCGGGCTCACGCTAGACCAGTTTTGTCCGTCTGCGTGCCAAGTACTCTGATCTAACTGTGAATGAGCTTGCTGCATGTATCTTTCCTTTAAGTCACAACTCATGTGAGTGTGCTAGTTATATAGCAAGCAGCGTGCCATGTTTTAAGTCGTTGTTTTTAGTGAATTTAATAAATAGGTGGTAAATAAGACCCTGCTGCATTAAGGTCATTTAAACCCTGTTAAGGTGAAAAGAACCCTGTGTTATATGAAATTTTATTAGCCGATTTAACCGCAGACTTGCCGAGTGCGGTGCGTCTACAAAGTTTGGTGCGCACGGTGCGCGAGTTCTTTGAGGCAGGGGCGGTGTGCTTATTGCGCTTAGATGAAGATGCACTTAGCCCAGTGGCGCTAGATGGCTTAGTACAAGAGGCCATAGGGCGGCGCTTTATAGTGGCAAAGCACCCAAGGTTGGCGGCGATTTTAGCTCAAAGAGATACAGTGTCCTTTCCTCCAGACTCCAGCTTGCCCGATCCTTACGATGGCTTGTTAGAGCACAAAATCGGTCAGCCTTTACACGTGCACGACTGTATGGGTATTAGCTTGTATGTAGAGGGACACTTATGGGGGGCACTCACCTTAGATGCGCCTCAAGCCGGCACCTTTGATACGCCTGCAAAAGAATATCTACAGCGCTTAGCGTTGGCTATTTCGGCTGCGATTCGTATGACTCGCCTAGAGCAAGAAGTGCGCAGTTTACGCTTGGTGCGCCAAGATGCGCCTTTAGAAGAAAATGAACAGCGTCAAAGCCTTATCTTGGGACAAAGTGAGGGCTTAAAAGAGTTATTGCGCGAATTAGAGGTGGTGGCTGACTCTGAATTGCCGGTGTTGCTCACCGGGGAAACCGGAGTAGGTAAAGACTTATTTGCCCATCGCTTACATCAGTTGTCGCGCCGGCGCAGCTCGCCATTGGTACAAGTTAACTGTGCCGCTTTACCGGAGTCTTTGGCAGAAAGTGAGTTATTTGGTCATGTAAAAGGCGCCTTTTCTGGCGCCCATCATGCGCGTGCAGGACGTTTCGAAACCGCTGATGGTGGCACACTATTCTTAGATGAAGTGGGTGAGCTGCCGTTAAGCATCCAAGCTAAGTTATTGCGTACCTTACAAAATGGGGAAATACAGCGCTTAGGGGAAGATACGCCGCGCAAAGTCGATGTGCGAGTGATTGCCGCCACTAATCGCCACTTACACGATAGCGTGCGTGAAGGGCATTTTAGGGCTGACTTGTATCATAGATTATCGGTTTATCCGGTTCCTATCCCTCCCTTGCGTGAGCGGGGGCGTGATGTTTTGGTATTGGCTGGGCATTTTTTAGAGCTTAACCGTACTCGATTAGGAGTGCGCAGTTTGCGCTTATCTGCTGAGTCTGAGCAGGCGTTATGCAGCTATAGTTGGCCGGGAAATGTGCGAGAGTTAGAGCATGTGATCAGTCGGGCTGCCATTAAGGCGCTAAGTCGGGGCGCGGTTCGAGAAGATATTATTACACTTGAGCCAGAGCTTTTAGACTTAGCGCTCAATGCTATCAATATGTGTACTCTGCCCTCGAGCGCCGCTGTTGAGATGCCCAACATGAAAAAAACAGTGCCAAGCTTGGCTGACACTGCTGGGCTGAGCTTACAAGTGGCTACCTTTGAAGCGCAACGCAATGCAGTGGCGCGAGCATTAGCACACAGTCAAGGTAATTGGGCACAAGCTGCCAGAGTACTTGAAGTAGACTCGAGCAATCTACATAAATTAGCCAAGCGCTTAGGGATGAAGTAGTGAGTAGGTAAGGAGTGAGGCAGATATTGTAGCTGAGGCTGATTTTGCTCAGCTTATTACTCACTTCTCACTTCTCACTTCTCACTTCTTATTCTTCAAGTATTCCTTCCCTCTCACTGTTATCTCATCAATCCGCAAATGCCATGTCTCGTAAAAATAAGGCTATTTGCGGGAACGCAATAATTAGACCGGCGGCCACAATCAACATAAAAATAAAAGGCGGTGTGCCGCGTATAACATCCATGTAAGGCCGTTTAAAGATAGCGATAGCGGTGAAAATATCACAGCCAAAGGGTGGGGTAGCCGAGCCTATCGCCACTTGTAGCGTCACGAGTACCCCCACTAATACCGGATCTAAACCTGTGGCAGCAATGGCGGGGGCAAAAATAGGCGTGAGCACCAAGATCACGACGATGGGGTCGACAAACATACAAGCAATAAAAAAGGCGACACTAATCGCAATCATCACTCCAATAGGGCCCGCTTCGTTAACGCCGACAGCCTCTAAAATGGTTTGCGGCACTTGAGCAAAAGATAATACCCAAGAAAAGCCATTACCAACGGCGACTAGAATAAAAACCACGGCGGTAATTAGGCCAGTGGATTTTGCTATTTGATAAATTTGCGCCAATTTTAATGAGCGGAAAATAAAAAACTCTAATAAAAAGGCATACAGTACGCAGACCGCGGCGGCTTCGGTGGGGCTAAAAATACCACCATATATACCACCGACAATAATGACGGGGAAAAATAGCGGCCACAGCGCACGTCGGGTGGCCGTTACGCGCTCAGACCAGCTGGCTTTAGGCTCAGTAGGTACCTTATTGCGATGTGCGTAATAGAGGCAATACAGAGAAAACATTACCAAGATCAAAAGGCCTGGGCCAATGCCGGCAATAAACAACTCTGCAATAGAGGTTTTAGAAACCACGCCATAAATAATCATGCCAATACTGGGCGGAATTAAAAAAGCGATATCGCTAGCATTAATAATGAGCGCCAAGGTGAAGGAGTCAGAATAGCCGCTTTTAAGCATCTTGGGTCTAAGAGGCGATCCTACCGCGACCACAGTGGCTTGAGTGGAGCCAGATACGGCGCCAAACAAGGTACAAGAGGCGGCAGTACTAATAGCCAGCCCGCCTTTAACATGACCAATAAACGCCATCACCATATTAATTAAACGGTCTGCCGATTGCCCGCGGGTCATAATATCTGCGGCTAAAATAAACATCGGCACCGCAATTAATGAAGCAGGGCGGATGCCTGCCATCATTTGCTGAATAAAGGTGCTCATTTGATCAAAGCCATCAAAAATCATCACAAATCCCACTATTGAAGCGGTGATCAGTGGGATCATCATGGGAAAGCCGAGCAACAGCAAAATAATCATGATGGCCATTAAAATAGTTGCCATGGGGGTGCCTTTTATCGTTATTTACGCTAAATCACGTTTAGAAACTACATTATATTTTAGGCTCTGAGTCGCTATAGCCATCAATTAAGCCGGTGGAGATGTAGACTTCTTTACTGGTGATATTTTTAATAGCAGTTAAGAAATACTGAATTCCCGTGATCACAAAACCTATGGGTGCCCAAATATAAATCCACCAAATTTTTAAGCCTAGGGCGGGTAAAATTCGCCCACGACCATGCAGCGTGACAATGTATTCATAGGAGTGGTAGGCCAAGAAAAACATGATCAGAGCTGTAGAAAAAGCGATGCCGATCATTAATATTTTTCTTAACTTTGCGGGCAGCGCATCATAGAAGGCTGACATGCGAATATGGCGGCCATGGCGGGCTGCATAGCCAATTCCAGCAAAGGTAATAAAAATAATTAAGATACGGTTTATTTCTCCTGAGAAGAAAAAACCTTCACCAAATACAAATCGTGCGATGACGTTAACACAAGTATTAATCGCCATTAATAACACCCCGGCCGCCAACATGACGGCTTCTCCTTGTGCTATCCATTCATCAAGGGTGCCTAACACGCCGGGTAAGCCGGAGTGATAGCTGGGAATATCATCTTCTAATTCAGTGGCTGGCTCAGACATAGTGAATTTCAACCTAGTTACTGAGGAGCTAAATAGGGCTCAAATAAACATAAAACCCCACCGTTAAGGTGGGGCTGGGGAGGGCAAAGTTATAAGTCTTTTAAGTCTTGTTTAAATTGCTTGAGTAAAGCCTTACCGCTATCACCTGTCATATCGATAAATTTCTCTTCTACCTGAGGTGCGCGTTTTTTGAAGGTGACAATTTGTTCTTCATTTAAGCGAGTGACGGTTACTTTATCGCTGCTGCTGGTAATTTTTTCTAAAGAACGATCGGCAAGACCGTCAATATGCTTAAGGATCTCTTCAAAGGCAAAGTCGGCGGCATCGTTAACAAGCGCTTGGTCTTCATCCGATAAGTCATCATAAAAGTCTTTATTCGCCATCATAGCGGTGGTAAACCAACCGTGACCGGTAAAGATTAAATTCGGAGAAACTTCATATAACTTACCAGACTCAATCCAAAAGATAGGGTTTTCATGCCCTTGGATCATATTGGTCTGTAAAGCGCCATACACTTCTCCCCACGGTAAAGGAGTGGGTGTAGCACCGAAAGCGGTATAGGTTTCAGAGAGTAAAGGGTTAGTCATGACGCGGATTTTTTTGTTATGCAGCTCTTTAGGTGTGGTAGCGACCTCGTCTAGCGTCACTACCATTTCCCCTTCGGGATACATGGTTAACAGCTCTAAGCCCTTCTCTGCATAAAGCTTTGGAAAATCTTGGTTAATCGCCTTACTTTCGCGAAAGAATTTTACTACCGACTTCATGTCGGTGGGCATGAGGTAGGGAATAAAGAAAATTTGTGCTTCAGGAATGAGCGCACCCGTAAAGCCAGGAGATTGATTCACAAAATTTAAAATACCGGCTTGAGTTTGCTCCATAATATCGTCTGACTCGCCAAGCTCACCAAAGCGATAAACTTTTAACGTGTGATCCGAGTTATCTTCGATATATTCTTTGAATTTGTAAGCATATACATCTTGTACATCGCCCGCATACTCTTCATGAGCATAACGCCAATTGGCTGCCTGTACTGCACTACAGGTTAGTAATGCGAGGGCAGAAAAGCCCGCCAGTTTTTTAAATGCCCCTTTAAGGCGAAATTGTTTAGTCATGCTTAACTCTCCATTGTTTCGTATTCTAACGTCCTGATTGGCTAATAGACTGGCAAAAGTGTTTGTAAGAGGCAAGAAATCTTGTGGCTTTAACGCCATTTAATTGAGCTTGGTTGAAATTTTTTACAGTGGTAGGGAAAAACTTACTATTTTTTAAGCACTTTTTTCTAATAAGAAACACTCATGGCACAAAAAAGGGGGGTATTCGCAGATGGTTGAGCGGGAGCTATATCGTTCTTAATAATGGCTATAGTAATTACATTACTAACTACTCTGTGGCTGAGTGGTCAGTATCTAAGAGAATTACTTTTAGAGATGAATTAAATGTAGATGATTAAAGCAGCGCCAAACGCTGCTTTAATCAATAGAGCTAATAACACAGCGTTAGAAATAAGTATTAAAACTGGTAGCTAAGGACCAGGCCGGTGAGAGTTTGGGTCGCCTCGCCCACTTGACTTACGATAGGGCTGTCTTTGGCATCCCCCGTGAGTTGCACCACCCCCGCTATCCCAGTGAGTGCCCAAGCAGGAGCAAACTGATACGTAACACTGGCTGCCAGGCCTATGCGCCAAAAGCCAGACTCAACTTGGTATGGCTTAATACCACTGCGACTTGAGTCTAGTGCTGATACGTTAAATAAATCGCTGGTCCACGCCGAACTGTAATAGGCCAAGCTTGGGCTGAGGCCTACCGACCAATTATCAGCAATTTGCTCTCGCCAATCTGCGCGCAGTGTCACTTTATAACCGTCCACATCGCCGGTCATTGGCGTTTCTGCTTTTAGTGAATAGCCCCACCGTGCGGGGCGATACGCCAGTTTAATACCGGCTGTTAAACCATCCTCTACTTTTTCAAAGTGAGCTAAATCACCGGTGTTTTTACGTCCTAGGTGATAGCCAATAAAAGGCGACACCGTCCATGATGGCGTTTGCACTACATTAAACCCTAAGCCGTCGCGCCAATTTAAATAAGCAAGCTCGCCATATTTAAGATTGATATCTGGCGTGAGACGGCTTTTATAATCGTCACTGCCTAAATAATCGGGCGCTATGGTAGCGCCTAAGCCTAGGCTGCCATGCCACGGGGAGTCTGCCCACGCGGGGGTGACTAGCAATGGAGTCACAACAGTTAAACCAAGCAATAATGAGCGAGACATACCGGCACTTTCCTATTATTAAAAATTTATTATAAAAATCTGCAAGCCAGATGAGCTAAATCCACTGAGCTACAGTAAAGCAGCAGCGGTTGAATAAAGAATATTTTACCACGCTATGTGTTATCGATTAGCCATAAAGCCTGAGCAGACTGCCCATTTTGGGTGCCACTTAGGCTAGAGGTAGTAATGACTTCACTTATAAGGAGTATCAATGGCGATAGTGATTAAGCGCGCTTATGAGAGCGCCACTCATCAAGATGGATATCGAGTATTAGTGGATAAGTTATGGCCACGCGGGGTGACAAAAGCACAAGCAAAACTGGATGACTGGCTCAAAGACTTAGCGCCAAGTGAACATTTGCGCCAAGCATTTCATGAGGGTGAGCTGACTTGGGGAGAGTTTAGGCGCTGCTATTTAAGCGCGCTGACTGAGCATAAAGAGCGCTTACGCCCGCTCGCTAAACGTGCTCATCAGCAGCAAGTCACGCTGGTTTATAGCGCTAAAGATGAGCGCCATAATAATGCGGTGGTATTAAAGCAATATTTAGCAATGTTAAAAACCCAGTAATGGCAAAAGCCTCGTTACGCTCTTCACCCTAAGACAATAAAAAAACCCAGCCGAGGCTGGGTTTTATAAGAGGAGCAAAAAGCATTAGTTAGCGGCGTTAGCTAATGCTTGATTAAAGGTCTCACTTGGGCGCATCACCTTAGTTAAGGCCGCACCGTCCATGTGGTAGTAACCGCTTAAGTTAGCAGGGCTACCTTGAACCTGATTAAACTCAGCAACAATTTGTTGCTCTTGCTCGCTTAAGGCTTTTGCAAGCGGAGCAAAATGTGCGGCCAGCTCGCCATCTTCTGTTTGCTCAGCAAGTAGTTGTGCCCAGTACAGGCTTAAATAGAAATGGCTGCCTCGGTTGTCTAACTCACCGGCTTTGCGTGAAGGAGACTTGCCGTTATCCAACAGTAATTCAGTGGCTTTATCTAAGTATTTAGCGAGTATTTTGGCCTTAGGGTTATTTTCTTTAATGCCAAGCTCTTCTAAAGACACCGCTAGCGCTAAAAACTCACCTAATGAGTCCCAACGTAAGTGATTTTCTTCTAACAACTGTTGTACGTGCTTAGGCGCCGAGCCGCCAGCACCGGTTTCATACATGCCACCCCCGGCGAGCATGGGCACGATAGAGAGCATTTTGGCAGAGGTGCCTAGCTCTAAAATAGGGAACAAGTCAGTGAGATAATCCCGTAGTACGTTACCGGTAACGGAAATGGTGTCTAGGCCGCGAATAATACGCTCCATGGAGAAACGAATCGCTTCGTTATAAGACATGATCTGAATATCTAGGCCGTTTAAGTCATGCTCTTTTAAGTAAGTTTCTACCTTTTTTCGTAGTTCATTATCGTGCGCTCGCTCGGCATCTAACCAAAATACTGCGGGCGTACTTGATTGACGCGCTCGGGTGACGGCTAGTTTTACCCAGTCACGCACGGCGGCATCTTTAGTCTGGCAGGCACGCCAAATATCGCCTTTTTCTACGTCATGCTGCATTAATACTTGGCCCTGCTCATCAATAATGCGCATAGTGCCATCTTCCGTCATTTCAAAGGTTTTATCATGCGAGCCATATTCTTCGGCTTTCATGGCCATTAAACCCACGTTAGGGACAGTACCCATAGTCACGGGGTCAAAGGCGCCATTGGTTTTGCAAAAGTTAATGACTTCTTGATAAATGCGAGCATAGGTACTTTCTGGCATTACTGCTTTAGTATCTTTTAATTTGCCGTCGCGTGCCCACATCTTGCCAGAGCTGCGGATCATGGCTGGCATAGAAGCATCAACAATGACATCGCTTGGCACATGTAAGTTAGTGATGCCCTTAACGGAGTCGACCATAGCTAGCTTGGGTCTATGTTCATAGCAATCGTGAATAGCACGCTCAATCTCTTCTTGAGTGGATTGCGGCAGGCTTTTAATTTTTTCTAACACGCTGCTCATGCCGTTATTTGGATTAACGCCCAGCTCGTCAAACAAGTCGCCATATTTTTCAAATACTTCCCGATAAAACACTTTTACCGCATGACCAAAGACGATGGGGTGAGACACCTTCATCATGGTGGCTTTTACGTGTAGCGACCACATCACGCCCGTTTCTTTACAGTCTTGTAGGGTGTGTTCAAAAAACTCAGCTAGCGCTTTGGCGCTCATATACATGCCATCAAGTACTTCACCGGCTTGCATAGGTAAAGATTTTTTAAGGGTGACGTTACCGGCTTTATCTACAAACTCGATGCGTACGGTTTGCGCCGTATCGAGAGTGACGGACTGCTCGCTAGAAAAAAAATCTCCGCCTTGCATATAGTCTGCATGAGAGCGCGAGGCTTTGCTCCATTCACCCATAGAGTGAGGATACTTGCGCACGAAGGCTTTAACGGCGCTAGGCGCACGTCGGTCTGAGTTTCCTTGACGCAATACTGGGTTTACGGCGCTGCCAATAATACGAGAGTAGCGCTCATGAATGGACTTTTCTTCGTCGGTGGTGGGCTCTTCAGGGAGATCCGGAATATTAAAACCTTGGCTTTGTAATTCGCTAATACAAGCGCGTAATTGCGGCACCGAGGCACTGATATTAGGTAATTTAATGATATTAGCGTGCGGGTCTTGGGTGAGATCACCTAAGGCGCTTAAACCATCGGTGACTTGTTGTTCTTTCGTTAAACATTCGGGGAAGGCGGCTAAGATGCGCCCTGCTAAGGAAATATCGCTTAACGTCACTTCAATACCCGCACTGCTAGCAAAGGTGCGCACTATGGGTAGTAAAGAGTAAGTGGCTAGCGCGGGGGCTTCATCAGTCAAGGTGTAGACTATGGTTGATTTATTAGTGGTCATTATTTCGCTCTTTCCCTGCTTAGACATGGAGAAGGCAGCACTTGCGGCCACGCTTAAATTGCGGCGGGGCAAAATGGACAGTGCTGCAGTGATACACTCAGCTATTGTATGCCAGATAGCGGTCAAGACTTAAGGGGCTTAGCTAAATTCTGTGCTTTAGCCCCTTTTATGGTCAATTTCAGACATTTACTGTCTAGATTGCGCTAAAGAAATAGTTGAGCGATTAGTGATTTTTAAAATGCAGCTCTTCTTCTTTTTTTCCCGCTTGTGGATCATTAAAGCGGGCGATATCCAGCGCTCCCTCGCTCTTAGCCACAATACAGGTAACCACTGAGTCACCGGTAATATTCACTGCGGTCCGTATCATATCGAGCAAGCGGTCTACGCCGATAATTAGCGCTATACCCTCTACCGGCAATCCCACCTGATTAAGTACCATAGCCAGCATAATGATGCCTACCCCTGGCACTCCCGCCGTGCCTATCGAGGCGAGGGTGGCGGTTAAAATCACCATTAAGTAATCGCTAAAACTTAAGTCGATATTAAATGCTTGGGCAATAAAAGCGGTCGCCACCCCTTGCATAATGGCCGTACCATCCATGTTAATCGTGGCACCGAGCGGCACAGTAAAGGCGGCTATCTTGTTATCTACGCCCATGCGCCGAGTGGTGGTTTCCATAGTGACAGGAATAGTGGCATTAGAAGAAGCGGTGGAGAAAGCGAACATAATCGCATCCTCCATTTTCTTTAAAAAAATGAGCGGGTTAAGACCGGTAAACACACGAAACATAATCGAGTAAGTGATAAAGCCATGTAGGAGTAGGGTGGCTGATAACACTAAAAAGTATTCTAATAAGTTGACGATGGCCTCTAAGCCAAGCTCGCTAAACAGCTTAGCCATTAAACAAAACACCCCATAAGGCGCTATGTTCATTAGCAAGGAGACCAGCTTCATGATCACCTCATTAAAGTCAGCAAACAAAGCGGCGACGCGCTCACCGGCTTTGCCTGCCAAACTGATGGCAATACCAAATAGCACCGCAAACACAATAATTTGTAAGGTGTTGCCCTCGGCCATGGCGTTGATGGGGTTAGTGGGAAACATATCGACAATGACTTGGCCAAGATGAGGGGCTTCTTCAGCATTAAAGGTGGCAGCACTGGTTAAGTCCACGCCGGCGCCGGGTTTAAAAACAGTGCCCATTACCAAAGCGAGCGTAATGGCGATAGCGGTGGTAACTAAGTAAAAGCCTAAGGTTTTGCCGCCCATACGCCCTAAGGTAGATAAGTCTTTTAAAGAGCTAGTACCACACACTAATGACACAAAAATCAGTGGCACTACTAACATCTTTAAACTGGCGATAAAAATATCACCGCCTACCACCAGCGCCCCTTGTACTAGGTATTCTTGAACAAAGCTTACGTCACTGAGTAGAGTGCGAAAGAGAAAACCCACCACCACACCCAAGCCCATCCCCAGTAGGACTTTCGCTGTTAAAGACAGTTTTTTACGAGAAGAGTCCATACAAGCTGCGCCTCCATCACTTTAAAGAAAAGCCAAATACTTATGACTATGCCCAAGCACTACAGAGTGCCAGCTATGGAATTAGGTTTAAGTAACAATAAGTAAAAATCTGATCTGCCTCGCAGCTTTGCTCCAAGTGACGGCTTTTATGAGCCCCTTGCTTACGCTTTATGCTGTTGCTCACTGGTTGGTACATTAGGTGTGGAGGACTTTGCTGTAGCAGGTGCCTCTGGCGCGGGAGCGGTGGCTTTTGCTGTTTCAATCGCTGGAATAATCTCTTCAATCTCGACAATTTTAGAGCGGCTCATTACTAGCTTCCAGCGTTGGATCACCGGCGGCTTTTGCCCTTGGATCTCGCGAGTGACTAAGTTGATTAAATAACGTTTTTCTACGGCGTGGCGCGCCACTTGGCCTTCTTTTAATTGATAAACGTGATGAGAGCCTTTTTCCATCAATTTAGATAGTAAGGCTAAATCTAGATGTAGAGTTTCTCGAGTTTGTTCATAGCCACTTAAAAAACGGATCGGTAACATGCGCGAGTGACTGCCATAATGCATCACAATTTCTTCTTTTTGGCTAATATTAGCGCGGCGCGCCGCTAAAATATCTTCGCTTAAGCGACTTGGCTTACGATAGTCAAACCATTCGAGTTGGCGGCCCACCACTTGGTCGCTGTGTACATCAAAGTATTGGCGGCGCCATTTAGGCCGACCTTTACGCAGCCAGCGCCACAAGGTATTGCGCAAGTCATCTTTAAATACCTCACGCAGTGCATATAAGAGCGCCAAACTTAAAATAACCAATAGCGAAATACTGCCCAGTGTTTCACGCACCTCAAACACCGCCAGCGACATGGCCGTCATCACCACGGCCGTTACGCCGGCTTTCAGTGCTTTTTCTTCACCGCCACCTAGCTCGCGAGTTTTCTCTTTTAAAGTAACGGGATATTCAATTAAGCGGCGTAATAAGCGCATTTTATTAGAAATACGAGATAACGCTTCGGTGGTGTAATTGGAGTTATATTTTTGCTGCACCCTATGCTCGTGCTCTAAATCACACACTTCTAATAACAGTGCCTTTGCCGTTTTATAATCGCCACTGCGGGGCAGGTGCGCGACTAATGACAATAATCGTTGCTCGGTAAACCAAGATAAATAGTTATCAATATTGACGTAGTATTTTCTGAGGGTGGGATCTTTGGGCTTATTACGACGCAAGCGCCGTAATATGTCTTGGGTAAGCGCAATGAGTTCTTCAATATCGGCTTGGCTGGCGCCCTCGGGCTCATTACGCAATTCATGGCAAGATTGCTCAAGACCAATGGCGTATTGATAGGCGTATAAGCTCAAACTTAAGCGATATTGCTCTGAAGAGAGCTCGGTGCGCCTAGCTAATCGACTGTGGATCAGCGGCAAATAGGGGCGATCACTATAGTAAGTTCGCTGCACATGAATGGCGTTGTGGTAGAAGTCTTCTTCTGGCACTACTTTAGTGTTAAGCCCAAGCTCGCCTGGGACAAAAAAATAAATATCAAATTTGTGCTCTGTTGCTTCGCGCAAAATACGCGAAATTTTAAGAGAGAAACCATCTTTACGCTCGATGCTGATCACAAATGGGTCTACTCCACAAAAATGAATGAGGACAATAGGTTAACGTATTTTAGTATGCCATATTGTGCTGATTAATAGATCCTTTTACAGGCTGTGAGTTAGCTCAAGCTATGAAGGGCTCAACCGGTAAGCACATTATTATGTCGGCTGTGTCGCTGACGATGATAGCGCTAGGTCTTAAACCTTGAGTTATATCTTGCCCACTATTACTAACCAAGAGGCAAGTATAGGGAAAGGTGCGCTGTATCTATATTATCGGAAGTTTATCTTAGGCTAGAGATAAGCATTGCTTGAGTCAGGTGTCGGATGGGGTAACAATGAGCCTTTATTTAAGGAGTGGGCCATGGCTTATCGAATCAACTATCTTTATCAAAACCAACCTAAGACCATTGGCTTTGCCAACGATAAGCATCACAGTGTGTATGACGCCATTGCTCTTGCAGAAGGGCTCGACTTGAGTGACTTTCATCGTATGGAAAATCAGTTGGCTAATGTCAGTCGAAATGATCGAAAAATACTGAAAGATTTTCGTGAAGAGTACTTCGCTAAGTTAGGGTTTAGCCAAATTGATATTGCTCGCGAAGAGTAAGCTCAAATTACGACAAACTTAAGTCAGCGCTTAGCTTTGGAGCTTTGCCCTATAGACTTGGTCACCCTCAGTTAATGGATTACCTGTGGAACACGTTAAAAAATTCTTTAGCTATCATAAGTCCTTGTTGCAGCTGGTGCATAGCGAGCACTTTAGCCGTCTTGAGCAACCACAAAAATTAGCCGCTTTGTTAGAGCTATGTGGGGACTTATTAAAAACGAATAGGGTATCAACTTGGGCCTTCAGTGACAGCGGCGCTTGTTTAAGTCGTGAGCTTTATTATCAACCACACCTAGGACTTAGCCCTCAGCCTACAACCTTATGGCGCCGTGATCATGAGCTTTACTTTAACGCGCTAGAAGAGGCAGAAATTCTCTTTACGCACCATGCACTTCACGATGTCCGTACTCAATCCTTACGAGAAAGTTACCTTGGTGCCAGCTCTTCTATGGCCGCGACCCTAGATGCGCCCATTTATGATGGCCCTCGATTATATGGCGTGTTATGCATTGAAAGTGATGAGCATCGACGATGGCATCTAGCTGATATTGCTTGTGTGACGGCATTTGCCGATACCATCAGCCTTATTAACTCCCACCATGCTTGGTTAAATAGCCGCAAACAGTTGGACTATGTTACCTACCACGATGATTTTACGGGTTTGCAAAATCAGCGTGCACTAGAGCATCGCATGCAACGGTTATTAGCCAGCGCTCCTGAACAAGAATTTGCTATTTTATGGTTTGATATTGATAGGCTTAATACCATTAATAATGGCTTAGGCGCGGCCACGGGCGATATAGTGATTAATGAAATTGCCAGTCGCTTAAGGGATATGCCGCTTCCAGGTAAAGATATGGTGGCGCGAGTGGTAGGGGATGAGTTTGCGATGTTGTGTTGCTGGCCTGAGCATCTCTCACCCGAGGTGGCAGTAGCGACCATTATGGCTAAGCTCAATGTGCCGATTAAAGTGGGAGAGCAGCAACTCGCGGTGACAACCAGTGCAGGCGTAGCACTTTACCCTAATGATGGTCTTGAAATTAGTACGCTATTACGAGCAAGCGAGTCGGCTATGCACTATGCCAAAACCTGTGGTCGCGCTCAAGCACAGTTTTATAATCAAGAAATTTCTCGTTCTGCTAAAGCACGAGTGGTACTAGAGCAGCAATTGCTGAACGCCTTGGAGAATCATGGCTTAAGTGTTTTTTATCAGCCTATTTTAAGCGTCCCCCATCAAACTATAGCCAGTTGTGAAGCGCTAGTACGCTGGTATCACCCCACCTTAGGGTTTCTGACACCGGGGGATTTTCTACCTCTCGCTTATGAAGTGGGTTTAATTGCCCAGCTCGACCTGTGGGTGTTAGAGCGCGTCTGCCAAGATATTCAAGCGGCGCGAGCTAACAAGTTATCGATGCCACCGGTGGCGGTTAATTTGGCGGCCGATACCATAATGGACGCTTTATTGATTGATAAAGTACAACATTTATTAACCCGCTATAGCATTAAGGGCCATGAATTAGAATTTGAGATGATAGAAGATGTGATTAAAGGCGACTCCTTAGCGCTGCGTCACACTCTTGAGCAGTTAGTCAGCATGGGTATTAACTTATCGATTGATGATTTTGGTACTGGCTACTCCTCACTATTGCGCCTAAAGAGTCTGCCCTTTACTAAATTAAAAATTGATCGCTCTTTTATCCAGTCACTACCAGATAATCAAGACGATTGTGCTATTACTTTATCAGTATTGGGCTTGGCGAAAGGCTTAGGGCTAGCTGTGGTTGCAGAAGGAGTAGAAAATAGTCAGCAACAAGACTGGTTGCACCAGCATGATTGTCATTATGTACAAGGCTATAAATATCACCGTCCGCTCGCGCCGTATGATTTCTTTATGCTGCTCAGCGCACCTGCAGCAAAGAGTTAGCTTGTTATAACAGCAGTTAAAAAGACGCTAAAATTTAGAGTGTTATCTTACATTAAGTTATGAATAACTTATTTTTGATCAACCTAGCGCGCGATTGAGTTTAGTATCTTAATTTCTGCGCCACGATTTACTTTCAATTATTAAAAGGAATAGCACATGACACCTTGGAAAGTACTGTTAGCTTCCGCCTTATTGCTTAGCTCAGGCGCCACCTTCGCGCACAATTATCAGGTGGGTGAGTTGGAGATCTCTCATCCTTGGGCGCGGCCCCTACCACCGGTTGCCACTGTGGGAGTGGCGTATTTTACCGTTAGCAATACTGGTGAAGCAGATGATGTGTTATTGAGTGCCCAAAGCCCGATTGCAGAAAAAGTAGAGATCCATACGCACGTTAAAGAAGGCGAGTTGATGAAGATGCGAAAGCTCGATGACTTAACCATAGCGGCTAAAGAGCAACAACAGCTGGCCCCGGGCGGCTTGCATCTGATGCTTATGGGATTAAAAGAAGTACCAGAGCTGGGCAGTCGTTTTCCAGTGACGTTAAATTTTAAAAACGCGGGTAAGGTCGAGATTGAAGTCGCGGTGGACGAAGCAACAGCAGAGCACGCTGAGCATGAGCATGCCCATCATTAATCTAATCACCAATCACCAATCACCAATCACCAATCACCAATCACTAGTCACTTGTTACTAGTCACTATCGCTTAGAGAATTGAGGAGCACTTTGCTCCTCAATTATGTTCGTGGAGCGGATTAGTTAAGGGCGGCCTTAAGTTGCTGGTGCGCTTTTTTAATACAAAGATCTTCTACATAATCCAGCTCTGCTTCGTGAGCGATATCGGCGGCGGCTTGGCACACCACTCCCTCTTGTAACCATAAACACTGAGTATCAAGCTCCAAGGCTTGCTCAGCAAGCTGCGCGGCAAATTCCCCACGGCGAAAGACATTCACCAAATCAATATCTTGCTCGAGCTCGTCTAATTCAGCAACACAGGTTTGGCCTAAGATGATTGCGCCTGCTAACTGAGGGTTAACCGGGTGCACCACAAAGCCGTGTTGTAATAAATACTCCATCACCTGATAGCTTGCTCGCTCTGGGCGGTTAGAGGCACCTACCAGCGCTATGGTGCGCGTTTTGGCTAAAATACCTGCTAAGCGCGCTTGTTCAACTTGATCCGTTATATATTCCACCATTATAAACCTTTATTTTCCATGTGATTAAACTTAGCAATTCACGCATTAGCTGAATGCCTATTATCGTTCACGCACCAAAAAGTGCGGCTAGCGCTTATTTGTAAATTTGTTATTTGAGCTCGCGCTTATATAAGCGCAGACTTTGGCCTGCATTATTAAGTTAAGTTAGCTAGCCAAGCTTGTAACTGTCCCTCAGACAGCGCCCCTGATTGTCTAGCAACTTCTTTACCTTGCACAAACGCGATTAAAGTAGGGATAGAGCGAATGGCCCACTGTGTCGCGGTGCTGGAATGCGCTTGTGTATCTAATTTGGCAAAGCGAAACTGGCCTGCAAACTGGCTGGCGACTTTTTCAAAGGTGGGCGCCATCTGTAGGCAAGGGCCACACCAAGGTGCCCAAAAATCGACAATTAAGGGCAGTGTTTCATGAGCGTGTAAACGCGAGAGCTGGCTTGCGTTTAATTCAAGTGGTGCGAGCGGTAATAGGCTGGCTTGGCATTTCCCACAGGTAGGGGAATGGTGGAGCCGCGCGCTAGGCACGCGATTTTTAGCCTGACAAGCCGGACAGATAATAAAAGTATCCGCCATGGCTACATCCAGTCTGCCAAGGTATAAGTAAGCGTATGCTGCTCGCCAATCAGCTCGAGCTGTTCACCCTTATTATTAATTTTTGCTCCTGTCCCTAAGGTAGTTAAGACGGCTTGCTCTATGGCTTGCTCTTCAGGAGCGCAGAGCATTTTGGTATTGGCGAGTGGATCGGCGAGCAGACGATTATTTTCAATGGTAGCACTGCCAAAAAAGCGATTACAACCGGCTAAGCCGTTAATGGTTAAATGCTCCGCTATTTCTAAGTCAGACTTAATATTGGTGTCGATAGCTTCTCCATCAATGGCACTTAAGTTCCAATGATGATGCATCAAGTTAGAATCAACGGTGCTGGGCCCACTGCTACAGGCGGTGAGTAACAGCGCGCTGGCACTTAAGATGGCGATTTTCATAACGGCTCCTAGTCTTGTTATTTGGCTAAGGGTGAGTAATACGAGACTCACTGCTTTTAAGATATGAGAATAGTGAACAGCCCGCGCCGACTTTTCAAGCGCCGCGCCGAGCTATTGCTATATTTGTCTGGGAATGCGCTAAAAGGGCTTGCTTCTCTTAAGCTCAGCCGTGCAGGTGTTATAAAAACGGATAATGAGCGCAAACTACCATTTTGTGTAGGCGTTAGCGGCTATGCTCAGACTCAAATGTGATAATAGACGAAGAATGACCGAAGGAGAAAGCATGCAGGTGAGTATCTTAACTGGGCGGGCGAGCGCGCTGACTCAGGATATGGAAAGTGCTATCGATAAAAAGCCTATTACCCGTGCGCAATTTTGTGATGTTACGGGACTGGTGGAAGACACCCAAGTTTCCACTCCTTTTCATGGTGGCGTGGAGCGGGCGCTCCATTATTATCCTTATGAGCACTATGTAAGTTGGTTGGCTTGGTTTCAAGGCATGGGGCTAAACAGCGCCTTGAGGTTATTGAGTGCGGGTGGGTTTGGTGAAAATATATCAGGGGAAGGATTAACCGAAGCCGAGGCTTGTATTGGTGATATTTATCAATTAGATGAGGCGGTGGTGCAAATTAGTCAGCCGCGCTCACCTTGTTATAAGCTAAACGCGCGCTTTGGTTATGAGTTTTTTTCGGTACTGGTACAAGCCAATGGCCGCACGGGTTGGCTGTTGCGAGTACTTCATCCTGGGCAGGTTAATCCCCAAGCCGAGCTAACCTTGCTTGAACGCCCCCATCCTACTATGAGTGTTAAGCGTGCTAGCGATATTGTTTATAACTTAGCCTATTGTGCGAATAATTTACGTGAGCTCGCCGCGCTTAAAGCGTTATCGCCGAGCTGGCGTAATAAAGCTGAGGAGTATTTAGCCGCCGGTCAAGTTGTTGACTGGCGAAAGCGCTTACTTGGGCCTTAACTTCATGCTAAAAACCGCGAGGCTCAGGGTTTTATTCGTTGACTGTGACTTGTTGTTTTTGAAAGCGGACTACTTGCCCCGCCAGAATTTTGCAGCGCTTGCGAAGCTCTACCTGTCCGTCTACTGTCACCAGGCCAACATCGATCACCTCTTTAGCCATGGCTCCCGACTCGCACCAACCCAAGACTTTCAGTAAGTTATGTAAAGGGATAAAAGGGCGGCCTTCTAAGCTAAATGTTTCATTCATGAACTGTCACCTTATATAAAAGCAAATATGCCAGGGTAAAATAGGGCCTTTATAGTAACATTGTCGAGTGCTCTGCTGGCAGCGATGAATGCACAAGATTTGTGTATTAGTTCTTTGTTATTTACCCACAGATTAGGCATTATTAATAGACTCATGTTTGGCCTGTGCTGAGCGTCAGCCTAGACTAACTCAGACTCATCACTCGCCCCCTTCGGGTTTCGCCCCTATTGGCTCTTAAGGTGACTGGTATTTGCCAGCTGCCAAATAAAGGCTGCCAATAGCGGTTATAAGTCTGGATGTCGGTATCTCGAGTAATTTAAAGCTTGGGGCCGTTATATTTGCGTTATAAATAGAGGTGTTTATGTCCGGATTGTTGCCCCATGTTGACCCAGAGGGTCTGCGGGAATTTTCAGTGGTTTATACCGACCGCTCCCTTAATCATATGTCGGTGCGCTTTCAGCAAGTGATGCGAGATATTTCCTCGGCGCTAAAGGAGATTTACCAAGCGTCGTCGGTTGCAGTGATCCCTGGCAGTGGCACCTTTGGCATGGAAGCGGTAGCTCGCCAATTTGCGACTCACCAAGACTGTCTTATTATTCGTAATGGTTGGTTTAGCTATCGCTGGAGCCAGATTTTTGCAGCAGACAAGATTCCTGCCTCAGAAACCGTCTTGCTGGCGCGGGCTATTGAAGATGGCCCGCAAGCCGCCTTTGCCCCCGCGCCCATAGAGGAAGTGGTGGCGACTATTCAAAAAAATAAGCCTGCGCTAGTGATTGCTGCTCATGTAGAAACGGCAGCGGGCATGATATTGCCCGACGATTATTTACAAGCGGTGAGCCAAGCCACTCACGAAGTGGGCGGCTTGTTTGTATTGGACTGCATTGCCTCTGGCGCCACTTGGGTTGATATGAAAGCCTGTGGAGTCGACGTGTTACTGAGTGCCCCCCAAAAAGGCTGGAGTAGCGCTCCCTGTTGTGGCTTAGTTATGCTCAGTGAGCGGGCTCGTGCTAAAGCAGAGCAAACGCAAAGCACCAGTTTTGCCTGTGATCTTAAACAATGGCTTAAGGTCATGGAGGCCTATGAGCAGGGTAATCACGCTTATTACACCACCTTGCCCACCGATGCCTTGGCTCAATTTCGCGATACCATTAAGGAAACGGCCAGCCTTGGCTTTGAACAGATGAAGTTGCGCCAACAACAATTGGGTACACAGGTAAGAGCTGTGTTGGCTAAGCGAGGCATTAAAAGCTTAGCGGCAGAAGGCTTTGCCGCGCCCAGTGTGGTGGTGTGCTACACCCAAGATGGTGCTATCAATAATGGCGCTAAGTTTAAAGAACAAGGACTACAAATTGCTGCCGGTGTGCCTTTGCAATGTGATGAACCTGCAGACTTTAAAACTTTTCGCGTCGGCTTATTTGGCTTAGAAAAACTGCAAGATGTGGCGGCGACCGTAGCTACTTTTGAACAAGCATTGGATAAGGTATTAGCTTCCTAACGCAGAGCTAGAAGCAGTGATATTAGGCCACCTTACGGTGGCCTAATAATTGATAAGCGTGCTAGTGCTCGCGCAAATGCATGGGCTTGGCTAAGATGCACTCTTATCTTAATGGTAAGTGGGCGTTGGAGACGGATATGGCAAAGGCAAGTGACATTAAAAAAGGCGTAGTAGTAGAGCTCGACGGGAAACTATTGATGGTCCGTGATATCGATATCCAAACTCCCAGTGCGCGAGGCGGCGCCACCTTATATAAGATGCGCTTTAATGACTTAAAAAGCGGTCATAAAGTGGAAGAGCGCTTTAAAGGCGATGAGCAACTTAATCTGATTGAGCTGGGGCGCCGCTCAGTGGTGTTATCTTATATTGATGGCGAGGAGCATATCTTTATGGATACTGAAGATTTTAGCCAGTATCCCATTCGCAGCCTTGATATTGCTGATGAGCTGCTATTTATCGATGAAAGTACCACCGGTATCCAAGCGTTATTAGTTGATGGCCATATTATTGGCCTTGAGCCGCCGCAAACCGTAGAAATGGAAATTATTGATACTGCGCCGGAATTAAAAGGAGCCTCTGCTTCGGCACGCACTAAACCGGCGACCTTTGCCTCTGGGCTGACCATTCAAGTTCCTGAATACCTAGAGATAGGTGATAAAGTGCGTATTCACACTACAGATAAACGTTATGTGAGCCGCGCCGATTAAGTGATGGTGTTTAAAATTATAATGAAAAGGGTGTTATGGCAAAGATACGGCTACTGGCCAATTTAAATTGCGATCATGTTTTGCTGCTAAATGACGCTTTGGCGCCGGGTGGGCGTATCTTATATCAAGACCAAGGGCGGCGTTTAGGCGGTGGCGGGGCTAATACCGGAATCGGGTTATTATGGGCCGGCCATGAGGTGCGGGTGTTATCTAGAGTCGGGCAAGATGCAACCGGTGAGTGGATTTTAAATACTGCCCAAGAATTAGGTCTAGATGTAAGTGAAGTGGAGCAATTTTGTGGTGCCACAGGTGAGCTCTTAGTCTTGGTTGATAATCAAGGTGAGCGCACTATCTTGCGCCAAGCAACGCCCTCTTGCTTACCCAGCCCCTTGCCTTCAACGGCACTGGATTGTTTATATGTTAACTATCAAGGTGAGGCAGTGGGTGAGTATATGGCAGACATGCTCAGCCAGACTTTAGTGGTTAGCCAATATCCTAAAGATAACACTTGGCTAAGGCCGTGCCATATCATGATAGCGTCTGCGGCGGATATTAGCGCGCAACATCAAGACCTGTGGCATCATGCTCGCACCTTAGCGGGCGACAGCTTAGCGTGGTTAGTGGTCACCCACGGTGAGCAAGGGGCAGAAGCCTTTTCCGCCACCCAACATTTGCGAGTGCCAGCACCTGATGTTGCTGTCATTGATGCTACTGGCGCAGGTGATACCTTTGCGGCCGGCCTTATTCATGGCTTATTAAATGCCTTGCCCATGGCCAGTGCCCTTAACCAAGCCAGTCAGTGGGCGGCCTATGCGCTATCCTCTTCAAGCTCTATCCCCTGTACGCGTCTTAAAGACTACCTTAAGCAATAACTTGAGCTATCACTGCTTCGCTACTAAGTGGCGCCACTTTTGCCTTTGGGAAAACTATGTTGAATAACAGTGTCATTCTTTCAATTATTAATCAAAGCTGGCGCTGGTCGGTATTTTTAATGTTTCCCTTATTACTTGTGGCCTATGTAGAGCTCACTGGAGTGAGCTTTGCTCAGCTAGATGAAGGAACTAATCAGCACAAATGGGTGATCATGCTAGGTTATTTGTTATATGTCTTAGTGTGGCTAAAGTTGAATCGCCACGTTAAAGCGCATCTTGAACAGCGTAGCCGTTAATGATGTCACTTCTTTTACTTTATTGGCCCTACTTATTAATGCTAGCTGCATTGCTTATGGGCGCGGCTTTAACTCGTCTGATATTAAGTACTCGTCTGCAGTTGCTCGTCCAACAAGTGCAACAAGGTCAGCAGCGGCTACAAGAGAAACACCAAGACTTAGAAAGCGCGCGCTATAAGCTGGAGCAACAGCAACAGCTGCTATTAAAGATGAACGGTCGCTTGAAGGAGTACGAAACGCTACTGCGCCAAGAGCGCCAGTGGGCGGCAGATAAACAAGCAGAAGTTAGCGCCAATGACGCGCGCGTAGCCCAACAGTTTGAAAATTTAGCACAACGGATTTTTGAACAAAAAACTCATAATTTTCGAGAGCTAAATCAGCATAGTCTAGATGGTCTACTCACCCCCCTACGAGAGCAATTAGAAGGCTTTAGACGCAACATTCAAGAAACCTACGCCGATGAAAGCCGCCAACGCCACAGTTTAAAGTTTGAAATTGAGCGCCTAGCTGAGTTAAATCAGCAGATGAGTGCTGATACCTTGGCGCTCACCCGCGCCTTAAAAGGTGACAGCAAGCAACAAGGAAACTGGGGGGAAGTGGTGTTAGCGCGAGTGCTTTCTGAGTCTGGTTTGCGCGAAGGCCATGAATACAGTACTCAGCTAAGCCTTAATAATGCCCAAGGCAAACGTTATCAGCCCGATGTGGTAGTGCACTTACCCCAAAACAAAGACATTATAATCGATGCCAAAGTCTCTCTCACCGCTTATGAGCGCTACTTTAATGGCGAAGAGGCGGGCGCTCGCGAGCAGGCGTTGCGCGAGCATGTTAATTCGGTGCGCGGTCATATTAGAGAGCTAGGCCGCAAAGATTATCAACAACTGCAAGGTGTGCGCACTCTGGATTATGTGCTGATGTTTGTGGCGGTAGAGCCGGCTTTTCTACTCGCCGTTGAAGCCGAGCCGGCATTAGTAAAATACGGTTTAGATAATAATATTTTATTAGTCAGCCCCACTAACTTATTAGTGGCCTTGCGCACCATCGAAAACTTATGGCGCGTGGAGCGCCAAAACCAAAATGCCCGTAAAATTGCCGAATCTGCAGGTAAGATTTATGAAAAGCTACGCTCTTTTACCGAAGATATGGAAGCCGTCGGGCACTCGTTACATAAAGCAGAAGACAGTTATCAGCGCGCCATGAAAAAGCTGAGTACGGGGCGCGGTAATTTAATTCGCCAAGCGGAAGCCTTTCGCGAGTTGGGCGTAGAGGTGACTAAACCGCTGCCTGAGCATTTGCGAGACTCGCCAGACCAAGAGGCGCGCTTGCCAGAGACTGCCACTGACTCTCAAGCAGCTAAAGATTAAAAAAGCATGTAAAGGGAATGGGGAAGTGAATAGCCTAAATTTATAAGAAGAATGGGCTAGGCTGAAATAAGCGCTCCACCTCAGGGATAAATTTCTTATCTACCAGAAATAAAATAACATGATCGTTTTGCTCAATTACCGTTTGGTTATGGCCAATAATCACTTCATCTTTTCTAACGATGGCGCCAATGGTAGTGCCAGGTGGTAACTTAAGCTCACCTACTTGGCGACCCACTACTTTAGAGGTGGCGCTATCGCCATGGGCTATGGCTTCAATGGCCTCTGCTGCTCCGCGGCGCAACGAGTGCACATTAACGATATCGGCTTTACGCACATGCGTGAGTAGGGCAGAAATAGTCGCTTGTTGAGGAGATATAGCCACATCTATGCTGCCACCTTGTACTAAGTCTACATAGGCACTGCGCTGAATTAATACCATGGTTTTCTTAGCACCCAGTTTTTTTGCCAACATGGCCGACATTATATTGGCTTCATCTTGGTTAGTGACGGCAATAAATACATCAATTTGCTCTATATGCTCTTCAAGCAATAACTCTTGATCGGCGGCATCGCCACAAAAAACAATGGTGTTCTCTAATTGCTCCGAGAGTTGTTCGGCTCTCTTAAAGCTATGCTCAATAAGCTTAACGGAGTAATTTTTTTCTAAGCGTTTGGCCAACCCTGAACCCACGTGGCCACCGCCCACAATCATGATCCGTTTATAATCACTTTCTAAGCGCTGTAACTCCGACATGACCGCACGAATATGGCCACTGGCTGCCACAAAAAACACTTCATCATCGGCTTCAATGATAGTAGTGCCTTGAGGGCGAATGGGGCGGTCTTGGCGAAAAATGGCCGCGACTCGAGTATCTATGCCTGGCATATGGTCGCGCAAGCTAGAGAGGGCATTACCCACTAACGGCCCCCCGTAGTAAGCTTTAATCGCCACTAAGCCTACCTTGCCTTGAGCAAAATCCACTACTTGCAGCGCTCCAGGATATTGGATTAGGCGATAAATATAATCTGTCACTAATTGCTCGGGGGCAATGAGGTTATCTACTGGCAGCGCTTCATTAAGAAATAAGCGCTCGCGCTCGGCTAAAAACTCTGGCGAGCGAATACGCGCTATTTTATTGGGGGTATTAAATAGTGAGAAAGCCACTTGGCAAGCGATCATATTTGTTTCATCGCTACTGGTTACCGCTACCAACAAGTCTGCATCTTGAGCACCCGCATCGCGTAACACACTCGGATAAGAGCCGTGGCCATTAATGACGCGCAAGTCGAACTTATCCTGTAACTCGCGCAGGCGCTCGGCATGGGTGTCGACTACCGTAATGTCATTGTTTTCACTGACCAGAATTTCAGCGAGAGTACCGCCCACTTGGCCCGCACCTAAGATAATGATTTTCATGCCAGCTTTCTTAATTTGGCATAATAAAAGCCATCACCTTGCTCAGCCATGGGCAAAATTTGCCAGCCAGGCTGAGTCGGGGTGTCTTCGTCATGCAAAGCAACATGCTGCGCATCTGGGGTGCGGCTTAAAAAAGCGATAATTTGCTCACAGTTCTCATCAGGTAAAATCGAGCAAGTGGCATATAACAGCGTGCCACCGGGCGCCAGCTTTAACCAAAGGGCATCTAAGATGTGCGCCTGTAATGTGGCTAACTGGGCGATATCTTCGGCGCGCCGCAACCACTTAATATCAGGATGACGGCGGATCACTCCAGTGGCGGAGCAAGGCGCATCCAGCAAAATGCGGTCGAAATTCTCGCCATGCCACCATGTGTCAGGCTGTGCAGCGTCCGCCTCAATCACGGTGGCCACTAAATTCATGCGCTCTAAGTTTTGCTCTACTCGTTTTAGGCGCTCCCCATCCAAGTCAACGGCGACTAACTGTTTAACATTAGGCTGGCGCTCTAAAATGTGTGCAGTTTTGCCTCCTGGCGCTGCACAGGCATCCAATACCAGCTCGCCGGCTTGGGCGTCTAACAATTGGGCGGCTAACTGGGCCGAGGCATCTTGGACCGAGCTGGCCCCTTGCTCAAAACCAGGCAAGAGCGCCACATCCATGGGGCGGGCTAAGCGCAGCGCACTGTCTGCGATGGCATCCGGCGTGGCATTAATTTCGGCGTCAGCCAATAACGCTAAGTATTGCTCTCGGCTATGCTGATGTTGATTAACGCGGATCCACATAGGAGGATGCTGGTTATTTTCTTCTAAAATACCTTGCCACTGGTTGGGATAGGCTTTTTGTAGGCGTTTAACTAACCAGTTGGGATGAGCTAAGCGCAGTTGAGGGAGCGCATCAACCTTAGCCGTGAGTGCCTCTTGTTGGCGCTGTACGTTGCGTAATATGCCATTGACCATGCCTTTAAATGGTTCAGCTTTAAGTAATTTACAAGCGGCCACGGTTTCGGCTAATGCGGCATGAGCAGGAATGCGCGTATAAAGTAACTGATAGATACCGACGATCAGTAAGCTATGCACTACCTTATATTTGCCTTTAAGTGGCTTTTCTACCAATTGCTTGGCCATCGCATCGAGACGGCTATACCAACGCAAGCTGCCAAAGCAGAGCTCTTGTAAAAGCGCACGATCTTTCGCCGCCACTTCTTGCTGATAGCGAGGCAAAAGGCCTGATAAAGACTGCCCTTGGTTAAGCACCTGGTGAATAATATTAGCGGCTGCGGCACGGGTTTTCATAAAATTACTCTTTAGTATTGAGAGATTAAGTGAGTACAGCGCCGACGTGGAACCAGTCTTTACGAGCATTGAGCAAGTCTTGGCAGCTCATGGCTTTTTTACCGGGAGGCTGCAAACTGAGCAAGCGTAATACACCGTCGCCCGTGGCCACTTCAATGCCGGCTTTGCTGGCATTAATAATAGTCCCAGGGGTTGCTAACGTAGGAGCACCGTCGCTTAAAACCTCGCTCTGCCACACCTTAATATTGTGCTCGCCGACGAAAAAGAAACTCACCGGCCAAGGATTAAAAGCCCGTATACAGCGCTCAATCTGTGCAGCTGATTGATGCCAGTCGATGTGTGCTTCTTCTTTAGAAAGTTTGTCAGCGTAGGTAGCTTGTGTATCGTCTTGTACTTGAGCCGTAGCTGTGCCACTGGCTAATTGGTGCACACTTTCTAATAACGCCACTGGACCAATCTTTGCCAACTTCTCATATAAGCTGGCTGAGGTATCATCATTAAGAATAGGTAGGCGCGCAGTATGGAGCATAGCGCCGGTATCAAGGCCTTTATCCATCTGCATAATGGTAACACCGGTTTCTCTATCTCCCGCCCAAATGGCGCGCTGAATGGGCGCCGCACCGCGCCAGCGGGGTAGTAAAGAGCCATGCACATTAATACAACCTAAGCGCGGCGCATCCAACACCGCTTGAGGTAAAATTAAACCATAAGCGACTACCACCATTAAGTCGGCGTTTAATGCAGCTAACGCTTGTTGCGCTTCTTCATCACGCAAGCTAGGTGGCTGTAACACCGGAATACCTGCCTGCTCGGCGGCAATTTTAACGGCGCTGGGTGTCAGCTTTTTACCCCGTCCCGCAGGACGATCGGGCTGGGTATAAACTGCCACCACTTTATGTTTAGAAGCCAGCAGAGCGTGTAAGTGGCGGGCGGCAAAATCCGGTGTACCGGCAAAAATAATATTAAGTGCGGGCAAAAGATATCCTTATGATTGCAGTTCTTGGGCTTCTTGCTTGGTTAGCTTTTCCATCTTTTGACGAATACGTTGGCGCTTTAATGGCGACAAGTAATCTACAAATAACTTACCAATCAAGTGATCCATTTCATGCTGAATACAGATCGCCAGTAACTCATCGGCCTCTAATTCAAAGGTTTCACCTTTGACATTTTGAGCGCGTACTTTAATAAACTCAGCTCTTTCTACGAGCGCGCGCGCACCGGGTACTGACAAGCAGCCTTCTTCAATACCGGTGCTGCCGCTTTGCTCTAAAATTTCAGGATTAATTAGCACCAATTGCTCGGCTCTGTCTTCCGACACATCAATCACAATTAAGCGCTGATGAATATCGACCTGAGTTGCAGCCAGCCCAATGCCTTCTTCGGCATACATGGTTTCAAACATATCATCTACAATTTGTGCTAATTCAGGGGTGAATTCAGTGATGGGCTTAGCCACAGTGCGCAGGCGCTCATCAGGAAAACGTAATACAGGTAATAATTTAGCCATAGCAAATAAACTCTTTTATCTAGCGATATTGATACTATTTTAGCCGTGTCGGCGGGCAAAAAACAGCAAGACTTAATACTTGAGTGATTATGTAGGGAAATAAGCGCACTAAGTAGGCTGCGTTTTGTGTGTGGTAAGCCCCTTTCTAACCCTAAGGGTATTCGCTAACCCTAGCTTATGGATGAGGTAGGCAATGACAGAGTCTCAGTTAGCTCAGCACCCTTTATTACCTTGGCTGGCGTTACAAAACACTCAAGGCATAGGGCCGGTGAGGGCCCTTCAGCTTTACCAAACGCTAGGTGAGCATTGGTATCGCGACCAACTGCTCGCTCAAACTAAATTAAATGCGAGTCAAATAACCGCGCTGCAAACGGCGCATTTTGATTTATTAGAAGCCATTTTAAAATGGCAAACCGCTCTGCACCAGCGCCATGTGATAGTTTGGTCTAGTCCTGACTATCCGCCCCAGCTCAAAGCTATTCCTGCATCACCGCTGATTTTGTTTGTGGAAGGGGATCTCAGCGTGCTTAGTGCAGCGCAGCTCGCCGTGGTAGGCAGTCGCCACCCCTCTTATGTCGGTAAAGAAAATACGCAGCGCTTAATCCCGCCGTTAGTAGAAGCGGGTGCCGTGATTACCTCTGGCTTAGCCTTAGGCGTTGATGGCCTTAGTCATCAGAGTGCACTCGCTGCTAAAGGTAAAAGTATTGCGGTATTAGGCTCTGGTTTAGCGAACATTTATCCTAAGCGCCATACTACGCTGGCCGCTCGCTTGCTTGAAGCACAAGGCGCGCTAGTTTCTGAGTGTTACCCCTGGGCTAAGCCGTTAGCTCATCATTTTCCTAGGCGCAATCGTATTATTAGCGGGTTAAGTTTAGGCGTATTGCTTATAGAGGCGGCGGAGCGTAGTGGCTCTTTAATTACGGCTCGTTACGCTCTTGAGCAAGGGCGAGAAGTGTTTGCTGTTCCTGGCGCTTGGCAAAATCCACTGGCAACAGGGTGTAATCAATTAATTCAACAAGGAGCCAAACTGGTATTAGAGGCGAGCGACGTCCTAGAGGAGCTGAGCGCGTTTTCAGTGTCCAATGTCAAAATTCTACGCGCAAGTGCCGAGCAATTATTGCCTTATCCAGAGTTGTTGGATAACGTAGGGTTAGAGGTAACGGCGCTAGATATTATTGCCGACCGTTGCCAACAGCCGGTGCAAGATGTACTTATTCGGTTGGTCGAGCTGGAATTGGCTGGCTGGGTAGCATCTGTACCTGGGGGTTATGTCAGAGCGAGGAGGGGATGATCATGTTCGAGGTACTCATGTACTTATTCGAAAGCTACATCCACACCGATGTAGAGACCATGGTAGAACAGGATGTACTCGCCGATGAATTAAGCCAAGCTGGCTTTCATAAGCAAGAGATCCTCAAGGCGCTAGCTTGGCTAGAACGTTTAGCTGATTTACAAGAAACGGATGAAACTCCTTCTTGGGCCACGTCTGAACTTAACTCATTTCGTATCTACACACCTGATGAGATGTATAAAATTAACGCCGAAGGCCGAGGCTTTCTGTTATTTTTAGAACAAATCCAAGTATTAAACGCCACCACTCGTGAAATTGTTATTGAAAGACTCATGGAGCTAGACCCGCCAGAGATTGAGTTAGATGATCTTAAATGGGTAGCCATGATGGTGCTATTTAATGTGCCTGGTGGAGAGTCTGCTTATCATCAGCTAGAAGAGCTTATTTTTGAGCAACAAGAAGGCATGGTTCACTGAACGAGGCCGCGCTGATAGAATTGCGATAAAGCATTCGGAGGCGCGGTATGTCAAAAATTGATCCTAGTCTATTTAGTGTAAAAGCACTCGCTCCAGAATGGGAGCAAACGCCTTGCCCACAATGCCATGCCGCCCTTGAAATGCGCCATGGTAAACACGGCACCTTTTTAGGCTGCTCCGCTTATCCTGCCTGTGATTATCTGCGCCCCCTTAAAGTGATAGAGCCAGATCAAGACATAGAAAAAATATTAGAAGGCAGTGAGTGTCCGCTATGTCATCACCCCTTAGCGCTTAAAAAAGGGCGTTATGGTCTTTTTATCGGCTGCAGTCATTACCCCGAATGTCATCATATTGCCGATCTCAATGAAGCCCAAACCGAAGAGCCACAATGCCCTATTTGTCACCAAGGGCAATTAGTGGCTAGAACTTCACGCTACGGTAAGCGCTTTTACGCTTGCAACCACTATCCAAAATGTCGTTTTATTAGTAATGATAAGCCGGTCGCTAGGACGTGCCCTGATTGCGGATTTAGCATCTTGGTGGAGCGAAAAGGACAGTGGCATTGCCCTAAAAAAAGCTGTGATTACCAACAGCCGATGGGGACAGGCCAGAGTTAGCTAATGCTAGGCTAAGGAAGATAATGAACGAAAATGAATTGAAGGTGGCACTCTCACATTTGCGCCAAGGTGGTGTAATAGGGTATGCCACTGAAGCTGTATTTGGCTTAGGCTGTGATCCTGATAACAGCCAAGCCGTACAGCGATTGCTTAATATTAAACATCGCCCCATTGAAAAAGGTTTAGTACTAGTGGCGGCGGACATGAGTCAGTTATTACCCTATCTTGACTTAACTCAGTTACCTAAAGGGCGCTTAACAGACATTCTAGCTACTTGGCCAGGACCTAATACTTGGATTATTCCTGCTAAAAGTGCAGTGCCTACTTGGCTTAAAGGGCAGTTTTCTTCACTGGCGGTTCGAGTGAGCGCACATCCTCAAGTTCATGACTTGTGTTTAGCGTTTGGTAAGCCATTAGTATCAAGCAGCGCTAATATCACAGGGCAGCCACCGGCGCGCAGTGCCGAGCTTTTAACACAGCAATTGGGCTGTGAACTTGACTATATCTTACCTGGCCATACCCAAGGGCTAGCTAACCCTTCTTTAATCCGCGATGCCTGCACTTTTGCCGTGGTGCGACCGGCCTGACGTTAACCTGCGAGAGACATTATAATGAGCACTCAACCTGATATCCACGCCGTAAAAGCATATTTACTCCAGCTACAAGATACTATTTGTGCTGGCTTAGCAGCAGCGGATGGTGGCGGACAATTTCTAGAAGACAGTTGGACGCGTGCCGAAGGCGGCGGCGGGCGTAGTCGTGTTATGCGCCACGGTAAAGTTATTGAGCAAGGCGGTGTTAATTTTTCCCATGTACATGGTGATGCCATGCCCGCCTCCGCCACCGCTCATCGCCCAGAATTGGCAGGGCGATCCTTTGAAGCCATGGGCGTCTCTTTAGTGATCCATCCTCATAATCCGCATGTGCCTACGAGTCATGCGAATGTGCGCTTTTTCTTTGCCGAAAAAGAGGGCGCCGATCCGGTGTGGTGGTTTGGCGGCGGCTTTGACTTAACCCCCTTTTATCCGGTTGAAGAAGACTGCCAACACTGGCATCAAGTTTCTCATGACTTATGTGCGCCTTTTGGCAAGCACGTATATGAAGACTATAAAAAGTGGTGTGATGACTACTTTTATCTAAAACATCGAGATGAAACTCGTGGTGTAGGCGGTTTATTTTTTGATGACCTAAACCAATGGCCCTTTGCACAATGCTTTGAATTTATGCAAGCGGTGGGTAATGGTTATTTAGAGGCGTATCTGCCAATTATTGAAAAGCGCAAAGCTACGCCCTATACCGAGCAAGAACGCCAGTTCCAGCTCTATCGTCGTGGGCGTTATGTTGAATTTAATTTAGTCTATGACAGAGGCACTTTGTTTGGCTTACAAACGGGCGGTCGCACCGAGTCTATTTTAATGTCGATGCCACCGCTGGCGCGTTGGGAATATGATTGGCAGCCTAAAACCGGCACCAAAGAAGCCTTGCTACAAGACTTCTTAGTACCAAGAGATTGGCTTTAATTTGGCTCGTGTTGCGGGGCAAACAAAGCGATAACTTCATCGATAAGGGCTTGGCGCTCGCCCCCAGGTAAATAAGCCGCGTATACTTCGCGGCTAATTGAGGGCGTATCAGCCACAATAAATAACTGCTCCTGTTGTTGATAATGACTGATCATGGAGCTGGGTAGAAACGTGCTGCCACCATGATGTAATAAATATTCTAAAGCGATGCGTACCGAGCCGGTGTGTAAAATAGGGGGCGTACTGGCATTAAAGAGTTTTGCATGTTGAGTGTTAAACGCGGTTCCCCAATCGATGCGAATATAATCTTGCGCCATAGCTTTAGCTGTATCGAGATGCTGATGGGACGACACCAGTTGTAGCTCCATGGTGTGCAGTGCGACATGGCGTACGCCCTCAATGCGCGCCGGATCTGTTAAAAACGCCAAATCCAAGGTGCGTCCTAATAAGGCGCGAGTCATTTGCTCTGGCGTGCGAATATCAGCACGCAACGATAATGCCGGCAACTCGCAATACAACCGATGCAATCCTTCTTGTAAGTAGGCATCCCATAAGTTCGCTGTTCCTGCCACCGCTAACTGTTGGGTTTGGCGCTCACTTAATGCTACTTCATGTTGCGCACGTGCCCACGCTAATAACATCGACTCCGCATGAGGGATCAGCGCATCACCCGACGAAGTAAGTTGGATATTATTTCGCAGTCGCGTAAACAAGGTGACACCCAACTGACTTTCTAACTGACGGATGCGAAAGCTGACCGCCGACGGCGTCAGGTATAAGTGTTCTGCCGCCTTGCCAAAATGACGAGTACGCGACACCTCTAAGAAGGTTTTTAAGAGTTCAGTATCCAATGCTAGCCACAATATTTTTGTTCGTTAGCGCAAAATCTATTCGTTTTAGTAATTTTTGCAACCAAAAACTGTAGAGACTGGCAATATCTGGGTTTTTACCGTCTACTAAGGCGATATTAAATCTTCCTCTTTTGTCAGCGAGCATTTTCATCATGGACAGATATGCCGTTATCGGTCATCCCATCAAACACAGTCAATCGCCTTTTATTCATCAGCAGTTTGCTGAGCAAACCCAGCAACAACTCGACTACCAGCGTTTATTAGCGCCGCTGGATGGCTTTGCCGATAGCTTAAGTCACTTTGCTAGCCAAGGCGGTGTTGGTTGTAACATTACTGTGCCTTTTAAAACGCAAGCGCTCGAAATAGCCGATGAGCTCACTCCAAGAGCTAAACTGGCAGGGGCGGTGAATACCTTACATTTATTAGCCGATGGCCGTTGGTTAGGTGATAACACCGATGGTGCGGGTTTAGTCATGGACTTAAAGCGGTTAGGCGTTAAGTTAACCGGCGCAAACATTCTCTTGTTAGGAGCTGGCGGCGCCGCACGCGGAGCCCTTGCGCCTCTGCTGGCCGAACAACCTGCACACATAGTAATTGCTAATCGCACGCCCGAACGAGCCGAGGAATTAGCTGAGCACTTTGCGGCGTTTGGTAATATAAGTAGCGCGCCACTTACCGAGTTAACTCAGCCGTTTGATATTATTATCAACAGTACCTCGGCAAGCTTGCAAGGCGAGTCATTGGCATTAACCAATGATGTCTTGCAGGAAAATACCTGCGTTTATGACATGATGTATGACGCGACTGACACGCCTTTTTTAGTATGGGCAAAAGAGCAAGGGCTTACCCGCCGCTTTGATGGCTTGGGGATGCTGGTGGGGCAAGCGGCAGAAAGCTTCTATTTATGGCGAGATGTGCGCCCCGACGTGCTGCCAGTACTCGACGCTTTGCGCAAGCAATTAGCGACTACGCTCTAGGAGAGAAGAGATGAATCAAGACATTATTGTAAATGACGACCTCGTCTGGCAACCAGAGCAAGCAAAACTGACTTTTAGTGCACAGTGGTTTGGCGGGCAAGTACTATGCCACATCAGTGTCGCTTTACTTGAACATCTGAGCGGCCAACAGCTAGTAGACGAAGCCAGTATTATGTTAGCGTTTGAAGCGCAGCGTTTTGATATAGAAGAGCAGGTTAGTGATTTAATTAGCCAAGAGGCGTTTGGACCTGATGGCAGCTTAACTTTATAATAAAAACTAAGGCAAGGCCGCTAAATATTCGTCTTTTAAGCGGACATAATTAGCGGCAGATTCTGCTAAAAACGCTCGCTCTTGCACGGTGAGCTCTCTTATTTGACGAGCTGGACTACCCACATATAAATAACCCGATAACAGTTTTTTGCCGGGCGGTACTAGGCTACCGGCACCGAGTATCACCTCATCAGCAACTTTAGCACCATCCAAAATAATGCAGCCCATGCCAATTAAAACTCTATTACCAATAGTACACGCATGTAGCATGGCTTTATGGCCTACTGTGACATCGTCGCCGATATGGAGTGGCAAACCGCCAGGTAAGATCAGGCTGGGTCGAGACACATGTAATACACAAGCATCTTGAATGTTAGTGCGCTTACCAATACGAATACGATGTACATCACCGCGTGCAACCACTAACGGCCAAATACTCGAGTCCTCTCCAACCTTTATATCGCCATATAAAACCGCTGATTTTTCTATAAACACGCCCGCTGCTAAGCTTGGCATGATCCCGTTATAACTATTTAATGTTGCCATCTTGAACATCCACGCCAGCAATGAAGTGATCTCAGAGTAGCGGCTTCTATAGGAGAAGCACAATGGGTCGTGTTGAACTGTGAATCTAAGCCTGCACTCGCCCTAGATTTAAAAGAATGACGGTTGATCTTAATAGGATCCTGTTATATCTCGTCCACCTCATCACTTACACTTCATGTTTTTCAGCACTAATGTGCATAACTCTGTGGGTATCATGTGTGCTTGCTGGGTGTTTGAGCGGTCAGTGCTAAAAGCGTGATTTAAATCATAAAAGCGCTTGCGCTAAATCTGTCGCTCCCTATAA